>DATLZT010000145.1:0-9249 GCA_035573835.1 Gemmatimonadales bacterium
AATATACTCGACCCTCACGCCGGGGTGCATGGCCAGACGCGCGCGCATCGCCGCCTCGATCCGCTCGGCGCGCCGCTCCCCCGCCCGCCACGCGTCGTGCGCCGCCGCGAGCGCGCGGCTCAGCCCCACGGCCTCGGCGCGCTCCGCCGGCGCGAGATAGACGTTGCGACTGCTGAGCGCGAGCCCGTCCGGCTCCCGCACCGTGGGGACGGTCACGATCGCGATCGGCCAGTCGAGGTCGCGCACCATGCGGCGCACCAGCGTCACCTGCTGGATGTCCTTCTGGCCGAAGCACGCCACGTCGGGCTGGACGAGGTTGAAGAGCTTCGCCACCACGGTGAGCACGCCGGTGAAGTGGCCGGGACGGGCCGCGCCCTCCCACCGCGCCGCGGTCGCGCCGGGGACCACCCGCACCTCGGAGCCGGGCGGGTACATCTCCGCCTCCGACGGGAAGAACAGCGCGTCGACCCCCCGATCCCGCGCCAGGGCCTCGTCGCGGGCGGGATCCCGGGGATAGCGGGCGAAGTCCTCCGACGGACCGAACTGGAGCGGATTGACGAAGATGCTCATCACCACGTCGTCGGCCCGGCGGCGCGCCGCGTCGACCAGCCGCAGGTGCCCCTCGTGGAGATAGCCCATCGTCGGCACGAAGCCGATGCGACGGCCCCGGCGCCGCCGCTCGGCCACCCAGGCCCGGAGGGCCGGGATACTCGCGAGGACCTCCATGGCGCCGGCGCGCCTACTCGAAGCTGTGCTCGGGACCGGGGTAGCGGCCACCCCGCACCTCCTCGGCGAACGCCGCCGCCGCGGCCCGTACCGCGCCCGCGAGCTCGCCGTATTTCTTGAGGAACCTGGGCGAGAACCCCTCGTTGAGCCCCAGCATGTCGTGGAGCACCAGGACCTGCCCGTCGCATTGGGGCCCCGCCCCGATGCCGATGGTGGGGATCGTGAGCGCCCGGGAGATCCGCCCCGCGAGCTCGGCCGGCACCAGCTCCAGTACCAGCGCGCACGCCCCCGCCGCCTCGACCGCGCGGGCGTCCTCCAGGAGCCGCTCGGCCGACCGGGGGTCGCGCCCCTGGACCCGGTATCCGCCCAGGGCATGCACCGACTGCGGGGTGAGGCCGAGGTGCCCCATGACCGGGATTCCCACGTCCACCAGCGCCCGGATGGTGGGCGCCATGCGGCTGCCGCCCTCGAGCTTGACCCCGTGGGCGCCGGTCTGCTGCATCACCCGCCCCGCGTTCCGGATCGCCCCCGGGATCGAGACCTGGTAGCTCAGGAAGGGGAGGTCGACGAACACCAGCGCGCGCCGGGCGCCGCGGCGCACCGCGGCGCCGTGGTAGATCATCTGGTCCAGGGTGGCGTCGATCGTGGTCTCGCGTCCCGCCAGCACCTGGTTCACCGAGTCGCCCACCAGCAACACGTCGACCCCGGCCGACTCGAGCAGCCGGGCGAAGAGGGCGTCGTAGCAGGTGAGCACCACGATCTTCTCCCCCGCCGCCTTCATGGCGACGAGATCGAGCACGGTGCGCGGCTTGGGGTCAGGGGACATAGGAAGCCAGTTCGGTCATCTCGCGCCGCCAGAACTCGCGGTTGGGCAGCTCGGGGTGCGGTACCACCAGGCGGCCATCGGCGATCCGCCGGTCGCCGTATCGGACGATATCCAGATCCAGCGTCCGCGGCCCCCAGCGCTCCGCCCGGACCCGGCCCGCCGCCCGCTCGATCGCCTGGCAGGCGTCGAGCAGGGCGTGGGGCGAGAGCGTCGTCTCGAGCAGGAGCATCTGGTTGAGGTAGGGCCCCTGCCCCGGCGGGCCGATCGGGGCGGTCTCCTCGACGCGCGAGGCCGCGACCACCCGGGTCCCCGGCAACTCGGCCAGGGCCCGTCGGGCGAAGGCCAGGTGCCCGGCGCGGTCGCCCAGGTTGCTGCCGAGCGCCAGGTACACCAGTTCGCCGCTCACAGGCCGGCGGAGAAGTGCTGGGTGATCGCCTGGAGCCGCGTCGCCACCTCGGCCAGCTCCCGGATGGCGGCCTCCAGCTGGGCCTGCCCCCGGGCCCCCTCGCTCGCCTGCCCCGCCAGCGCGTCGGTCTCGCTGCGCGCCCGGGCCGCGCCCACCGCCACCCGCTCGATCTGCACGTTGAGCCGGTTGAACGCGGCCTCCTGCGCCGCCACCGTCTCCGCGATCCGCTCGGCATGGCGCACCGCCTCGCGGGTGGCGGCCACGATGTCGTCCAGCGCCCGGCCGGCCGCGCCGCTCAGCTCCCCGACGTCCGTCACCAGGCGCTGGCCCCGGCCGATCTCCCCCGAGAGGCCCCCGATCCGGTCGGCGATCTCGCCCACCAGCCGCCCGGCCTGGCGGGCCGCCTCGGTGCTCTGCTCGGCCAACTCGCGCATGCCGTCGGCCACCACGCCGAACCCGCGCCCATGCTGGCCGGCGCGGGCGGCCTCGATCGCCGCGTTGAGCGAGATCAGGTTGGTGAGATCGGCGATCTCGCGGATCGAGGCGATGAATTCGGTGAGCCGACGGCTCACCCCCCCCAGCGCCTCGAGCTCGCGGGAGCTCCCCGCCACGTGTTCCTGCAGCTGGACGAGGCGCCGGATGGCGGCGTCGATGATGCCGCGTTGCCGGGTCGCGACCGCCGCGGCGCGCCGGCTGGTGTCCGCCGCGCTCCCCCCGGCCGCCGCCACGTCCTTGGTCATCCGCACCAGCCCGGCCGTCGCCTCGAGCCCCGCGGCCACGAAGGCGTCGTGCTCCGCCGCCGAGGCCTGGATCGAGCGCGAGACCGCCGCGAGGGTCCCGGCTGTGGCCCGCATCGCATCGGCCGCCCGTGCCAGCGCCCGCACCTGGGCCCCGATCTGCTCCACGGTCTCGAGCAGCGGCCGGCGTAGCTCCGCGATGTGAAGCGCCGTCGCCACCTGGCCGGCGAGGGTAACCCCCGCCGCCACATCCCGCTCCCGATAGGCGCTGCGGTTGTGGTGGTCGACCTCCAGGGTGCCGATCGTCTCCTCGCCGAAGCGGAGCGGCAAGATCAGCAGGCTCTGGATCTCGGGGATCGGAGGATCGAGCCGCGGGTCCCGCGCCGCCTCGCTCACCAGCAACGGCTCGCCGGTCTCGAGCACCTCCCGCCGGAGGAAGTCGAGCACCGGCGGTACCTCGCCCCGATCGGCACGCCCCAACACGCCGCGGTAGATGAGGCGCGCGGATCCGTCCTCCCCCCGCCGGTAGATCCGGTAGTCACCCCAGTCGAGCAATCGGTGCGCCAGCCGCTCGATGTCAGCCAGCGCCTCCTCCACCCGGCCGTGGCTCGCCACGGTGGAGCCGATCAGATGGATCTTGTTCAGGTCCTCCGCCGCGATCGCCTCCTCCAGGATCCGTTTCGTGAGGAGGCCGAGGAGTGCCAGCACCACGAGCACCGCCACCCATCCGGCGGTGGTGAGCGTCCGGATGGCCGCCACCAGCGCCACGGCCGCGGTGAGGGTGAGGAGATAGGAGACGATCTCGTACCGCAGGATGAGGAGCCGCTCCTCGCTCGCCAGCTTGTCCCGCACCAGCAGGGTGCAGTAGAAGAGCCCGCGGGAGGCGAAGAAATACGAGCCGGCCAGCACCACCGCCGCGGGGAGGAAGTCCACCGAAAAGACCGACGCCCCGGTGATGCGCAGCACCACGACGTACGCGAGGTAGGCCAGCGCGAAGGCCAGCACCTCGCGGCCGGCGTTGATGAGCGCCGCCCGCCCGGGCTTGCGGAGGACCACCCCGTCCGCCACCAGGGTGCCGATGGCCAGCCCGAGCGCCGTGGCACTGGGCGGGGCCACGAGGGCGCCGACCAGCGCCGGGATGCCGCTCTGCGTGAGATAGGAGTACTTGCTCAGCCGGACCGGGGCGCTCCGGAGCGCCACCGTCGCCGCGGTGAGCGCCAGGGTGACCCCGGGCGCGAGGAGCCACGCCTGCTCCAGCGACAGGAGCAGCGCCAGGGTCGCGAGCCCGCCGTACACCAGGCCCCGGGCGTAGAGCTCGAGGAGCCGACGTCGGTCAAGCGGCACGCGGCTTCTCCACCCGGTCGATCGCCCCGCGGAGCTCGGCCAGGAAGCGGCGCGCGCCGCCGGTGCCCTCCCGTTCCAGACGGTCCACCAGCGCGCTGCCTACCACCACGCCGTCCGCCAGGCGGGCCACCGCCGCCGCCTGTTCGGGGGTCGAGAGGCCGAACCCGACCGCGACCGGAAGCGGGGTGGCCCGCCGCACCCGGGCCACCGAGTCGGCGAGATCGTCCGCCAGACGGACGCTCGCGCCGGTCACGCCCAGCCGCGCGATGAGGTAGACGAACCCCCGGGCGCCGGTGAGCGCCCGCGCGACCCGCTCGGGGCGCGTCGTCGGCGCCACCAGGCGGATCAGGTCGAGGGGCCCCACGGCAAGCTCCTCCTCCAGCGCCGGGTCGGCGCCGGCCGGCAGGTCGGTGAGCAACACCCCGGCGACGCCGACCGCGCCGGCGTCGCGGAGGAACCGAGCCACGCCGTAGCGGAGGATGGGATTCAGGTAGCTGAAGACCACCACCGGCTTGGCCGGGGCGGCGCGGGCGATGAGCTCCAGCGTCTGGGGCAGACCCACGCCGTGGTGGAGCGCGGCGAAGGTCGCGCGCTGGATGGTGGGCCCGTCGGCCAGCGGGTCGCTGAACGGCACCCCGACCTCGAGCACGTCGGCGAGCTCGTCGGCCGCCCGGATCGCCTCGAGGCTCCCGGCCGGGCTCGGATGCCCCGCGGTGAGATAGGGAATCAGCGCCGTGCCGCCCCGGCGGCGCAGCGCGGCCCAGGCGTCCGCCAGGCGCGACTCAGACGAAGTAGTCGCCGACGACGAGACCATAGCGGTCCGGGTTGGTGACCTTCACGATCGACCGGAGGAACGCGCCCTCGGCCGACTGCTCCGCCAGGTTGACGAGCTGCCCGGGCTTCGGCAGCATCCCCCCGTCGGCGCCGATCGCGATCCGCACCAGCGGTCGGTGCAGGAACTTCTGGTCGGGGTTCGCCGCCGCCACGATCCCCACCTCGAACGTGTCGAGGATGACGCAGGTCCCCACCGGGTAGACGCCGATCAGGTTGATCAGCGCCTTGACCAGGACCCGCTCGTACCCCCGGCTCTCGTTCTCCCACATCTCCCGCAGCACCTGGTCGGGCTCGATCGGGATGCTCTGGTACGATCGCCGGGTGGTCGCGGCGTCGAAGCCGTCGGCCACCGCCACCAGGCGGGAATAGAAGCTCGGGCGCCGTGGCCGGATCGTCCTGGGGTAGCCGCTCAGATCGGCTTTCATGTGGTGCTCGTGCGCCACGAGGATCGCCCGGTAGGGCAGCTCGTCGTAGCCGCGCATGCCGAACAGCGTGAGCGCCCCGAGCCAGGGGTGGGCCTGCATGACCCGCCACTCGCCCTCGTCCAGGGCGCTGGTCTTGTTGAGCACCTCCACCGGGATCCGGGCCTTCCCCACGTCATGCAACAGCGCGGCGGTGCCGAGGTCGTAGAGCTGCGACTTGGTCAGCCCGAGCCGCTTGCCGAGCGCCACCGCGAAGATGCAGACGTTGACCGAATGGGTGAACGTATACTCGTCGTAGTCGCGGATGGTGGTGAGCCCGATGATGGAGGTCTCGTTGTTCAACACCTGGTCCACGATCGTCTGGACCGCCCGCTTCACCCGCTTGAGCCCGGTGGCCCGCCCCATCCGCACGCTGTTGATCACGTCCTTGGTGACCGCCACCCCCTGGGCATAGGTCCGCTTGGCGACCTCCTTGGCGTGTTCCCGGTCGAGCTCCTCCTCCACTTCGGTCCGCGGCTCGAGGTGGAGGTGGGCGACCCCGGCGGCCCCCAGGCGCTCCTGCAGCTCGAGGAAGCGGGGCACCCCCCGTTCCTTCCCGCTCAGGCTGAGGAGCAGGCTGAGGAAGATCTGCCACTCCCGCCGTTCCACGCCGCGCTCGGCCCGGAGGATGCCGATGTCGTAGTCCCGCAGGATGGTGACGATGTGGCTGAAGTAGGCGTAGTTGTCCAACTCCAGCCGGAGGCGGGTGGCGTTGACGAAGATGAAGTCCCCGGAGAGGCGCAGCTCGATCGCGTCCTCGGCCTGGAGCAGCGTCCGGGCGGCGGCCTGGAGCTCGTCCAACGCCTTCTGCACCGCCGCGTTCTCCACCGGATACAGCTTGAGGCTCCGGAGCGCGCCATAGAGCGTGAAGAGCAGCCCCCGGCCGCCCTGACGGAGGAAGCCCTCGTCGGGCGCGGCGCCCTCGGCCGGCCGTGGGAGCTCGGGACCGCTCATCGCCCCATCTCCCGGAGCGCCCGGCTCGCCGCGTTGCGCACCACCAGCTCCTTGTCGTTCATCGCCGCCTGGAGGGCCGCCCGGGCCTCCGGCGTCCGGATCTTCCCGATCGCGATCGCCGCGCAGGCGCGGAGCTCGGGGCTCTGCTTGAGCCGGAGTAACCCACCCCGCGGGGCGAGCAGCGCCACCAGCGCCGGCAACCCGGCCGCCCCGACGATCGACCCATAGGCCTCGAAGAAGGCCATCTTCTCGGTCAGGTCGGCATCCTTCAAGTCACGCCGCAGCACCACCGCCTCGATCCGCCGCAACGCGCCCTTGTAACCGTGGGCGCCCGCCTGGCGGACCGCCGCCAACCGCACGTCCCGGTGCGGGTCGTCGATGGCCCGCGCCAGGTGCGAGAGCGCCCCGGGCGATCCGATCGCGCCGAGCGCCTGGACCGCGCCCAGCCGGACCTGGGGATCGGCATGCCCCAGCAACTCCGCCAACGCCGGGATCGCGCCCTGGAGCTTGAGGCGGGCACAGAGCTCGAGCGCGCCGGGCAGCGCCGCCGAGCCGGGCTGGCGCAGGAGTCGCATGATCTCGCCGGGATGGGCATCGGCCAACCGCTCGCAGGCCGCCCGCGCCACGTCGCGAATCCGTTCCGCCGAGACCGTGGGAAGCCAGACCAGCAGCCGCTCCAACGCCGCAGGCCGGAGCTCACGGAACAGGTCCCCCAGGTCCTGCTCGCTCGGCGGCAGGGTGGCGTCGTCGATCGTCTGCAGGAGCTGGGACAAGACGGCCGGCGAGCTGAGCCGCTCGGCAAACCCGTCCAGCTGTGCCGCCTGGTCCGGCGCGAGCGCCGACGCCCGCTGGCGCAGCACCCGGAGCTCCCGGAGCAGCCCACCCACCGCCCGGAAGTCCCGGGCATTCAGGAGATAGGGGAAGACCGAGTCGAGGATGCCGAGGATCTCGCTCCGGATCGCGGGATCGGTCTGCAGCTCGAAGAGGTCGTAGAGCACCGCGAGCGCATTCCCCCGGAGGTCCTGGGCATACTCCTTGACCAGCTCCTCCCCCAGATAGGCGATCTCCCGCTCATCGAGGAAGTACAGGGTGGATTCGAACTCCTCCAGGTCCACCACCCCGGGGCGCCGGCGCTCCGCCTCGACCTCCTCCTGGACCTTCCGCTGCACCACCCCGGCGCTCGGGGCCGGGGCGGTCGAGGCCGCCTCGAGCGGCGGGCCGTCGAGGAGCGGCTCGACGAACTGGTAGGTGAGATACTGGAAGTCGTGCTCCCAGAGCAGCGTGAGGAGGTCGTCGCTCGCGTCGGGCGGCAGCAGGCGGGCCCGGTTGACCAGCTCGAGGAACCGGACGATCTCCTCCCGTTCCACCCCCTTCCGGAACGTGAGCGCGCGCATCCCGTCCTTGTAGAGCGTCCAGGCGAGACTCTCGTTGCGGGCGATCTGCTGGTAGACGACCTGCCCCTCCCAGTGGAACTCGCTCTCCAGGACGCCCAGCACGAGCTCGTCGGTGGCGGCCCAGATCGGCGCGAAGGCCGCCGCCACGTTGCCCATCGCCCGCTGGTAGATCGGGTTGTTGGGGAGGTACATCTGGAACGCCCGGAGCGCCTTCACCAGGGTCCGGATGAGTTCCTCGACCTGGGAGGGCGGCAGCACGGTGGCCGAGGTCCCGCTCACGCCTCGCCTCCCCGCAGGCTCGCCACGTGCGCCACGTCCTTGTCACCCCGCCCGCTCAGGCACAGTAGCACGACGTCCTCCGCCCTCCAGCGCCCCCGCCGCCGCTCGAGCCAGGCCAGCGCGTGGGCGGTCTCCAGCGCCGGGATGATGCCCTCGAGTCGCGCCAGCGTCCCGAACGCCGCGAGCGCCTCGCCGTCGGTGACGGCCTCGTACCGCACCCGGCCGCTGTCCCGCAACTGGCTGTGCTCCGGCCCGACGCCCGGATAGTCGAGCCCGGCCGACACCGAGTGCGCCGGGAGGACCTGGCCGTTCTCGTCCTGGAGGAGATAGCTCAAGCTCCCGTGCAGCACCCCCGGCACCCCCGCCGTGAGCGACGCGGCATGCCGACCGGTGCCGATCCCCTCCCCCGCCGCTTCCACCCCGATCAGCTCGACGGCCGGGTCGTCGAGGAAGGCGCTGAAGATCCCGATCGCATTGGACCCGCCGCCCACGCACGCCACCACCGCCGCCGGGAGCGTGCCGACCCGCTCGAGCACCTGGGCCCGAGCCTCCCGCCCGATCACCGCCTGGAAGTCGCGCACCAGACGAGGGTACGGATCGGGCCCCACGACCGAACCGATGATGTAGTGCGTGTCGTTGACGTTGGTGACCCAGTCGCGCAGCGCCTCGTTGGTGGCGTCCTTGAGCGTCCGGGTGCCGGATGCGACCGGCACCACGGTGGCGCCGAGGAGACGCATCCGGTAGACGTTGAGCGCTTGCCGGGCGACGTCCTCCGCGCCCATGTAGACGACACACTCGAGCCCGAACCGGGCGCAGACCGTCGCGGTGGCCACACCGTGCTGGCCGGCGCCGGTCTCGGCGATGATCCGCCGCTTCCCCATGCGACGCGCCAGGAGCGCCTGCCCCACGGTGTTGTTGATCTTGTGGGCGCCCGTGTGGTTGAGATCCTCCCGTTTGAGGAGCACCCGGCACCCGACCAGCTCGCCGAGGCGGCGCGCCTCGGTGAGCGGCGTGGGACGCCCGACGAACTCCCGCAGCAGCGCGTCGTACTCGGCCCAGAACGCGGCGTCCCCCCGCACCCCGTCGTGCAGCTCGGCGAGCTCCTCGAGCGCGGCCATGAGCGTCTCCGGGACGTACCGGCCCCCGTACCGGCCGAATCGGCCGGCCACCGCACGCTCAAGCGGGAGTTGGACGCCCACGCACCGCCTCCACGAACCGTGTCACTCGACTGGGATCCTTGATGCCGGGAATCTGCTCGACGCCGGAGCTCACGTCCACTGCATCGGGG
>DATLZT010000146.1:0-17154 GCA_035573835.1 Gemmatimonadales bacterium
CAACAACGTGCCGGCCGGCACGGTGACGATTCGCGCCGCGTTCGTCGGGTATCGGCCGGTCGAGTATACCGGCGTCCGGGTCCTGGCGGGACAGACCATGACCCAGGACTTCACGCTGGAGCAGACCTCGGTCGAGCTCGAGCCGGTCGAGATCGTGGCGGAGGTGCCGCTGGTGCCCCGCGACGAGGTGACGACCCGGCAGCGGATCGACGGCGCCTACACCGAGAACCTGCCGGTGGACCAGGTGGCCAACGTGCTGGCGCTGCAGCCCGGCGTGGTGGCGAGCACCCAGAACAACGGCGCCATCCAGCTCTCGATCCGGGGCGGGCGGGTTGACGAGGCGGTGACCTACATCGACGGCGTGCCCACCACCCCCGGCTTCCGGGGGCAGACCACGCTCTTCACCGGCAACGGGGTGTACGGGGCGCAGGCCCAGGTGGCGCCGAACGCGCTGGAGCAGGCCTCGGTCACCACCGGCGGGTCCTCGGCCGAGTTCGGCAACGCCCAGTCGGGCGTGATCGCGATCGAGACTCGGTCGGGCGGGACCGACTACGCCGGCAGCGTGTCGTACGAGACCGACGAGCCGTTGGGCGTCAACCACGGGCTTGGCTTCAACCGGATCGAGGTGGCGTTCGGCGGCCCGGTGCCGTTCCTCCGCCTCCCGGGGCTGTCGTTCTTCGCCTCGGGCACGCTCCAGGGCCAGCAGTCGGTCATCGACGGGATCGACCGCCGCGACAACCCGATCCTGGTGGCCGCCGGGGTCGACACCGTCGTGGCGGTGCCCAGCGCCCTGGAGGATCCCACCGCGGACACGACCTACGTGCCGGTGAACCGGTTCGCCGTCTACACCGGCGACTGCGACGACATCGAGAGCAGCAATCCGGCGATCGAGGACAACTACGGGGTCGATTGCCAGGGCATCCGGGTTCCGTACACGGCCCGGTCCCAGTCCAACCTCACCGGGAAGCTCCAGTACACCTACGGGACCGGGTCCCGGCTCGCGTTCACGTACCTGCGGAGCCAGAACGACCTGCGGACCCGGGGCACCCAGTGGTTCAACAACCTCTACAACCCGCAGGCGCTCACCGGCGTGCTCCAGTGGAGCAACGTCTATTCGCTCAACTGGACCCAGAACCTCTCGAAGACCGCCGAGCGGGCGCTCGCGCTCGAGACCTACCTGTCGTACCAGCAGGACCGGGTGCTCGGCGGGATGCTCACCGAGGAGGCGGAGGCCGGCACGCGGGATCCGTTCGGCGGGTTCTTGCTGCTCACGACCGGCGACTTCCGGTACAACTTCCAGAACTTCCCGATCAACGACGAGCTGATCCGGAACTTCATCACCAACGCCGGTGGCAGCCGGCGCACCCCGTTCGACATCGAGAACCCCGCCCAGTACGGCTTCATCGACCGGTACCGCAACAACCCCTACGGGGTGACCGGGATGAACGAGAGTGGGCTCAGCGGCACCCAGGGCTCCAACATCCACCAGCGGCAGGAGATGTACCGGGAGAACCGGCTGGTCCTGAAGTCGAACCTCGACTGGCAGGTCGACCGGTACAACCGCCTCCGGCTGGGCGGCGAGTTCACCCAGTACTGGGCCCTCAAGTACTCGCACGCCCTGACCTCCCAGGCGTTCAGCGACGTGTGGAAGGAGGAGCCGGTGCGGTACAACCTCTTCGTCGAGGACCGGCTCGACCTGGGCGACGTGGTCGTGGTGGGGGGGCTCCGGTACGACTTCTACGACACCCGCTCCTCGCGGCCGGCGTACCCCCGCATCTTCTCGATGCCCGGGTTCGACCCGAACAATCCCACGGCCCAATTCGTCGAGGACGAGAGCCACGACTACCTGAGTCCGCACATCCAGGTGTCGTTCCCGGTGACCGACCGGACCAACTTCCGGCTCTCCTACGCCCACCAGGTGCAGCAACCGGATTTCGAGACGCTGTTCCTGGGGAAGAACACCGACCTGGCGGTCACCAACACGAACAGCGTCTTCGGGGCGGACCTCGACTTCGGGAAGACGATCACCTTCGAGTTCGGGATCCGGCACGCGTTCGGCGACGACATGGTGCTGGACATCTCGGCCTACAACCGGGACAAGCTATCCGACGCGGCGGGGCGGCTGATCAACGTGATCGACCCGCTCACCAACGCGCCCACCGACATCCGGCGCTTCACCACCGCCGACTTCGGCAACAGCCGGGGCGTCGACATCCGGCTGGACCGCCGGTTCGGCCGCTTCTTCAACGGCGTGATCGGCTACAGCTTCCAGGAGGCGAAGAACACCGGCACCGATCCGTTCACCTACATCAACTTCGGGTCGCGGATCCTCAACGCGCTCACGGGGACCAACGCGCCGCCGCCGCAGGCGATCCTCAACACCCAGACCAACCGGCCCCACACCCTGACGGGGCAGCTCGCGCTCAACTTCCCGGACGACTTCCGGCAGGGGACGACGCTGGGCCAGATCCTCCGGAACGTGGGCGCGTTCGCCACGTTCACCTACACCAGCGGCACGGCCTACACCCGCTGCCTCCGGGGGACGGCGAGCGAGGGCGTCATCACCGGCGCCACCACCAGCGTCTGCGGGCGGGCGCCCTTCGGGAGCGACATCAACGCGGTCCGGCTCCCGGCCTACCGGAACGTCGATCTCCGGATCACCAAGGGCTTCGCCATCGGCGCGCTGGACGTCACGGCGTACGCCGACATCCGGAACCTCTTCAACTTCCGGAACATCCTGTTCGTGCACATGACGACCGGCGACATCACCGACCAGCTCGAGCGGCAGCAGAGCTTCTCGGCGGACAGCTCGCTCCTGGCCGAGGAGGCGTCGACGGTGGGCGTGTACGGGGAGGACGCCTCGGTGGACCTGCGGTTCGGGGCGGCCGGCAACGCCGGCTGCGCGGCGTGGACCACGGGCGACGGCACGCCCGCGGCGCCGAACTGCATCTACCTGATCCGGGCGGAGGAGCGGTACGGCAACGGCGACCACGTCTTCACGCTGGAGGAGCAACGCGCCGCGTTCGGGGCGGCGTACCTCGCCGGCTTCGCGCCCACGGTGCAGGGGGCCGCGGTGAACGGGAGCCGGGGGGTCGAGGCGTTCACCGGGCAGCCGCGGTGGGTGCGGTTCGGCCTGCAGCTCAACTTCTGAGTCCCTGGCCTGGCCCCGCCCGGTGTCCCGTCGAGGGGGATCGGGCGGGGAAGGCCCCGCCTTTCTTCAAGTAGCGAGGAAGCGATGCGCTCATTCCTTCGTTCGGGTGGCGGCTGGCGGGCGGTCGTGGGGGCGCTGGCGCTCTGGCTCGCGGCGCCGGTTCCGGGTGACGCGGAGCCGGCGCCGGGGCGCCCGCGCCGGGGCTTCCGGCTCTTCGCCCACGGGCCGAATACGCAGTACCTGGCCAACCGGGTGAACTGCGGGCTCGCCAACGTCGGCAACATCTGCGTCGACATCGGCGGCGGATCATCCACCGGCGGGGGCGGCTTCTGGCCCCGCGGGACGGCCAACCAGTACGTGTTCAATTCGGGCATCCAACTCGCCGGCATCGTGGGGCCGGACGGCGGATCGTGGGCGGGCGACACGGTCAGCGCGGCGCTCTTCGACGCCTCGGGATTCTTCAATCACGGCGAGGGGATCACCAACGCCTTCAACAGCAACGACCCGGAGGACGTCGAGGCCTGGCCCGACGCGGCGCTGGTGCCGCAGGGCGACGCCAACGAACTGCTCTTCCATCCGGTGCTCCGCGGGCGGCTCCAGGCGTCCCAGGGCGACGCATGGTTCCTGACGTCGGATGCCAACCCCGCCCGGAATTCGGGGCGGCCCCATCCGATGGGCGTGGTGGTCGAGCATCGCGCGCTGGCCTGGAACTATCCCTCGGGCAACGAGGACATCATCTATTTCCTCTACACCTTCTACAACATCACCTCGATCGATCCGGCCTCGTACGCCGGGGTCCGCCCGGCCCTGCGGGAGCTCTTGCTGGCCGAGGCCCAGCGGTTCCAGCAGCGGAACGAGGCGAACTTCGGGGTCGAGATCCCGGACGGCGGCTACACGATCGTCGACGCCTTCGCGGCGTTCGCCGCCGACATGGACGTGGCCAACGCCGGCCAGAACTACGCCTCGGTGAACGTGCCGTTCGCCCTGGGCTACAGCTACCAGAACGACTTCGGCCGGCCGGCGACCTGGACCTTCGATCCGACGATCTTCGGCCCGCCCTTCTTCCCGGGGGTGGGGTTCGTGGGGGTCAAGTACCTCAAGAGTCCCGAGATCGCGCCGGGGGTCCAGGCCGGGCTCACGCTCTACAGCAACACCAGCAACGCCGGGACCTTCTCCGACCCCGCGAACACGCAGCAGCTCTACCGGTACCTGTCCGGGACGGTGAGCCCGGCGTTCGGAGACCAGCCCTGCAATACCGGCAACCCGCGGGTGACCCGGATCTGCTTCATCAACAACACCGCCGCCTTCGACATGCGGTTCTTCCAGTCGAGCGGCCCGCTCACCATCCCGCCCGGCGGCTTCTCGTCGATCGTCGTGGCGTACATCTTCGCCGCCCCGGTGGCGACGGGGACGGCCACCACGGCGCCGTGCCCGGGCGGCGCCGGGTGCGACATCCGCCCCGGGGATCCCACCCGCCTCAGCAACCCGGCGACCGCCGACAACGCCAACCCGATCGACTCGATCGCCGGGTTCACCGGCTACCGGGGCGACGTCGACGGCGACGGCGTGGCCGACCAGGAGGAGTTCACCCTGCCGGTGCCGGGCTCGCTCTACGGCAAGGCGCTGGTGGCCCAGGCGGTCTTCGACAGCCAGTTCCTGCTCCCCTTCGCGCCCGAGGCGCCGGAGTTCTTCCTGGTGCCGGGCGACGGGCAGGTCACGGTCCTCTGGCGGCCCTCGGTGACCGAGACCGACGGCGATCCGTTCTTCACGATCGCCGGCTCCCCGACCACCGACGGCAGCCCGAACCCGCTCTTCGATCCGAACTACCGCCAGTTCGACGTGGAGGGATACCGGGTCTACCGGGGCCGCGTCGACAACCCCTCCGAGCTCACGCTGCTGGCGCAGTTCGACTACTCCGGCACCTTCATGCGCGACTTCCGGGGGACGGTGAATCCGGTGCCGGGCTGCGCGCCCGAGGTGGGGATCCGGACCGACTGCCCGGTGCCGTTCGATTCGACCGGACCGGGCGTGGCGCCGACCCAGTTCGTCGACGTCCCGCTCACCGGCCCGATCTCCCAGGTCAAGATCGGCGAGCGCCAGGCGTTGGTGACGGGGCAAGCGGTGCTGCTCAGCTCGGACACGGCGCTCACCGGTCGCGGCGCGGTCGGCGGCCCGTTCCCCGAGCTCGAGGACACCGGGGTGCCGTTCATCTACGTCGACCGGACGGCCCGGAACAACATCCGGTACTTCTATTCCGTCACCGCGTTCGACATCAACTCGTTCCAGTCGGGCCCCAGCACCCTGGAATCGGCCCGGCGCACCAAGGCCGTCACCCCGGCCCATGCGGCGCCCAACTTCGCGTCGAGCGGCGGCGTGGTCTCCACCACGGTGGCGGGCCGCGGCGGGGCGCTCGACACGGCGCGGCCGCTCCCCACGCTCGACCCGGCGACCGGGCGCTTCAGCGGGCCGTTCCCGCCGGCGGGGGCGTGGCAGATCGGCTTCGCGGCCTCGGTCACCAACCTGCTGGGGGCCGAGGGGAGCTTCAGCGTCCGGCTCGACAGCATCCAGCTGGGATCGAACCGCGACGCGATCCCGCACCTCTACTGGTTCACCAGCCTCGCCGACAACTCCACGTTCTCGGTCCCGGTCGGCCAGACCGAGGTCGGCGACGAGGCCACCGGGTCGAGCCAGTTCCCGGGGGCGCGGGTCGATCCCGAGCTCGCGGCGCGCTACGGCGGCAACGCCGACTTCACGCTCCCGGGCCAGGTGTCGCTGACCCTTCCCGGCAACCGCTTCACCAGTTCCTACGGCCGGGGCTGCGTGAACGCGCCGACCACGGGCTTCCCGCAGCAGCCGGGGTGCGAGTACAACGGGCCGCGGTGGTTCGCCGGGCCCTCGCCCGAGACCAACGAGACGAAGGACCACCCCAACGAGGGGAACCCGGCGATCGACGCGACGAACTTCGTCGGGACGATGACCAACTTCAACAACGCCGGCGAGCTGCCGGGGGTCACGGTCATCCACCACCCGCTCTCGTACGTGACGATGAACAACGACTGGCGGGAGGTGGAGAACGTGCTCGGCGGGGCGGCGCGCGCGGCCGACTTCAACGTCTATTGGGGGGCCGGCGGCGCGATCGATTCCGTCATCGACGTGACGCACGGGGTCCCGGTGCCGTTCGACTCGGTGTTCGCAGGGAGCTGGGGGATCCTGAACCAGGGGGCCACGGCCGCCGGGGGTTCGGTCGACCAGCGACCCAACGTGCTCACGCTCGCCGACATGGGGTGTGTGGAGCCGCTCCGGAGCTACGCCGGCCCGCAGGCGGTCATCCCCTGCACCTCGCCGGCGCCGTTCCGGCTGAGCCGGACGGCGGTGTTGGGCCCGATCTCGTTCTTCACCGGCGGCGCGGTGGCCGACCAGTCGCCGATCTCGCCGGTGGCGCCCCAGCCCGGCTTCCTCCTCTACGTCTCGGGTTACGAGTTCCTGATGCAGATGCCCGCGCTGCCGGCCGCGGGCACGGTCTGGGCGCTCCGCACCTACGTCGGCTCCATCAACGGCGGCGTGGGGAGCGGCGGTGACTTCGGGCCGTACAGCTTCTTCGCCCAGCCGCGGCCGCTCGCCGTGCCGGGCGCCGTGCTCAGCGCCAACTTCGCGGCGCAGAACCAGGTGCGGCCCGCCACCGAGGCGGACCTCGCCCGGGTGCACACGGTGCCCGATCCCTACTACGTGACCAACCAGTTCGAGCGGTCCACCGACACCAAGGTGCTCAAGTTCGTCAACCTGCCGGCGCAGGCGATCATCCGGATCTACTCCTCCAGCGGGGTGCTGGTGACCCTGCTGGAGCATCCGGGGGCGAGCTGCCAGAACGTGGGGCTCAACGCGCCGGGCCAGCCGAACAACCCGTTCGGCGGCGAGTGCACCTGGAACGTCCGGAACCGGAACAACCAGGTGGTGGCGAGCGGCGTCTACTTCTACCACATCGAGTCGGGCGACGCGCGCCGCGCCGGCCGGTTCACCGTGGTCAACTTCGCCCAGTAGCGAGAACGCACGGGCGACGGGCCGCGTCGCCCGACGCGGCCCATCGCTTCCACCGGGAGAGACGAGTCATGATGACGCAATCTAGGGGGCGGGCGGCGCTGCTGGCGGCGTGGCTCGCGGGCGCGACCGCCCCGGCGGTGGCCCAGACGGACATCAACCCGGACAACACCCCGTTCGGCACCACCGCGGCGGAGTTCCTGCTCCTCGGGGCGGGGGCGCGGGGCACGGCGCTGGGCGGCGCCTTCGCGGCGATCGCCACCGACGTCTCGGCGCTCTACTACAACCCCGCCGGGGTCGCCCTCATGGGCCGGCCCGGGGTGACGGTGAGCACCTACGACTACGTGGCCGACACCCGCTACAGCTGGGGCGGCATCGCCTTCCCCTTCAGCGGCGGGGCCCGGGCGATCGGGCTCCAGATCGGCACCTTCGGCTTCAAGGACCAGCCGGTCTACACCGTCGAGCAGCCCGACGGGACCGGATCCACCTACTCCGTGTCGGAGACCTTCATCGGGTTGACGTACGCCGAGAACTTCTCCGACCGCTTCAGCGCCGGGCTCACGGCGAAAGGGATCTTCGACAAGCTCGGGGAGACCTCGGGCGAGGCCTTCGCGGTGGACTTCGGCACCAACTTCCACGCGATGCTCTCGGGCCACCCGATCAAGTTCTCGTTCGTGCTGGCCAACCTGGGCACCAACCTGAGTTACTCGGGCGACGCGCTGAACTTCGAGGCGCCGCGGGATCCGCTGCCGGGCGAGGACCCGGTGCCGGAGGCCCCGCAGCCGGGGCAGTTCCGCACCAAGGACTTCCCGCTGCCAACGGTCTTCCGGGTGGGGCTGGCCTACGACCTGGTCACCGGCGAGGCCAATCGGCTCACCCTGCTGGCGGACTTCAACCAGCCGAACAACAACCAGGCGGGCTTCACCGGCGGGGCCGAGTGGGCCAGCCAGCGGCTGGGGGGGAGCCCCTTCGGCGTGGCGCTGCGGGGCAGCTACAGCTACGCCCCGGCGAACGACATCGGGCCCAGCAACTCCGAGCTCACCGCCCTGGAGGACGAGGAGAACCTGCAGGGGCTGGCGTTCGGCGGGGGCCTGAGCTACACGACCGGCAACTTCAGCCTGGGCGTCGACTACGCCTGGAAATACATGGGCGTGCTCGGGGGCACCAACTTCCTGAGCCTGAGCCTGGGATGGTGAGCGGGTCCGCCGGCGGGTTCGCCGCGCCGGGATGTACAAGACGAGCCGTGGTGGGCGTCCTTGAGGGGCGGACGAGCGCGCTCCCAACTCCCTCACGGTGAAGGTCGAACATGAGCGGTCTTTCCCGATTCGCGTTGGCGGGGATCATCCTGGCCGGTCAACCGGCGGCGACGCCGGCGGTCCAGGTCGAACCGGAGCTCGAGCTCCGCGCGGTGCGGTTCTACCGCGCGGAGTCCGGGACGACCCGGGTGAAGGCGTTCGCGGAGATCCCGTTTTCCCTCATGGAGCCCACCGGCGGGGGGCCGGACGGTCACCTGAGCTACCAGGTGACCTTCCGGGTGGTGGACTCGACCGGGCTCACGCTCCACCAGCAGTCGTGGCGGGCCCGGGCGAGCGTCGCGGCGCGCCAAGCCGGGGCCGAAGCGGTCGAGCTGCTCGACTTCGCGCTCGCCCCGGGGCGCTACCGGATCGAGGTCGGGGTCCAGGACTCGGTGAGCGGCCGTCGGATCGACGGGACGCTCCCGATCGAGGCGTTCCGCGAGCGTCCGCCCGCGTCCGACCTGCTGCTGTCGCCCCGGATGCGGTTGGCCGACGGCACCGCGGCGGCCGAGCCGGGGGAGTTCCCCCAGGGGAACACGCTGGTGACCGCGGTGGCGGAGCTGGCGCTCACCCCGCTCCGGTCGAGGGCCTACTACCTGGTCGAGGCGTACAGCGAGGGCCCCGATTCCGGGGCGCTGGCGGTACGGGTGCAGGATTCGACCGGCCAACCCGTGGTGCGGACCCGGCCGGTGGCGGTGACGTTGCCGCCGGGTGGCGGGGTGCTGCGCGGCCAGGTGGACCTGGCCGGACTGCCGCCTGGTGAGTACACCCTGTGCGCCGAGCTCACCATCGGCGGTCGCACCGTCGAGCGGCGGGCCCCGCTGGTCATGGCTCGACTGGACTCGACGCTCGCCCGGGCGGCGGAGCAGACGAGCCTCGAGCGCCGGACCGACGCCGGGTACTTCGGCGCCATGGACGACGCGGAGCTGAAGGAAGCGCGGGCGCCCCTCGTCTACCTCGAGGAGTCGGCCGATCGGCTGAAACACTTCGAGGAAGTGTCGCTCGCCGCCAAGCGGAAGTTGCTGGTCGACTTCTGGCAGCGGCGGGACCCCACGCCGGGCACGCCGGAGAACGAGGCCCGGGAGGCCTTCTACCGGGCCATCGACTACGCCAACCGGACCTTCCGGGAAGGGGGACGGAATCCCCGGGCCGGCTGGCGCAGCGATCGCGGGCGCATCTACGCCCGCAACGGCACCCCTGACGACGTGCTCCAGCGCCAGCGGGAGGGCCAGGCGCCGCCGTATCTCGTCTGGCGTTACACCCGCGACAGGAACCGGTACTACATCTTCGTCGATCGCACCGGGTTCGGGGCCTACGAGCTCGTCGCGTCGAACGACCTGCGCGAGCCCAGCCGGCCCGACTGGATCCGGTTCATCGGGGCGCCGGCGGCGCAGGACATCGAGCGCTACCTGGGGGTGACGCTGCTGAACGCGGATTAGTTCCGAGCCGTGACGGCACCCAGCGTCGTGACGGCTCCCACCGTACCGAATTCAGTCGAGGTGCAGCGTATGAGCTTCATGACGCGTGGTCCGGCCGTGCTCGGGATGATCCTGGTGGCCGCGTGCGGCGGCGATCCGCTGGCCGACGAGGGCGAGGAGCTGGCACGGCTCGTCGCGACGCCGACGGCGCTGTTCGTCAACCAGGGCGAATCCGAGGAGGTGATCGTCGAGGGACTGAACGCCACCGGCACGCCCGCGCCGGTGGACCGCTTCGCGGTCGCGACGGCCGATGCGAGCGTGCTCGCCCAGATCGACCCGAACTACGAGCCGACCACCGGGTCCCCCATCCGGACCCGGGCCCGGATCGTCATCACCGGCGTATCGCCCGCCGCCAGCACCGTCACGGTAACCGGGGGCGGGGCGACACTCGGGATCCCGGTGCGGGTGGTCCCGACCACCCTGGCGGCCCAGGTCTCCAACCCGGCTCCGGCGGCGGGAGAGCAGATCACGCTCACGGCGCCGCCGGGGCTCACCTTCGGCCCGGAGGCCGTGCTCGCGTTCGCGAGCGGCGATTCCGGGGTGACGCTCGCGCGGTCCGAGGATGGGACCACCCTCACCGTGCTCCCACCGCTCGGGGCCAGCGGTGGCGCGTCGGTCTCGGACGTGCGGCCGGCTTATGCGCCCGAGGTGCCGCTCGAGCTGCCGCTCACCACCGACATCACCGTGGGGAGCGCAGTCACGCCCATCGGTGGAACCGGTGCCCCCGGGACGGCACCCTCGGTCGTCGTGCCGTCGTCGGGCGGGGTCACCGCGTTCTACGACGCGGGGAGCTGGGCGGGCGACTGCGACGGCGTGCCGTGCCAGTGGTACAGGATCGAGGTGGGCGACGCGGCGGATCTCGACTTCGGCGCCAGATGGGACAACCAAGCCGATCTCGGGATCTACGTCTTCGAGGGCGACGCCGCTACCCTGGTGGGGGCGTGCGATGATCACGCCAATGGAGCGGACGCGCAGCCGGAGGCCTGTACCATCACGCTGCCGGCGGCCGGGACGTATTACGTCACGATGCAGAACTTCGCGCCCTTCTATCCCGATCCGGACCCGACCTACTTCCTGCTCCAGATTGCCGCGCCCTGAACCGCGATCTCCCACCCCGGGTGCCGAGCCGGTACCGGCTCGGCACCCGGGGTGGGTCGCGTCTGAGGCCGACCCTTGCCGAGCTCCCGGGGTGATCCATCACTCCGAAACCCAACCCACGGGCCGCGCCGCAGGACTGCGGCGCGGCCGGAAGCCTTGGGTGGTCCCCATCGGACGGACGGGGGCGCACACGCGAGCCGGGTGAGGTGAGTCATGCCATACGACGCAAACGATCGATGGAGCTGGCGCGGCGGTCGCGGCTGACTCGAGCGGGAGGGCTGCGGCGGACAGCCGGATTCGTGGATGCGAGAGCCCAAACGGCAGACTGCCCGACGGGGGGGCATCGGCGGGTTCGGCAGCCCCGAGTTCGGCGGCCGGGGCCGGTTCGAGGGTGGCTACGGTCGGGCGCGCCCGGCGGCGGCTCATTCGGCCGTGAGTACGGCGGCGAGGACGGCCGCGCGGGAGGCCACGGCCAAGGCGCCGCCGAACTCGGGCGCGGAATCGGTGCCGGCCCGCAGCGAATCCGGAACTTGGCCGGTCACGGCCCGAAGGGCTACAGGCGCCCCGACGCGCGGAGCCAGGAAGATGTCAGCCGGTTGCTGACCTGGGATCCGCGGATCGACCGGGGCGAGATCGAGCTGCGGGTCGTCGGGCTGGCGCAGCCCGGGGGGGCGCGGCGGCGAGCGCGGAAGGTTGGCGGGCGCCAGGCCGGAGCCGCCGGCGCGGCGGAGGGTGCCCCCCGGGGGGCCCTTCCTCAGGTCATCATGTCCGCCGCGGGTACCGGCTCGACCGTCCTCAGCCGGTATGGACCGACGCCGGGACGTCGACTTGGCGGCGGCGCGACGCACCGAGTGCGGCTGCCCCGGCGCCGAGGCCGAGGCTGAGGAGGCCAAGCCAGGCCGCGGTCGAGAGCGACTCCGTCGCTTCCCGCGCCACCTCCCGAGCCTGAGCGCCGAGGGTATCGACCCGTACGCCGAGTCGCTCCTGGGCGCGCTCGGCCTCACGTTCGATCCGCTCCCCGGTGGTACGGGGACTCCCGGTGGCCGCGCCCGCCGCGGCGGCCACGGTACGTCCGAGCACGCTGGTCGCGCCGCCCAGCAACCGACCGATCCCGCTGGTGACGAGCATCGTCCCGAACACCAGGGACAGCCCCCACATGATGATCCCATGGAGGGCGCCGTCCTTGCGGCGCACCGGTCCGGCCAGCCGGCCAACTACCATGCCTCCCACGAACAGCGCGACGAGGCCCGACACGAGCCACCAGATGGAGGCGCCCAGGCCCAGCGCGCGGGCTGGGTCGCCGGGATCCCAGGCCGTGAAACCGATTGCGAGGCCGAGAAGGGTGAGGACGATCTGCAGCGCCAGGGCGACCACCAGCCCCGCCAGGATCGCTCCCCAGTTCACCCGGAACTGGGAGGGCTCGACGAGGCGTTCGGTGGCCGGGGGAGCCGAATATGGAGTGGTCATGGCGTGCTCGGTGCCGAAGGACGGAAAGCTGGACCAGGGGGGAGGACCGCCCCGGGAACCTCACGGATCAACGGGCTCAACCCATGTGATACCCGGAAATCCCCACGACCGATCCGGCGCGAGGACCGGCCGAGCGGGAGCGTGCCGCTCGGGGGAACCGGAGCGAGATGTCACCGGATCCGCGGTGGGGCCGAGTTCCTGGACGCGCCCGATCGCGAGGCATAGATTGGGCGGAACCGTAGGCTCCACGATCCGGCCGTCCCCACCCGCCCGCTTCCCGAGGTACCGATGGCCGCCCAGCACCGCCGGCGCGGTGCCCTCTCCCCGAACCGCCCCGTCCGGGCCGAGCGGGGCGGTCTGACGCCCAAGTCCATCTCCCGACCCGACGCCACCCCCGGTTGGCGCGGCGGGGCGCCGGCCTCATGAGCTCGGATCCCGCGATTCGCCGGCTCCAGGCGCTCCGGGACCGACTGGCGGGGCTCCGGGGCGAGGCCCGACCGGAGGCCATCGACCCGGTATTGCTCGAATTGGACGACGTGCTGAGCCGGCTCGCCGCCACGCGGCCGTCCGGCGCCCGCCGGCCACCGGCCGTCCATCGCGTGGACCGACTCGCCGCCGAGCGGGACCGGTATCGCGACCTCTTCGAAGCCGCACCCGGACCCTATCTCGTCACCACGATGCGCGGCACCATCCGCGAGACCAACGAGGCGGCGACGCGGCTCTTGGCCGCGCGGGCCGGCGAGCTCGTCGGCCGACCGCTCGTCGGGTTCCTCGCGCCGGGCGACCGCGAGCAGACCCGGGGTGTCCTGGACGCCTTGCGGGACGTTGCCGCGACGGGGGCCGAGCTGGAGTTTTGGCTGCGGGCTCGCGACGGGCGCATGGTACCGGTGGCCGCGGCGGCGTCGGTGATCGTCGACCGGCGAGGGCGTCGGATCGGCATCCGGTGGCTCCTCCATGACGCGAGCGACCGCGCCGCCGCGCGCGAGGCGGCCGCACGGTGGGAGCGAGCGCTGCGCGAGAGCGAGGCGCAGTTCCGGGTGATGGCGGACACGATCCCGGGCTTCCTCTTCATGGCCGGGCCCGCCGGGACCTGCGAGTACGTGAACGACGGTTTCTACGCGTTCACGGGGCTCCCGCCCGGCTCCGCGCTCGGTGACGGCTGGACCGCGGCGCTCCCGCCGGGCACGCGGCAGCGCAGCCTCGAGGCGTGGAAGCGGGCCGCCCGGGAGCGTCGACCGATCGAGCGGCGGGAGCAGTTCCGCGGTGCCGACGGCAGGTACCGTTGGTTCCTTGTCCGGGCGAACCCGGTCCTGGCCCGCGATGGTTCGGTGATTCGCTGGCTCGGCGTCTGCACCGACATCGACGAGCTGGTCCGGACCGAAGCGGCGCGCCGGGAGAGCGAGGACCGGCTCCGGGCGGCGCAGCGGTCGGCGGTGGCGGGCGCCTGGGACTGGGACCTCCGGACGGGCGAGCTCTTCTGGAGCGAGGAGCACTTCGCCGTCTACGGGCTCCCGGCGGACCCGCCGCCGACCCTCGAGACGTGGATGGCGGCGATCCGGCGGGAGGATCGAGCCCTGGTGCGTCGCGCGCTGGCACGCCACTTCGAGGAACGGCGCGAGGCGGTGGACCTGGAGTTCCGGATCCGGCACCCCGAGCGGGGCCTTCGCTGGCTGGCCGTGCGGGGACGGGTGAGCTACGACGCCGACGGCAGGCCGGTCCGGGTGATGGGCATCACCCTCGACATCACCGACCGGAAGCGGGTCGAGGCGCAGCTGCACGCCACCGAGCGTCGGGTCGAGCAGCTCCTGCGCGTCAACCCGGTCGTGGTGTTCAGCTGCCGGCCGACCAGGGGATTCCCCGCCACCTACACCAGTCCGAACGTGGTCGAGGTGTTCGGCTACACCCCGGAGGAGTTCGAGCGCCCGGGCTTCTTCCTCGAGCGGGTGCACCCCGACGATCGATCCCGGATGCAGTCGGAGCTGCGGCGTCTCTTCGCGACGGGTGAGACCGCGCACGAGTACCGGTTCCGCCTGCCGGACGGCTCGTACCGTTGGACCCGGAGCGACCTCCGGTTGGTCCGCGACGAGGAGGGCGCCCCGGCGGAGATCGTCGGGGCCTGGCAGGACATCACCGAGCGGAAGCGCGCCGAGGAGGAGCTCGCGCGCCAGGCGGAACTCCTCCAGCAAACCCACGACGCCGTGATCGCCTGGCGGCTCGGGGGGCACATCGTCTACTGGAACCGGGGCGCCACCGACCTCTACGGGTGGACGGCCGAGGAGGCGGTCGGGCGGCGGCCCCACGAGCTCCTCGGCACGCTGCTCCCCGGGGGCGCCGAGGCGCACGAGCGAAGACTCGCCCGCGACGGGCGGTGGACCGGCGAGTTGGACCACCGGACCCGGGACGGCCGGCGGATCGTGGTGGAGAGCCGCCAGGTCGTCATGCGCCGCGAAGGAGAGGAGCCGATCGTCCTGGAGACCAGCCGCGACGTCACGGAGAGCCGACGGGCGGTGGAGGCGTTGCGCGAGAGCGAGGAGCGGTACCGGCGTCTGGTCGAGACGGCCCACGAGGGGGTGGGGATGGCGGATCCGACCGGCCGGATCGAGTTCTGCAACGTCCGTCTGGCCGAGTTGCTCGGCTATCCCGCCGATCGGATCGTCGGTCGGACCGTGTTCGACTTCGTGTTCGAGGAGGACAAGGCCGAGCTTGATCGGCACTTCCAGGCCATGCTCAGGGGGAGCACCGCCCGCTTCGATTTCCGTTTCCGCCGCGGGGACGGGTCGGAGCTCTGGCTGCTGGTCTCCCCCAGTCCGGTGCGGGACGCGGCGGGTCGGGTCGCCGGGGTGATGGGACTCTTCACCGACATCACCGAGCGGAAGCGCGCCGAGACGGCCTTGCGGGTGCTCTCGGAAGCGAGCGCGGTGCTGGCGGCTTCCTCCCTCGACACCACCGCCAGACTCGGCGCCATGGTCCGCGTGGTCGTGCCGGCGATGGCCGAGTCGTGCGCCATCGATCTGGTCGACCAGGCCGGGACCGTCAGTCGGGTGGCCGTCGCCCACATCGACCCGACGCGGGAGGCCCTCCTCCACCGGCTCGCGGCCCGGCCGGCCTCGGCCGCCGAGGGCGTCGATCCGGTGGCCGTGGCGCTCCGTACCGGCCGGTCGCAGTCGGTATCGGATCTCGGCGCGCGTCCCGAGGACCTCCGAGCCCCCGACGCCGGGTATCGTGACGCGCTGCGGGAGCTCGGCTGCCGCTCGTGCGTCGCGGCGCCGCTCACCATCCGGGGTCGGGTGCTCGGGGCGTTGGCGATCTGGTCCCGCCGGCCGGCCGCCTTCACCGCGGCCGATCTCGTCGTGGTGGAGGACCTCGCCCGCCGGGTGGCGGTCGCCGTGGACAACGCGCGGCTCTACGACGAGCTGCGGGAGGCGGCCCGGAGCGAGCGGCGGCGCGCCATCCAGTTGCGCGGTGCGGCCGATGCGGCGCTGGCCATCACCGCCGGCCTCGGGGCGCCGGAGGTCCTCGAGCTCATGGCGCAACAGACGCTGTATCTGCTCGGCGCCGATCGGTGCGTGGCGCGCCTCTGGGACGAGCATGGCGGGATCGGGGCGGTGGCGCTCTCGGACCGGCTCGCCGCGGTGGCCGACGACACAGCCCCGGCGCTGGCACTCCCGACGCTCGCGCTCCGGGCGTCCTTGGAGAACCGGCCGATCCGGCTCGGCGAGGCGGAGCTCCGACGGCTTCCGGCGGAGGAGGGGGTGGGCATCGACCGACCGCGCAGCTGCCTCGCTGCCCCCCTCACCGGGCTCGACCGGCGGAATCTCGGCGTGCTGGAGGTGGTGGACCGCGCGCAGGGCGAGTTCACTCCCGAGGACGAGGACCTGCTGGTCCAGTTGGCCCAGATGGCGGCAGCGGCGCTGGAGAACTCCCGGCTCCTGCAGGAGGCGCGGGAGGCGCGGGAAGAGCTCCGGCAGTACGCCGCCACGCTGGAGCACCGGGTCTCCGACCGCACCCGGGCGCTGGAGGAGTCCAAGGAACAGCTGGAGGCATTCTCCTACTCGGTTTCCCACGACCTGCGGGCCCCGCTCCGGGCGATCCAAGGGTACACCGAGGCGCTGCTGGAGGATTTCGGCGATCCGAGCCCGACCGCCCGGGACTACGGCGACCGGATCAAGAAGGCGGCCGCGCGGATGGACCGACTGATCCGCGACCTGCTGGCCTTCAGTCGGCTGAGTCGGAGCGAGCTGGAGCTGGTCCCGGTCGCCGCCGCCGCCGCGGTGGCGGACGCGCTGAACGAGGCGGAGGAAGCCCTGGAGTCGGCCGGGGCCGAGGTCGTCGTGGCGCTCCCGCCCTCGCTGCCGCCGCTCCTGGCCCACCGCACCACGCTGGTCCAGATCCTCGTCAATCTGCTGGCCAACGCGGTGAAGTTCGTGGCGCCGGGGGTGCGGCCGCGGGTGGAGGTCGGGGCGGCGCTGCGGCCCGGCGGCTGGGTGCAGCTGTGGGTGGCGGACAACGGGATCGGGATCGAGCCGCGGTACCACGAGCGGATCTTCGGCGTCTTCGAGCGGCTCCACGGGGGCGAGCGCTATCCCGGCACCGGGGTGGGGCTGGCGATCGTCAAGAAGGGGGTGGAGCG
>DATLZT010000147.1:0-5277 GCA_035573835.1 Gemmatimonadales bacterium
GGATGGCGGCACCGCGCCTGTCCGGTCAACGGACCGGCGCTCGCCGCACGGGGCCGCAGCCTGGCGCTCGCGTGGTACACCGGCGCGGGCGGGCCGCGGGTCTCCATTGCCTTCTCCGGGGATGGCGGGGCGACGTTCGGCCGCCCGGTCCGGGTCGACGGCGGCCGGCCGCTGGGTCGGGTGGACGTCGAGTGGGCCGATGCGGCGGGCCGGGAGGCGGTGGTGGTCTGGATGGAGGAGGCGGGATCCGGCGCCGCGGTCCGGGCCCGTCGGGTGCGGACCGACGGCGCCGTGGGCGCACCCCTGACGCTGGCCCACGCCGACCGCGGGGCGGCGGGCGGGTTCCCCAGGATCGTCGTCACCGGATCCGAGCTCGTATACGCCTGGACCGCGGCGGACGGTGGTGGGGTCCGGGCCGCGGCGTTGCCGCTCGACCGGCTCGGCGTGCCGTGAGCGCGCGGCATACCGCCCGGGGGAACGAAGCGTGCCCCCCGCTGGTATCCTAGCGGGGAGCCACTCCGAGGGTATCATGTCCCACCATCAGGCGATCCTGCTCGCGACGCTGGCCGGAGCGCTCGCGTGCGCCGGACGGGCGTCCACCGGGGACGACACCGGGCCGCAGCAGTTCACCCGACAGCTCTCGGCGACGCCGGCGCAGGTGGTCGCCGCCACGGTCGAGACCTTCGCCGACTACGAGATCCCGGTGGCCACGGCCAACGAGGTCGAGGGGGAGGTACGGAGCGGGCCGATCACGATCGCGAGCGGCGGGGCCTACAGCCCCGAATCGGACCGGGTGGTGTGCAGCGCCGCCGCGGTGGCCGGCGAGGAGGGGCGGGCGCCCCGGATGAGCCTCACGGTCCGGACCCAGCGGGCCGACGGCGGCAGTCGAGTCCAGCTCTCGGCCGAGGGGCCCTGCAACCTGACCTCGGGCTTCATCACCGAGCTCCTGGACCAGATCGAGGAGCGGGCCACCAACCGCTGAGGCCGCCTGCCCGGCGAGTGGCCCCACGACGCCCGGCGAACCTCGCCGGGCGTCGGCTTTCCGGCGGGCGGGGTCAGGATGGCGGGGCGCCGGACGGCCCCGCCCCCGCGCTCGGGGTAGGTACCGCGGCGGCAGCCCGGAGCGGCGGCGCCGCCGGCTCGAGCCCGAGCAGCCGTCCGACGAGTTCCGGGGCGCGGCGGGCGCGGACCTGGAGTTTGCGCACCTCGGCGGTGAGCGTCACCCGGGTGGCCGCGCGGGCGGCCCAGGCCCCCTGGATCATCCGGTCGAGCGCCTCCACCGTCAGCGCCTCGAACCCGAGGCTCCACTCCTCCAGGCCGAGCATCTCCAGGAAGGCGTGGCTCTTGGGGTAGGCGATGAGCCCGGCCACCGGCGTTCCCGCCGCGGCGGCCAGGATGAGCGAGTGGGTCCGCATGCCCACGTGCAGCTCGGCGCGCCGCAGCAGGCCGGCGATCTCGCGGTAGTCCGGTCGGGGCTCGGCGTAGACCCGCACCCGGTCGCGCCGCTGCATCGCGCGGCGCACCTCCTCGGTGATGGAGCGGTCCATCGCCTGGGTCGCCACGAGCACGAGCTGGACGCCGAGCGAGTCCACCGCACGGTCCAGCGCCGCCGCGACGATCCCGGCGAAGCGGTCCCGGTCGAACCGGGGACCGCGCCGCTCCCAGGCGTCGAGGTACGAGTTGACGTTGAAGCTGAGGAGCGGACCCTCGCCCACCCCGAGCCGACGGAGCAGCCGGTCGGTATGCTCCGGCGGCGGGGGCGCGGTGTTCAGCGCGGGATCGGCGGTGAGCGCGATCCGGGGGTGGCGGAGCCCGAGTCGGGCGAGGAGGTCGACGGAGTAGAGATCGCGGAGCAGCAGGAGACGGCAGGCGTCGAGCACCCGCCGGAGCGCGCGCGCGCCGCGGCGGGTCCGGATCGGGCCCAGCCCGCCGCCGTAGATCACCAGCGGGATGCCGCGGCGGCGGCAGAGCGGCGCCACCAGGGAAATGGTGGCGAGGTGGTTGAAGAGCGGATTGAAGTACTGGCGGTCGAACAGGATGTTGTCGGTGACCAACACGACGTCGGTGGCCAGCATCGCCCGGAGGATCGGGAGGCCCAGGATCTTGATCGACCCGTCCCAGGGCCGGAGCCCGATCGGCTCCAGGCGATACCGGCCGAACGTCCGGGCGAGATGCCGCGGGTTGGTGGTCGGCACCCGGAAGACCGCCGTCGGGAACGCGTGGGCCAGCTCGGCCAACATGTTCCCGAGGATCGCCATGTCCCCGGCGTTCCGGCCGGAGAAACTCCCGAGGATGGTGACCCGAGGTGTCGTCGCCACGCCGCTCACGCCCCCGACCGCCTGACCGATGGACCCACCTCGACCGCCGCCGAGGGTCTGGACGCCACCCCCAAGCTAGCGCGGCGCGCACGGCGGGGGCGTGACACCGGTCACCGCAGTCCCACCGTGCCGCGCACCGATTCGATCAACTTGGCCGGGTCGTAGCCCACGCCGTCGCGGAACACCAGCGTCACGTTGCGGATCTCGGCCGGCCGCGCGATCGGGTCGCCCTTGATGACGACGAGGTCGGCCAGCTTGCCGCGGGTCACGGTGCCAAACCGCTGCTCTTGGCCCAGCACCTTGGCACCGTTGGCCGTCATGATCCGGATCGCCTCGACCGGCGTGAACCCCGCCTCGATCAGCAGCTCGTAGTTGCGCTGGTCGCCGAAGCCGGGGAGCGCGCCGCCGTTGCCGGTCGGGTCGACCCCGGCGGCGAGCAGCCCGCCCGCCCGCACGAACTCCACCTCGAACTGCTGCGCCTTCCGGAAGACCTCGGGCGAGATCGCGAAGGCGCCCGGCTCCGCCAGGCGCGCCCGCGAGGTGAGGTACTCGGTCCGCACCTCGGGCGACATCGCGTCGAGCACCCGCTGCTCGAGGGGCGGCCGGTTCGGCACGAAGAGCTCGTAGACCGCCAGGGTGGAGGTCATCGCCACGCCGCGCGCGGTCATGTCGCGGATGGTGGTACGCACCGGCTCGCTGGAGAGATCCAGGTCCGCCAGCTTGGCCATCGAGTTCGGGGGGCAGAGGTCGGGCCGCTTCTCGGGGTCGTAGTCGGTGTTGACGAAGAGCCCGTGCTCCAGGTTGTCGATCCCGAGCGCCACCGCTTCCCGGAAGCTCACCGAGCAGAGGTGCCCCGTCACCTTGAGCCCGCGCTTGTGGGCCTCGTCGATGGCCGCCCGGAGCGCGTCACGGCTGATCGTGGTGTAGAACTTGAGCCAGGTCGCCCCCTCCTCGGCCCAGTAGGCCACCACCCGCCGCGCGGTCTCGGGATCCAGCACCTGGTGCATGTGGCCGCCCCCCACCTCGCCGGTGAGGTAGGGGCCGGTGATGAACATCCGGGGGCCGGGCGCCTGTCCCTTCTCGATGGCCCGCTTGAGGTTGATCTCGCTGTAGGGGGAGGCGCTCCCGGTGGTCCGGATCGTGGTGACCCCGCTCGCCAGGTAGAGCCGCGGCGCGCTCACGTTGAGCTGGATGCTCCGGGCGCTGGTCGTGTAGAACGTGTGGTTGTGCAGCCCGACGAAGCCCGGCAGCACCGTATGCCCCGCCAGGTCCAGTACCCGGGCCCCGGCCGGCGGCCGGACCGACCCGCTCGGCCCCACCGCGGCGAGCTTCCCGCCCTCGATGACGATCGTCTGGTCCTCCGCGGGCGGCGCGCCGGTCCCGTCGACCACCCGCACGTGGGTGAGCGCCACCACCGGCGCCTCGACGCTCACGAACTGCCGCACCGCCGGCGCGAGCGAGCTCGCCGGGGCCGGGCCCCCCTGGGCCGGGCCCGCCTGGGCCGCGAGCGGACCGGCCCACGCCATCGCCACCGCCGCCGAAAGCCAGACGCGCATGAGGGATCCTCCTTTCAGGTGACCTCGAAGGTGAGGTGCATGCCGGCCGTTAGGTGCTCCGCGATGTGGCAGTGCAGCATCCACCGCCCCGGGTTGGCGAGCTCGACGAGGAGGTCCACCGTCGCGCCCACCGGCACCAGCACCGTGTCCTTCCACGCCGGGTTGTCGTTGGGGACGCCGTTCACGGCCAGCACGAGGAATCGCTGCCCGTGAACGTGAATCGGATGCGCCATCGGGTGCAAGGTGTGCCGGTCGTTCACCAGCCGGAGCCGGAGCAGCTCGCCCCGCCGGAAGCGCCAGGCGATCGCCATGTTCTCCCGGCCGCTCGCCCGGTCCCGCAGCACCCACTCCACCTGCCGACCGGTGCTGAGCCAGTCCATCATCGGCATCGTGGCGCTCCACTCGACCGGATGGACGTAGCCGGTGTCCACCCGGAGCGCCTGCACCAGGGGGAACGGCAGGTCGCCGGGGCGGAGGGTGAGGGTGAGCTCCCGGGCCGGCGCGCCGCCGTGGCGGGCCCGGAGCCGGGCCGCCTCGGCCGCGAGTGCCGGGTCCTGCCGGAGCCGCGCGAACGCCGCGCCGTGGTCGGGGACGGCCGGCTCCGGCGAGACCTCGACCGCGCCCAGGGTGTCCACGTCGGTGAAGAAGGCGCCGGCCTGGCGGTGGATCGCCTGGACCCGGTTCTCGATCGGGTGGCGGCCCGGCCGGTCGAATCGCACGTCCACGACGTAGCGCTCCGCCGGCGCCAGCACCACGCTCTCCACCCACGCCTCGCGGGCGAACCGCCCCACGTCGGTCCCGACCACCTTCATCCGCGCCCCGCCGAAGGAAAGGTTGAACACCCGGGCGTTGGCCGCGTTGGTGAGGTGGAAGCGCACCACCTCGCCCCGGCGCACCCGGAGCGAGTAGGACGGCTCGCCGTTGACCAGGAGCAGGTTGCCCACCCGCCCCATCAGGGCGTGGGTGGTCGTCTCCCGCCCGTACGGCACCAGCCCGTCGTCCCCGACCAGGAGGTCGTCGAGCAGCAGCACCTCCTCCCGGTTGGCGGGCCCGTAGTGGTCCGGCCGCGACGGGCGGACGAGCAGGTTGCCGGCCAGGCCGAGGTCCTGCTGTGCGTCCTCGCGGTGATGGGGGTGATACCAGTAGATCCCCGCGTCGGGGAAGCGCACCCGGTAGCGGAACGTGTCGCCCGGCGGGATCGGGGGTTGGGTGAGTCCCGGCACGCCGTCGGACCGGTTCTCCAGCCGCACGCCGTGCCAGTGGACCGCCGTCGGCTGGTCCAGCCGGTTCACCAGGTCCACCACGATCGTGGCGCCCTGGGGGACCCGGACCAGCGGGCCGGGATGCTGGCCGTTGAAGGCGTACATCACGAGCTCGCGCCCGCCGAGGGAGCGGCGCACCAG
>DATLZT010000148.1:0-5636 GCA_035573835.1 Gemmatimonadales bacterium
CCGCCGGTCCGGTGAGACCGCCCCCGCGTCACTATCCTCAAGGAGGCAGTTCATGGCCACGGCAACGACTCCCACGCCCCCGCCGCCGCGGCACGCCGCGTTCCCCGCGGACGAAATCGCCAAGCTCCTCGCCCCGCCGGAACGGGAGGAGCCCGCGGCGAAGCTGCGGCGGCTCCTGCGCGAGGCCCATGCGCGGCGGTCATACCTCCACACCGCCGGGGCCTACGACGCCTACACCGCCGCGCTGATGACGCGTCTCGGCTTCAAGGCCCTGTATGGCAGCGGCTGGCAGCTCGCGGCCACCAAGAGCATGTACCCCGACATCGGGGTCTACGACTCCCACCAGATGGTCCAGCTGGTGCACGAGCTGCGGAAGGGCATCGAGGGCGCCCGGCACACGGTCTGGTTCGATAGCGAGGGGAAGCAGCTCCTCGAGATGCCGCCGATCTTCGTCGACATGGAAGCCGGCTTCGGCGGACCCACCCAGACCTTCGCGCTGGCGACCGAGCTCATCCGGGCCGGCGCCGCCGGCGTCCACCTGGAGAACCAGGATCCGGCCAACCGCACCTGCGGCCACATCGTGAATCTCGGCAAGGCGAAGCGCGACAAGGTCCTGGTGCCCCGCAAGGACTGGTTGGCCAAGCTCAAGGCGATCAAGGCCGCCTGCTACGCCACCGGGGTCGACGTGGTGATCATCGCGCGCACCGACTCGATCGACGGCGCGCTCCCGGGCCAGCCCGCCGGCGGCGTCACGATGGCGATCGAGGACGCCTGGGAGGCGGCCGAGCTCGGCGTCGACGTGATCTGGCCGGAGTTCAACAACACCGAGCTCGACCAGCCCCAGGAGTTCGCCGAGGGCGTGCGCAAGCACTACCGGGACCAGATGCTCGGCTTCAACCTGTCGCCCTCGCTCTACTTCGGGCGGGCGAAGCAGGCGGGCAAGCTCATCACCAACCAGCAGCTCGCCGACCTCGGCTACGTGCTGCAGTTCTCGACCCTGTTCAACTTCCGCACCGCCGGCATGGCGATGGAAACGAGGCTGCGCCGCTTCCTCGCCAACGGACTCGACGCGCTGGCCGATCTCCAGATCGAGGAGGAGGAGCTCCCCGGCGGACCGCCCAGCACCCGCATGCACCAGAAGTTCGCCGGCATGAACCGGTGGCTGCTCCTGGAGCAGGTCCTGGCCGGGCGGTAGCGCCGGGCGCGACGTGGGAAACAGGAAGGCACGGAGCGGGTGCTCCGTGCCTTCGTCGTCCGGCGGCCGCCGGCCCGACCCCGCGTCGGGGCCCCGTTAGGCGCTCTGGCGCCTGGCCTCCGGCGCCTCCAGCAGCCGCACGTCCACGCCCTCCTTCCGCAGCCGTTCCGCCTCGCTCCGGTCGATCCGGACCACGACCGAGTAGTCGCCGTTCACCTGTTCCCGGGCCATGACCTCGCCCAGCCGGTAGAGCCGCGCCAGGCGGGCGCCGTCCTCCACCGGTAGCCGGACCTCGACCGCCGGCCGCTCCGTTCGCTCGATCCGCCGGAGCGCCGTCTTGAGCCCGTCGAGTCCGTCGGTCCGCATCGTCGTGGCGAAGACCGCGTCGGGGTGGAGTTGGCGGGCCCGGGCGGTGAAGGCGGCGGGATCGCGCACCGCGTCCATCTTGTTGAAGACCGGGATCACCGGCCGCTCCGCCACGCCCAGCCCGGCCAGGACCTGGTCCACCACCCGCATCTGCTCCTCCCAGTCGGGGTGGCTCGCGTCCACGACGTGGAGGAGGATGTCCGCCTCCCGGACTTCCTCCAGCGTGGCGCGGAAGCTGGCCACCAGGTGGTGCGGCAGCTTCCGGATGAACCCCACCGTGTCGGTGACCCGGGCCCGGTAGCCCTCGCCGATCCCGACCTCGCGGGTGAGCGTGTCGAGGGTGGCGAAGAGGCGGTCCTCCACGACGATCCCGTGCTCCCCCGACAGGGCGCGGAGGATGCTCGACTTGCCGGCGTTGGTGTAGCCCACCAGCGCGACGCCGAGCAGCGGCTGGCGTCCGGCCCGGATCGTCTCGCGGTGCCGCTCGACGTCCTTGAGCTTCGCCTTGAGGAGCTGGATCCGGCGCCGGATCATCCGCCGGTCGGTCTCGAGCTGGGTCTCGCCGGGACCCCGGAGCCCGATGCCGCCGCGGGTCCGCGAGAGGTGGGTCCACATGCGGGTGAGCCGGGGGAGTAGGTACTCGAGCTGCGCCAGCTCGACCTGCAGCTTGGCCTCGTGGGTCCGGGCCCGGGTCGAGAAGATGTCGAGGATCACCTCGGCGCGGTCCATCACCCGGACCTTGAATTCCCGCTCCAGGTTGGTCCCCTGGACCGGGGTGAGCTCCTCGTCGAAGATCACCAGCGTGACGCCGTCGGCGGCGATCCGCTGGCGGATCTCCTCGACCTTTCCTTCGCCGATGAGCGTGGCCGGATTGGGTGCCGCGATCTGCTGGCTCATGCGCCCCACCACCTGGGCGCCCGCGGTGTCGACGAGCCGGTGCAGCTCGTCGAGGTGATCCGAGATGTGCTGGGCGTCGAAGGTCCCCTTCCGCGGCGCCGCGACCAACAAGGCGCGGTCGACGGGGGGTTGGATCGGGATCGGCTCTCGGATGGGATGCCTCCTCGTTCCCCGGGTGTCGTTACGGCCGCTGCGCGGCCAAGCTGTCGTCCAGCGGGATCCGGGCCCCCGCCAGGTTGCGGATCTGGGCCGTGCCGTCCTGGCTGAACGGCACCACCTGGGCGGCCCCGCCGGGCCCGCGGACCGTCGCGTTCCCCCGGATGGTGTAGCTCACGGTGCCGTAGTCGAGCGCGGCCCGCGCCGCCCGGCCGATCCCCGCCCAGTCGAAGGTAAGGGGCACGCTCACCCGTGTCACGTCCTTCTTCCGGAGGTTGAAGGTGTCGGCCAGCCGCATGTCGCCGAAGCGGTCGCCCTGGATGTCGAGCGACAGCTCCAGCTCCTGACCCCGGATGTCGAAGGCGTTGGGGTTCTCGATGTCCAGCTCGGCCTCCAGCGTGCCCCCCTTGAGCCCCACGCTCTGGAGCGCGAGCCCCGCGAGCCGGATCCGCGGCTCGACGTAGTTGCCCCAGCCGCCGCTGCACCCGACCAGGACCAGGAACCCCGCGATGACCAGCCGACGCATCGATCGCCTCCGTTGGGCCTCGTCGGGTGATACCCCGCACCCCGTCGCGCGGGCGATCCGCGCCGCCGGCGCCCCCGGCCGGACGCCTCGCGTCACCCCGCGCCGCCGGCCTCGCCCGGCTCCCCCGCCCCGGCCGATCGACGCTTGAGCCCGGCCCACCACTCCAGCCGCCGGGCGATCTCCTTCTCGAAGCCGAACGGTCCCGGGGTGTAGAGCGTCCGCTCCCGCAGCTCCTCCGGGAGGTATTCCTGCGGCAGGTAGGCGTCGGGGGAATCGTGGGCGTACCGATACCCCGCGTGGTAGCCCAGCTCGCGGTGGAGCGCGGTGGGCGCGTTCCGGATGTGGAGCGGCACCGGCGCGGCCGGCGTCTCGCGGGCCGCTTCGAGTGCCGAGTCCAGCGCCCGCTTGGCGCTGTTGCTCTTGGGCGCGGTGGCCAGGTAGATCGTCATCTCGGCCAGCGGCAGGTAGCCCTCCGGCGCGCCCAGCATGTGGTAGGCGTCCCGCGCCGCCACCGCGAGCTGGAGCGCGTTCGGGTCGGCCAGCCCGATGTCCTCCGCCGCCATCGCGATCGCCCGACGGAAGAGGGTCATCGGATCCTCCCCACCCTCGATGAGGCGAGCCATCCAATAGAGCGCCCCCTGCGGATCGCTCCCCCTCAGCGACTTGTGGTAGGCCGAGAGCAGGTTGTAGTGCTCCTCGCCGGCCTTGTCGTGCCGCGCGAAGCGGAGCTGCAGCGCCTCCCGCGCCGCCTCCAGGGTGATCCGGCCCCGGTCCCCCACGTGCAGCGCGGCCGCCTCCAGCGCGGTGAGCGCGCGCCGGGCGTCGCCGTCGGCCTGACGGGCGAGCAACTCCGCCGCGTCGTCCTCGAGCGCGAGTCCCATCGCCCCGAGTCCCCGCTCGGCGTCCGACACCGCGCGCGCGAGCAACAGCCGGATGGCGTCGGCGCCGAGCGGCCGCAGCACGAAGACCCGGGTGCGCGACAGGAGGGCGCCGTTGATCTCGAAGCTGGGCGCCTCGGTGGTGGCGCCGATCAACGTGATCGTCCCCTCCTCCACGTGGGGGAGGAGCACGTCCTGCTGCGCCGTGTTGAGTCGGTGGATCTCGTCGATGAAGAGGATGGTCGGCCGGCCCCCGGCAGCCAGCCGCCCGGCCGCCTCGGCCACGATCTGCCGGATCCGGGGGACGCCCTCGGTCACCGCGCTGAACGGCACGAAGACGCTGTCCGTCGCCCGGGCGATCAGGTGCGCCAACGTGGTCTTGCCGGATCCCGGCGGGCCCCAGAGGATCATCGAGCCCACCCGGCCCCGCTCGATCGCCTCCCGAAGCGGCTTTCCCTCCCCGAGGAGGTGCTCCTGGCCCACCAGCTCGGCCAGGGTCCGCGGCCGGAGCCGCGCCGCCAGCGGCCGGGCTCCCGCGCTCGCGCTGCCGAACAGCGACTCGCCAGGCTCGGCAACCTTCTTCCGTGCCACCGGAGGCCTCCCTCCGCGACCGCCGGCCGGGGCTACCCCGGCCGCCGGCTCCGTTCAGCTCAATACCCCGTCGACCAGCAGTCGGGTGGCGAAGAACGCCGCCGCTCCCCCGAGGAAGGCCAGCGGCAGACGCCACCCGCGCTTGGCCTGGAACTCGGGAACGAGGTTCGACGCCGCCACGTAGAGCGTCACACCGGCCGAGATCGCGAGCCCGTAGCGGGCGAGGAGCGCCAGCTGCTCGGTGAGCAGCACCCCGGCCACGGTGGCGACCCCGAGGGCGCCGGCGGCACCCAGCGCCCTCCGGCGCCCCTGGCCGCCGGCCAGCATGAGGCTCGCCATCGTGACCCCCTCCGGCAGTTTGTGGAGCAGCACCGCGAGGAAGAGGAGGAGGCCCAGCTCGCGCGAGACGAGGAACCCGCTCGCGATCGCCACCCCGTCGAAGAAGGTGTGGAGGAGGAGGCCGCAGAGCGCCGACACGCCGGCCCGGCGGCTCACCGGGTGGGTCTCCTCGCCGAAGTGGAAATGCGGCACCACGACGTGCTGCGCCACGTGCACCGCGAAATAGCCGGCCAGGATGTAGATCGCGCCGTCCGAGCCGGCCTCGAGGACCTCCGGCGTCACCTCCAGCAGCATCACCGCCAGCATGAACCCCGCCCCGAACGCCACGAACCCCTCGATGAGGGCGAGCCCCCGGCGCTGCCGGCGGACCACCGCCATGGCCCCGATGAGGTTCCCCGCCGCCGCGGCGAGGGCGAGTCCGAGGGCCGTCACAACATCTCCCGCGCGATCGTCAGAAGCGCCTCCCGGGTGTTGAGTGACGGATCCTCCACCACCCGCTCGACCAGCCGGTCGAGCACCTCGCCGAGCTTCGGGCCCCGCGGGATCCCGGCCTCCATCAGGTCCCGGCCGGTCACCCGGAGGTCCTTGCGGCCGAGGGGATCGCCCCGGGCGCGGATCCGGCGCGCCGCCGGCTCCCACGGCGGGCCGAGCCGTGCCGGAGCTCCCAGAGCGCGAGGAGGTCGTCCGC
>DATLZT010000149.1:0-18021 GCA_035573835.1 Gemmatimonadales bacterium
TCGATCGCGTGGCGGTGGTGGGGCCCCTCGCGGTGCGGGCCTCGCGGGTGGTGACCGACGGCGCGCTGTTGGTGGGCGACGCCGCCGACTTCTTCGACCCGTTCACCGGCGAGGGGATCTTTCGCGCCCTCCGCGGCGCCGAGTTGGCGGCCGAGGCGGCCGGCGCCGCCCTGGCCCGACCGGAGGCCGTGACCGCCCGGCGGCTCCGTTCCTACGTCGTCGGGCGCCGCCGGGCGTTCCGGGGCCGCCGCGCCGTCGAGCGGCTCATCGCCCACGCCATGCTCTGGCCCGCGGTGTTCGATCGCGCGGTGGGGCGGATCGCCCGGCGGGGGATGGCCGATACCCTCGTCGGCGTCACCGGCGACTTCGTGCCCCCCGGCGCGGTGCTCAACCCCCGCTCCCTCCTCAACATGGTACTCTAGCGTGACCGACGTCGATTCCGCCCAGTTCCGCCAGCTGCTCGGCCGGTTCGCCACCGGCGTCACCATCATCACGGCCACGACGCCCGACGGCCGGCCGGCGGGGATGACGGCGAACAGCCTCGCCTCGGTGTCGCTGGTGCCGCCGCTGGTCTCGGTCTGCGTCGAGCACCAGGCGGACATGTGCCGGGTCCTCGATTCGGCGGCGGACTACGTGATCAACATCCTGGCGTCGGACCAGGAAGCGTTGTCCCGGCGTTTCGCCGGCCAGCACGAGGGCCGCTTCGACGGGGTCGGTTATCGCCTCAACGAACGGGGCCAGCCGGTGCTCGACGGGGTGCTGGCGTACATCGAGTGCGAGCGGTACGCCGCCCATCCGACCGGGGACCACACGATCTTCGTGGGGCGGGTCACCGGCGGCGCCGCCTTCGAACGGCGGCCGCTGCTCTACTACCGCGGCGGCTACGCCAGCCTGGGCCAGGGGTGATGGGGGAGCCGCTGCGGACCGCGCCGATCGGCGCCGAGCTGCTGGACGATCCCGGGGCCGATCCCCGGGAGGTGGCGGCGTCGCTCCGCAACATCGCCCGCGCCAACCGCTGGTTCGGCGGCGCCGCGGCGGTCCGCTGGGCGCTCGGGCGGGTGCTGGGGAACGTGGCACCCGGCACCGCGCTCACGCTGCTCGACGTGGGGACCGGCCTGGGCGACCTCCCCCGCGCCGCGGCCCGCTGGGGAGCGGCCAGGGGGCTCCGGCTCTCGCCGCTCGGCCTCGAGCGCAACCGCACGGCCGCCGCACTCGCCGCGGCCGAGGGGCTCCCGACGGTGGTGGGCTGCGCCGGCGCGCTCCCGCTCCGGGACGGGAGCGTGGACCTCGTCCTGGTGAGCCAGGTGGCCCATCACCTGGCGTGGGAGTCGGTGGTGCGGCTCTTCCGCGAGTGCGATCGGGTGGCGCGGCGGGCCGTCATCGTGGCCGACCTCCGGCGCGCCGGGGCGGCCGGCGTCGCCTATCGATGGGGGGCGCTCCTGCTCCGGTTCGACCCCGTCACCCTGGCGGACGGCCTCACCTCGATCCGCCGCGGGTACACTGTGGAAGAGCTCCGCGCCCTCCTCGAACTGGCCGGCGTCCGGGGCGAGGTGTGCGGCCGGCCGGGGTTCCGCCTGGTGGCGATCTGGAGGCCGACATGATGCGCACCGTGGACCGGCGGCGGATACGGGCGCCGCTGGATGCCGTCTACGCCGCGGCCGCGGACGTGGAGCGGTGGCCCGACCTCCTGCCCCATTACCGGTGGGTGAGGGTGCTCCAGCGCCGGCCCGACGGCGGCATCGTCGAGATGGCGGCCTGGCGTCCGTTCGGGGCGTTCAACTGGCCGACCTGGTGGGTTTCCGAGATGTGGACCGACCCGCAGGTTCCCGAGATCCGGTATCGCCACATCCGGGGCATCACCCGGGGGATGGACGTGGTCTGGCGGCTGGAGTGGCATAGGGGGGCCACCGACGTCACCATCGTGCACGAGTGGGGCGGCCCCGCCTGGCCCCTGATCGGCCGATCCGCCGCCGAGTTGGTGATCGGTCCGGTCTTCGTCCACGGGATCGCCTCGCGGACGCTGGCGGGCATCGCGCGGCACGTGGAGGCGGGCGCCGGCTCACCGGCCCCGCACGACTGAGGGGGCCGTGGGATGGATGTTCCCCGCAGGGTCGTGGTCACCGGGATCGGCGCCGTGACGCCGATCGGCATCGGCGTCGAGGGGCTGTGGGCGGGCCTCCGCCGGGGCGAGTCCGCGGTCGGCCCGGTGACCCGGTTCGATCCCACCCCGTTCCGGAGCCGGATCGCGGCGGAGGTGGACGACTTCCACCCGGCCGACCACATGGAGGCGCGCCGGGCCAAGCGGCTCGATCGGTACGGCCACTTCAGCATCGCGGCGGCCCGGCTCGCGCTGGCCGACGCCGGGCTGGACCTTGCCCGGGAGGACCGCGACCGGATCGGGGCGATGATGGGTACCGCGCTCGGCGGGGTGGGCTTCGCCGAGGAGCAGTACCCCCGCTTCCTCGACGGGGGGCCGCGCGCGGTGGACCCGTCGCTCGCGCTCATGGTGTTCGCCGGGGCGGCGAGCTGCAACATCGCGATCGAGTTCGGCGTGAGCGGGCCCAACTCCACCAACGGGATGAGCTGCGCCTCGGGCACGATCGCGATCGGCGAAGCGTTCCGCGCCATCGCGCGCGGCGACGCGGACGTGATGCTCGCCGGGGGCGCCGAGGCGCCCCTCGCCCCGCTCTGCTTCGGCTCGTTCGCCATCATCCGGGCGATGTCCACCCGCAACGACGACCCCCGGCGGGCGAGCCGCCCATTCGACGAGGGGCGGGACGGGTTCGTGATGGGCGAGGGCGCGGCGGTGCTGGTGCTCGAGGAGTACGGCCGGGCGCACGCCCGGGGCGCCAGGATGTACGTCGAGGTGGCGGGCTACGGGCTCACCAACGACGCACACCACATGACGGCGCCCCGGCCCGATGGCCGCCAGGCCGCGCGGGCCATGGCGCGCGCCCTGGCCGAGGCCCACGTGGCGCCGCACGAGGTGGGCTACGTGAACGCGCACGGCAGCTCGACGCCGCTCAACGACCCCACCGAGACCGCCGCGGTCAAGCAGGTCTTCGGCGCGCACGCCTACCGCCTCGCGGTGAGCGGGACCAAGGGGTACTACGGCCATCCGCTGGGCGCCAGCGGCGCCATCGAGGCGGCCATCTGCGCCCTGGCGAGCGCGCGGGGATGGCTCCCGCCCACCGTCAACCTGAGCCGGCCCGACCCGGGGTGCGACCTCGACTACCTTGCCGGCGCGGGGCGCGAGGCCCGGCCGGAGTACCTCCTCAGCAATTCGTTCGGGTTCGGCGGCGTCAACGCGTCGCTGGTGTTCCGGCGGGTCTGACCCGCGCCCCCTTCCCCCTCGCCCCCACCGCTGTCTAGATTCGCCCAGCTTCCCACACCTGGACGAGGAGTGCTATGCCTTCCCTGCTGCGGCGGTCGGTGGCGGAGTTCCTTGGCACGTTCGCGCTCACCTTCTTCGGCGCGGGCGCGGCGGTGGCCACCATCCTCCCGGGCGCCGGCTACGGCCTGCTCGGCATCGCGCTGGCCCACGCCCTGGTGCTCGCGGTGATGGTCACCGCGGCGATCCCGATCTCGGGCGGTCACTTCAACCCGGCGGTGACGCTGGGGCTGCTGGTGGGCCGGCGGACCGACGCGCAGACGGCCGCGGTGTACATCGTCACCCAGCTCGCGGCCGCGGTGCTCGCCGCCCTCGCCATCAAGGCGCTCTTCCCGCCGGCCGTGGTGCGGAACTCGACCCTGGGCACCCCGCTCCTCGCCAGCGCCGTCACCTTCGGGCAGGGCGTGGTGCTGGAGGCGATCTTCACCTTCTTCCTGGTCTCGGTCGTCTTCGGCACCTGCGTGAACGCCGAGGCGCCGCGGGTGGGCGGGTTCGCGATCGGGCTCACCCTGTTCTTCGCGATCCTGGTCGGGGGCCCGATGACCGGCGCCGCGCTGAACCCGGCCCGCGCCTTCGGCCCGGCGATCGTCTCCGGGAACCTCGTCGGCCACCTGGTCTACTGGATCGGCCCGATCGTGGGCGGCCTGCTCGCGGCGCTGCTCTGGGATCGGGTGCTCCTCGCGCCCGCCCCGAAGGAGGGCAAGTAGCGTCGCCGGCCCGGGCCCCACGGCCCGTCGCCGTCAAGACGAAACGGGGGACGGTGCCGCGCGGGCGCCGCCCCCCGTCGCGCTCCCGCCGTCGATCCGCGCTACTCGGCCCGGCTCCGCCGCCAGAGCGACCAGGCGTAGGCAAGGAGGATGATCGCCGTCACCAGGTAGGCGGCGATCATGTAGGGCGCGTTCCGGGGCGGCTCAGGCGGCATCGTCGCCCCCCTTCGTCTCGGCCAGGAGCCCGATGCCGTAGCGGGTCGTCACGAAGCCGACGTAGAGCAGGGTGAACGCCGCGGTCGAGACCAGGAGCGTCCGCAGCATCTCCCACGGCAGCGACGGCGCGCTCGGCTTGAGCACCACCGGCTGCGGGTGCAGGGTGCGGAAGAGGTAGACGCTCACGTGGACGAAGGGGACGAGGAGCAGGCCCATGATCCCCACCACCGCGCTGTAGCGCGCCCGCTCGGCCCGGTCGCCCACGGCGGCCCGGAGCGCCCGGTATCCCACGAACAGGAAGAAGAGGAACAGCGTCAGGGTGAGCCGGGCGTCCCAGGTCCACCAGGTGCCCCAGATCGGCTTGGCCCAGATCGGGCCGGTGGTGAGCATCACCGCGCTGAAGGCGAGCCCCACCTCCGCCGAGGACTCGGCGAAGAGGTCGAGCCGGGGATCGTGCAGCCAGAGGTAGAGCGCGCTCACGATCCCCACCAGCGAGAACGCCAGCATGGCCCCCCAGGCGGCCGGGACGTGCAGGTAGAAGATCTTCTGCGCCAGCCCCTGACGCGCCTCGGTCGGGGTGAACCCGAGCGCGAGCACGTAGACCGCGGCCACGCCCAGGAGCGCCACCGCCGAGATCGCGAGGCCGCGGCGGATCACCGCGCGCGCGGCCTCGGGGGTGATGACGGCCGAGCCGGTGCCGGTCATTCGTCCACGACCGCCGGGAAGATGAGGGTCGAGAGGGTCACGAACACCACGTCGTAGAGCGCGAGTAACCTAAGCCACCCCGCCAGCTCGCTCAACGGACGCCCCGCGAGGAGCCGGGCCGTCACCTGCGCCGCGCCGATCAGCGGCGGCACCATGAACGGGAGCAGCAGCACCGGCAGCATCAGCTCGGCGAAGCGGGTCCGGACCGCCATCGCGCTGAAGAGGGTGCCCACCGCCACGAAGCCCACCGTGGCGAGCACCGCCACCGCCACCACGCCCGCCAGCGCCGGCCCCAGGTCCACGTTGAAGAAGAGCACGAAGAGCGGGAGCGTCACCGCCTCCACCACGCCCACGAAGGCCAGGTTGGCCAGGAGCTTCCCCAGGTAGAGCCCCTCCCGCGGCACCGGGGCGAGCAGCAGGCCGTCCAAGGCCGCGTTCTCCCGTTCGGCGTGGAACGCCCGGTTGAGCGCCACCATCGAGGCGAAGGCGAGGGTCACCCAGAGGACGCTGGGGGCGAGATCGGTGGCGGAGACCGCCGTGGGGTCGCGGGCGAAGTTGAAGACGACCAGCACCAGCGCGGCGAAGACCAGCGCGCTCACGAGCGCGGTCCGGCTCCGGAGCTCGAGCCGGAGGTCCTTCGCCGCCACCGCCAGCACCAGCCGCAGGGGCCGCGGGAGGAGCCTAGACACCGATCAGCTCGCGATAGCGGGGCACGAACGCGGCGAGCGGCCCGGGCCGCGGTTCCTCCAGCGCCCAGCGGCCGGCCACCAGCACCCCCACCCGGTCCGCCAGCTCCCACGCCTCCTCCAGCACGTGGGTGACGATCACCAACGCCCGCCCGCCTGCCGCCTCCCGGCGGAGCAACGCCCGGAGCCGGTCGGCGGCGGCGGCGTCGAGGCCGGTGAACGGCTCGTCCAGGAGCAGCACCCGCGGGTCGTGCAGCAGGGCCCGGGCGATGGCCCCCCGCTGCACCAGGCCGCGGCTCAGCTCGCGCACGGGACTCGCGGCCCGGTCGTCCAGGCCGACCGCCGCCAGTGCCCGCCGCGCCGCTCCCGCCGGATCGTCCAGGTCGTAGAGCCGGGCCGCGAACTCCAGGTTCTCGGCCAGGGTGAGATCGCCGTAGAGCATCGGCTGGTGGGAGAGGAGCCCGATGGGGCGACGGGCGTCGGCGGCGCCCCGCCGGAGGGGGCGCCCCAGGATGCGGACCTCGCCCCGGCTCGGCCGCATGAGCCCGGCGAGGATCCGGAGCAGCGTGGTCTTCCCCGCCCCGTTGGGTCCGAAGACGGCGAGGGTCTCGCCGGCGCCGACCGCCAGATCCACCCCCCGGAGCACCCGCGTCCGGCCGAAGGAGCGCTCGAGGCCGGCGGCCGCGAGCAGCGGGGCGTCAGAGGACGGCATCGATCCGGGCGCCCAGCTCCTCGAGGTCGAACGGCTTCACCAGGTAACCGGCGAACGGGAGGTCGAGCACCCGGAGCTGGGGCTCGATGCTGAGGTAGGCGGTGGTGACGATCACCGGCAGGCCGGGTACCGCCTGCCGGATCCGGCGGAGGAGATCCACTCCGTCGGTGTCGGGGAGGCGCATGTCGAGCACGGCCACGTCCGGCGGCTCCTCCGCCAGGCGGGCCATGGCCTCGGCGCCGGTGGCGGCGAACGCCATCCGGTACCGGGGCCGGAAGTACCGCTCGTAGCTGATCCGGAGCGACAGCTCGTCCTCGACGAACAGCACGCGGGGGGCCAGGGCCGGGCGATCGGACATGGGCGGAATATAGGAACGCGGCGACGCCGGGGCACCGGGTCGGGGCCTAGCTCCGCTCCAGCTCGAAGAGGTCGTCCAGCTTGGTGAGGACCAGGAGGAACCGGAGCTCCTCGCTCACGTTGCGCAGCACGACCACCTGCCGCCGCTCCGCCGCCCGACGCTGGATCAGCATCAGGGCGCCGAGCCCGGCGGAATCCACCTGGGCGGTGGCGCCGAGGTCGATCACCAGCTGGCCGACCCCTTCGGGCATCTCCTCCAGGAGCGCCACCGCCGCCTCGCGGAAGTCGGCCCGCGATTCGAGTCCCAGCCGGTGGGGCGCTGGGAGCCGGCGGGCAACTGTCTGGGTCGTCATGCCTCTCCTTCCCGCCCTCGGAAGCGCGAGCGCGATCGCTTCGCCGTGGTGAAGGGCCGAAGGATCGCGCTCGCGCGTCGCGCCGAACGCCGGGGAGCGGCGTCTGGTCCACCTTCGGCACCGAGCCATCCCTCCGGTGCCGAGGCGGCACGGATGGGACCTCTGGTTTTGCGGCCCCGGATCACTCCGGGTGTGCTCTTGTCGGGCGGATCGATTGTCCCGAGGCCTCGAGCCTCGCGGGCCCAGGGGGCGAGTCCGGTGCCAACACCGTAAGGCGTTGGGGGAGGGCAGCTTGCAATTTTTGCAGCGGGCCCCCTGCAAGGCGTTGACTAGCGGAGCGCGGCAGTGCCTGGAGAACTGCACGGACGCCCGACCGCCCGGCGCCCGGGCTCGGCTTCCCATCTCCCCGGGAACGGGGTAACGTAGGCGAAGCACCTCTTCGCGAGGCCCCGATGACGGCCACCGATCCGCGCGCCACCGATCAGCTCGACACCCTGCTCACCGAGCGGCGCCGCTTCCCGCCGCCGCCCGGATTCGCCGCGCACGCCAACGCCACCGCCGCGCTCTACGAGGCCGCCCGCCGCGACCGGCTCGCCTTCTGGGCCGAGCAGGCCCGGGCGCTGGACTGGATCACCCCCTGGCGCACCGTGCTCGAGTGGGATCCGCCCCACGCCAAGTGGTTCGTGGGCGGTCGGCTCAACGCCTCGGTGAATTGCGTCGACCGCCACGTCGCGACGCCCCGGCGGAACAAGGCCGCGATCATCTGGGAGGGGGAGCCCGGCGACCGCCGGGTGCTCACCTACTGGGACCTCCAGCGGGAGGTGAACCGCGCCGCCAACGCCCTCCGGAGCCTCGGCGTCCGGCGGGGCGACCGGGTGGCGATCTACCTCCCGATGATTCCCGAGGCCGCGATCGCCATGCTCGCCTGCGCCCGGATCGGCGCCCCGCACTCGGTGGTCTTCGGCGGCTTCAGCGCCGAGGCGCTGCGCGACCGGATCAACGACGCCCAGGCCAGCGTCCTCATCACCGCGGACGGCGGCTACCGTCGGGGCCAGATCCTCCCGCTCAAGCGCTTCGCCGACCAGGCGCTCCGCGACTGTCCCTCGGTCCGGCACGTCGTGGTGGTCCAGCGGCGCCCGGGGAGCCCGGGGGACGAGTCGTTCGCGGAGATCACGGAGGGCCGGGACCACTGGTGGCACCGGCTGGTGGGGAGCCAGCCGGCGCGCTGCGAGCCGGAGGCGATGGACGCGGAAGACCTCCTCTTCGTCCTCTATACCTCCGGCACCACGGGGAAGCCCAAGGGGATCGTCCACACCACGGGCGGCTACCTCACCCAGGTGGCGGCCACCACCCGGTACGTCTTCGACCTCAAGGAGGACGACGTCTTCTGGTGCACCGCCGACGTGGGGTGGGTGACCGGCCACTCCTACGTGGTCTACGGCCCCCTCGCCAACGGAGCCACCGTGCTCATGTACGAGGGCGCCCCCGACTGGCCCGAGCGGGACCGCTTCTGGAGCCTGGTCGAGCGCCACGGGGTGACGGTGTTCTACACCGCGCCCACCGCGATCCGCGCGTTCATGAAGTGGGGAACGGAGCACCCCGCCCGGCACGACCTCTCGACCCTCCGCCTCCTGGGCACGGTGGGGGAGCCGATCAACCCGGAAGCCTGGATCTGGTACCACGAGCACATCGGACGGGGGCGGTGCCCGATCGTCGATACCTGGTGGCAGACCGAGACCGGCGGGATCATGATCACGCCCCTGCCCGGCGTCACCACCACCAAGCCGGGCTCCGCCACCGTCCCCTTCCCGGGGGTGAGCGCGGAACTGGTCGACGCGGCCGGGAACCGGCTCGAGCGGGGCGGCGGGTTCCTCACGATCAGCGAGCCGTGGCCCGGCATGCTGCGGACGATCTTCGGCGACGACGAGCGGTACCGGCAGACCTACTGGAGCCGGTTCCCCGGGCGCTACTTCGCGGGCGACGGCGCCAAGCTCGACGAGGACGGCTACTGGTGGATCCTGGGGCGGGTCGACGACGTGCTCAACGTCGCCGGCCATCGCATCGGCACCATGGAAGTGGAGAGCGCCCTGGTGAGCCACCCGGCCGTGGCCGAGGCGGCGGTCGTGGGCAGGAGCCACGAGCTCAAGGGGCAGGCGCTGGCGGCGTTCGTCACCCTCAAGGAGGGGCACGCGGCCTCGCCGGGGCTCAAGGACGACCTCAAGGAGCACGTGGTGACGAAGATCGGCGCCATCGCCCGCCCCGACGACGTCTTCTTCACCGCCGACCTCCCCAAGACCCGGAGCGGCAAGATCATGCGGCGGCTCCTCAAGGACATCGCCGAGGGCCGCGCCCTGGGCGACACCACCACCCTGGCCGATCCGGCCGTGGTGGGCCGGCTCAAGGAGATGTACGAGTCGGAGGAGTCCTAGGCGGGACGATGGCGAGCCTGCTCCGTCGCCGGGTGCTCGAGCTGGTCCTCCTCGTGCTGCTGGTGCACGCCGCGGCGATCGCGATCTACTACCTGGCCGGGCTCGAGCGCACCCCGCCGGCGACACGGGTGGGGTTCACCTTCGTCTGGACCGCGGTCACGCTGGCGGTGGTGCTGCGGGGGCTCAGGAGGGTGAGGATGGCGAGGGGCAGGTGACGGATGCCGGGTCCCTAGAACTGGATCTGCGCCCCCATCTCCACCACCCGGTTCGGCGTCAGGTTGAAATAGGTCGAGGCCGACTGGGCGTTCCGCGCCATCAGGATGAAGAGCTTCTTCCGCCACCGCGCCATCCGCGAGGAGCCGGTCGGCAGGAGCGTCTCCCGCCCGAGATAGAAGCTGGTCTGCATCGGCTTGGTGGCGAAGCCCCGGGCCTCGAGCGACTTGAGCAGCTCGGGGATCTTGGGCGTCTCCATGAACCCGTATCGCGCCACCAGCCGGTAGAAGCCGTACCCCAGCTCGGCCAGCTCCACCCGCTCCTCCTCCGGCACGTAGGGCACGTCCACCGCCTGGATCGACATCAGGATCACCCGCTCGTGCAGCACCTTGTTGTGCTTCACGTGGTGCATGAGGACCGCCGGCGCGATCGTCGGGTCGGACGTCATGAACACGGCCGTCCCCGGCACCCGGGGCTGGAGCCGCCTGGCGACGTCCTCCAGGAAGGTGCCCAGCGGCAGCGAGTTGTCGTGCATGATCTCGGTGACGATCGTCCGCCCCCGCTTCCAGGTGGTCATCAGCACGTAGAGCGCCGCGGCGACGGCCAGCGGGAACCAGCCCCCGTTGGGGATCTTCACCAGGTTGGCCGCGAAGAAGGCGAGGTCGACCGTCAGGAAGAGCGCCGTGAGCGTGATGACTTTCGGGAGCCCCCAGCCCCAGTTCTGGCGCGCCACCGCGGCGAAGAGGAACGCGGTGATGCTCATCGTGCCGGTCACGGCCACGCCGTAGGCGCCGGCGAGATCGGCGGTCGACCGGAAGCCCAGCACCAGCAGCACGCAGGCCACGCCCAGCGCCGCGTTCACCTGGGGCATGTAGATCTGCCCCCGCTCGGTGACCGAGGTGTGGCGCACCGTCATCCGCGGCAGGTAGCCCAGCTGGATCGCCTGGCGGGTGAGCGAGAACGCGCCGGAGATCAGGGCCTGGGAAGCCACCACCGCGGCCCCTGTCGCGACCGCCACCATGGGGTAGAGCCCCCAGCCCGGCACCAGCGAGTAGAACGGATTCCGCGCCGCCGCGGGATCGTGCAGCAGGATGGCGCCCTGGCCGAAATAGTTGAGCATCAGCGCCGGGAGGACCACGGCGAACCAGGCGAGCCGGATCGGGCGCCTGCCGAAGTGGCCCATGTCGGCGTAGAGCGCTTCGCCGCCGGTGAGCACCAGCACCACCGCGCCGAGGAGCAGGAAGGCGCGGAGCGGGTCCTGGGCGATGAACGCGGCGGCGTACCAGGGGTTCACCGCCTTGAGCACCTCGGGCTCGAGCGCGATCCCCCGCACCCCCAGCGCCGCGATCGAGACGAACCACACCAGGGTGATCCGCCCGAACCACGCCCCCACCTTGGCGGTGCCGTGGCGCTGCACCAGGAAGAGCCCCACCAGGATGGCCAGCGTGACGGGCAACACCCAGCGCTCGAGCGCGAGGGTGGCCACCGCCAGCCCCTCGACCGCGCCGAGCACGGAGATCGCGGGGGTGATGATCCCGTCGCCGTAGAGGAGGGCGGCCCCGAAGAGCCCCAACGCCACGAGGGCCAGCCGCGATCCGGGCTTCCGCTCCTGCGGCCTGGTGAGCGCCAGGAGCGCCAGGATGCCGCCCTCGCCCTGGTTGTCCGCCCGGAGCACGTACACCAGGTACTTGAACGACACCACGAAGTTCATCGACCAGAGCACCAGCGAGAGCACCCCCAACACGTTGGTCGTCGTGGGGGCGAGCCGGTAACCCTCCGGGCCGAACGCCTCCTTGAGGGCGTACAGGGGACTGGTGCCGATGTCGCCGTAGACGACGCCCAGCGCCGCGAAGGCAAGTCCCAGCAGGGCCTTCCCGCGGGGACCGTCCGGGTCCGAGCCCGGACCGTGCACCGGGGCAGTCGGACGGGATGCCGGGAGCGGCGCGGAGGTGCCGACGGCGGCGGGCTCGGCGGCCATCGGGGCGCTCAGCGGGCCGGCCCGGGCGCCGGGGGACCGGACGGGCGGCGGGTACGCGTCGCGGCGCTCACGGCTCCTGCACCGCCTCCCGCGCGACGCGCCCCGGGTGCCGGTGGCGCCGGGCCAACAGGGCGAGGACGAAGATCGCGCCGATCAGGACGGCGGATACGACGCACCAGCGGCAGATCGCCTCGATGACGAAGAGCTCAAGATAGGTGAGATAGAGGCTGAAGCCGACCCCGACCCCCGACATCAATGCGACCAGGTCGTCGGGCCAGCGGCGCGCCTCCTGCCGGGGCTGGAGCCCCACCAGGCTCACGACCAGGAGCCCCAGGTAGCCGACCACCCCGTACAGGGCCACTTCGATCCCCAGGAACCGGCTCCAGGGGCTTGACTGGACCGTCTCGCACCCGCCCGCGCCGCAGGCGAGGGTCCCGATCGCGCCGATCTTGTACAGGTACAGATAAGCCGAGACCAGGATCCCGAGCAGGCTCAGGACCGCGACACCCATCCGGTACTTCATCGGCCCGGCGACGCGATCGAATCGACCAGCTGGCGCACCCGGTCCGACGCCAGGGCGCCGGCGTAGATCCGGCCCCCGATCAGGAAGCTCGGCGTCGACTGCACCCCGATCCGCTGGCCCTCCTCGAAGCTGGCCTGGATCCGGCCGGCGTACCGGTTGCTGTCCATGCACCCGTCATAGCGGCCCAGCTCGAGGCCGAGTTGCCGGGCGTAGTCGCGGAAGGCGCCCCCCGCGTTGCCCCGGAAGGCCCAATCGGCCTGCCCGGCGTAGATCAGGTCGTGCATCTCCCAGAACTTCCCCTGCTCGTCGGCGCACGCCGCGGCGTGGGCCGCCAGCCGCGCGTGCCGATGCTGCGAGAGCGGGAAGTCGCGATAGCGCCAGCGCACCCGGCCGGTCGCGATGAGGTCGCGCCGGATGTCGGGCATCTGGACCGTGGCGAAGCCCTGGCAGGCCGGGCACTGGTAGTCGGCATACTCGACCACCTCCACCGGCGCGGTGTCCGCCCCCATGACGTAGCCCCGGAACCCGGCGGTATCCGACGGCTGCACCACCACGTTGGCCGGCACGCCCCCGGCGGAACCTGGGCCGGCGGCCAGATACGCCAGCAGGGCGACGCCCGCCAGCGCGATCACGCCCAGCACGGCGTAGAACGGGGTCAGTCCTCGTCGCGTGGTCGCCGCCATGGCTCGTCGTCCTCCGGTTCGTCGGCCGAGAAAAACTCGGAACCCTTCGCCTCGTCCACGATCCGCCGGCTCTCGGCAACCTCCGGCGTGTCGTAGGTCGATCGTACCTCGTAATGGAAGAGCTCGCTCCGCGCCTCGCCCATCAACCGCAACAGCTCGGGCACCCCCGCCAGGAGCTGACCGGCGCGGTCCAACTCCTGGATCCGGGCGGCCAACGAACGCAGCAGCTCCACCAGGCGGTCCGCCCGGGCCTTCCCGTAGACCTCGTCATGCTCCGACATCCCGCACCTCTCGGGCGCGGAACTCGCGCCCCGGGGAAGGTTAATGAGCCAGTAATGTAACGGGTGGGGGAATGGCCCGACGCCCCTTTGCACCAAAAGGTGCAAGCCGGTTATATTGCGCTGCAGCCCGACACAGCCTGGACGAGGAGAACTAGATGAGCAAAAAGAAGGCCCGCAGCCGCACGCCGTCCTCTCCCTCCACGTTCGACCAGGCCCGCGACGAGCTCTTCAGCCACATCCTTCGCTGCGGTGTCACCGAGGCCAGCCCCGAGCATCAGAAGGACTGGTTCGACGACACCATGCAGTACCTGGCGGAGCGCTATCCGGAGTTGAACGAGGAAGCGTTGGCACAGCTGCGGGTGCTCGGCGAGCGGTTCAGCCGTCCGGTCGTCCGGAAGGCCGTCCCGACCGCGCCGGCGGAAGCGAGTCACGAACCGGTCGAGACCGGCGCCGCGTGACCGGCAACCGCCCCGGGAACTCCCCGGGGCGGTTCGCTTTCCGGCTCACGCCGGGTCCGTCCCGGCCGCCTACGGCGCCCCGCCCCAGCGCCAGCGCCAGCCGGCCGCGATCCGCGCGCCGCCGCCGATCCCTGCCTCGACGGCCCACCCCGAGCGTCCCCCCGGGCTCGCCTCCAACCCGACCAGGAGCACCAGGTAGCCGCGCCCCGACTCGCCGGCCAGATACGCCACCCCGCCGCCGCCATAGACCCCGATCCCCCCGCGGTCCGACGGATCGAGCAGGAATTGCCCCGTGAGCTCCCCCCGGCCGGCCAGGATCCCCCTCTCGGCGCCCAGCACCCCGGTGAGCGCGAGCCGCGCCCGCTCCCCGGTTCGTATCGCCCCGTAGAGACCGCCCCCAGCGAAGGCGGGGTCCGCGGCCGTCGCCAGCAGCGCCAGGCCGGCCTCCCGCACGGTCTGCCCGGCGGCCGGGGCCGCGCCGAGGGCGAGCGAGAGCGCCAGCGCGCTACTCGACCGACACCTCATGGGTGACGTCGATATCCGGGGCCAGGGAGTTCACCACCGAGCAGTACTTGGCGAGCGAGAGCTCGACCGCCCGCCGCGCCTTGGCCTCGTCCAGCCCCTCGCCGGAGAGGCGGAAGCGCAGGTGGATGGCGACGTAGCGCCGGGGCGGGGTCTCTCGCCGCACTCCCGAGGCCTCGATGCGGAGCGACGCCAGCTTCACCCGCATCTTGGGCAGCATGTCGACCACGTCCGATCCGGTACAGGCCGCCGCCGCGAGGAGGAGCTGGAGCATCGGCCCCGGGGCCGTCGCGTTGTCGGCGTCGATCACGGTCGTCGGGCCGCCCGGCGCCCCGCCCTCGAAGCGGAGGCCGTCGAGCCAGGAGAGCGTCACGTGCTTGGTCTCACGCGTCACGTGTGTCGTGTCCGTCACCGGTGTCGTGTCCACGGTCAGAGCCGTCGCCCCTCGACGGGGGCGGCGCGGTAATAGTCCCAGATGGCGTAGGTGCCGATCCCCGCGGTGGCCCAGGCGAGCGGGCGCAGCAGCGAGGAGTCGGCGAGGAACGCGAAGAGGGTGAGGAGCTGGGCCACCGTCACCGCCTTCCCGCCCAGCCGGGCCGGGATGGCGCGGGGCTGCCGGGTGAGCACCGTCGCCACGAAGGCCACGGTGGCGACGATGTCCCTGAGCAGCACCCCGGCGATCTCGTAGAGCGCCAGGCGTCCCGAAGTGGCCACCACCAGGAACGCGGCCAGCATGAACAGCTTGTCCGCCACCGGATCGAGCAGCGCGCCGAGCCGGGTGCTCCCGTGGCGGCGGGCCAGCATCCCGTCAAGGAAGTCGCTCGCGGCCGCCAGGGCGAGGATGACCAGCCGCCACTCGGCGGCGGTCATCGCCACGAACGCCACGGCGAGCGGGAGCCGGAGCAGCGTGAGGAGGTCCGCCGGGGCCACCCGGCCCGGCGCCCGCCGCACGCCGACTTGCTCCCCCTTCGGGGCGGAAGTAGTTTCGGGCATCATCCCCCTTTCCCGGGTGCGAGGCCCCGCATGGATCTCGAGCTGCTCCGCCGGGCGGCGCTGTTCGCGGACCTCGACGAGAGCGAGCTCGCCCGCGTCGCGGAGATCTGCCGCGAGCAGAGTTTCCCCGCCGGCGCCGAGATCTTCCGCGAGGGGGAACCGGGGAACCGGCTCTACCTCCTGGCCCGGGGCGAGGTGCGGATCAGCCGGTCGATCCCCGGCTCCGGCGAGGAGGCGCTCGCCGTGCTCAAACCGGGCGCCTGCTTCGGCGAGATGTCGGTGTTCGACCGCTCCGAGCGCTCGACGGACGCGATCGCCAACACCGACTGCACCCTGGTGACGATCTCGCGCCCGGACTTCGAGCTGCTGCTCGACTTCGACCGCGACCTGGCGTACAAGATACTCTGGTCGGTGGTCCGCCTGCTCTCGGCCCGCCTCCGGACCACCAACGACAATCTCCGGTCGCTCCTGGCGATGTCCATGTTCTGATGCTCGACACCGCCGTGGTGCCCTGCGGGGGGCTGGGGACCCGCCTCGCGCCGATCACCCGCTGGATCCCGAAGGAGCTGCTCCCGGTGGGGCTCAAGCCCCTCCTGCACTGGACGCTCGACGAGATCGCGGGCGCTGGCCTGGCCCGCGCGATCATCGTGACCAACCCCCACAAGCCGGTGCTGGAGACCGCCGCCCGCGCCTATCCCGGCCCGCTCGAGCTCGAGTTCGTCCCGCAGGACCGTCCCCGGGGGTTGGGCGACGCCTTCCTCCGCGCCCGCGACCAACTCGCCGGCGCACCGTTCCTCGCCGCGCTGCCGGACAACCTCTTCGTGGGAGGGAACCCCACCGCGGACGTCGTCGCCACCTTCCGCGCCACGCGGCTCGCCACCGTGCTGCTGGCCGAGGTCCGGCGGGAGGAGGCGGGGAGCAAGGGGGCCACCGGCCGGGCCAAGGCGGTCCGGGGCCCGGACGGGATGCTACGGGTCGTCGAGGTGGCCGACAAGGGGACGGGCCGGTTCGACACCGCGGGGGAGGAGCGGGCCGTGACCCCGATCGGGAGGATGGCCTTCCCGGGCGACGTCTTCCTCGAGTTCGAGGAGGTGGCGCGGGGCCTTCCGCCCGGGGCCGAGCTGGACGACGTCCCGGTGCTCCAGCGGCTCGCCCGTCGGGGGGCGCTCGCCGGGGTCGTCGCGGCGGCGAGGTTCTTCGACGTGGGCGTCCCGGAAGGCTATCGCGACGCGGTCGTGGCGCACCCGCCCACGGTATGACCGGCCGATTCACCCAGCGGACGGCCGAGCTCGCCGGCCTCGCCGGCGCGCGCCTGGCCGATCTGGACGGCCTCTCCGGCGCGGTGCTCGCGGCGGCCGGTGCCATCGGCCTCTCGAGCTACGGGCCGCCGATCGTGAAGTCCGGCCCCCACGGCGTCCTCGCCGGACTCCTCTGCCACGGCGGGCATATCATCGTCCACACCGTCCCTGGCGACGGGACCTGCGTGGTCGACATCCTCGCCCGCGCGCCGGCCAACCTCGACGCGGGGATCGAGGTGATCACCAAGCGGCTCGCGGCGCGGTAGCCGGCCCGGGTCGCTCGCTCACTTCCCTCCCCCGGTCCCCCGCACGACGCCTTCCGCCCGTCGCTCGATCCGGAGGCATTCGGCCGCCACCGCCCGCACGTCGTCGGCGCTGACCCGGCGGTAGGCCGCGCCGGGATCCGCCAGTTCCTCGAGCCCCTCCCCGATCAGCCAGGCCTCGAGGATCTCCCCCGCCACCGCGCCGCCGCTCTGCCGCTGCACCTCTGCCTGCCCCGCGAGGTAGTTCCGCGCCTGGTCGAGCTCGGCCGGAGTGACCGGCTCCTCCACGAAGCGCCCCAGCTCCCGCAGCATCGCCTCGCGCGCCTCCTCCTCCCGCTCGGGTGAGGTGGCGATGTAGGTGAGGAGGGCGCCGCCCAGGCCGCGCTGCCACGACGTGGCGAGCACGGTGTAGGCGAGGGAGCGGCGGTCGCGCAGCGCCTCGAACAGGCGGCCGCCCAGCCCGCTCGCGACAGCGGCCCAGACCTCGGCGGCGTGGCGGCTCCGGTCCCGTCGGCTGGGCCCGGGGAACGCCATGGCGAGGGCCGACTGCGCCTTCTCGCGCGCCACCACCTTGGTGGCGGGCACACCGTCGACGATCCATGCCTGCGGCGGCCGGGCGCGGGCAGCGGCACGCGGCGGGAGGTCACCGAACACGCCGGCGAGCCGGTCGGCCGTATCGGCGGGATCGACGTCCCCCACGGCCACCACCACCGCCCGCGTGGCCGAGACGTTTTCCTCGTGCCAGCGCCGCACGTCGGCCGGGCCGATCGCCGCGAGCGTCTCCGGGAGGCCGAGGGTCGGCAGGCCGTAGCCGCTGTCGCCGAAGGCCGCGTTGAAGGCGAGCTGGAACGGGTAGCGGAACATGTCGTCCGCCGCCTGCTGCGCCTCCTCCACCAGCAGCCCGCGCTCCCGGGCGATGTCGTCCGCCGCCAGGTGCGGCTCGCGGAGCACCAGCCGGAGCAGCACCGCCGCCTCGGCCAGTCGGTCGGCGTGGACCGTGCTGCCGAAGCCCCACCAGTCGCCGGTCACGGCGCTCGCGAGCGAGCCGCCCAGGCGCTCGAAGGCGTACGCCAGCTCCGGCGCCGCGAGTCCGCCCGCGCCCCGCACCGACGCGCGCACGGTGAGCGCGGCGAGGCCAGCGAGCGACGCGGGATCGGGCGCGAGGCGTGGGAGGTAGACGCCGAGCGTGGCGATCGGGACGCCCGGCTTGCGGCGCACCAGGAGGTCGGCCCCGGGCAGGGCCACGTGCAGCA
>DATLZT010000150.1:0-11379 GCA_035573835.1 Gemmatimonadales bacterium
GCGTGCCCGGCCCCGTCGGCGGCGGCGTGCTCGTCCCCGGCCCCGGCCGGGTGCCCCGGGGCGCGCTCGGGCGCGGCGATCCCGATCTCAGGCATTGGGCCCCCGCACGTCGAACATCCCGGCCCAGCCCAGCTCGGCGAACTCGCTCTGGTGCGCGTGGAACATGAACAGCCCCGGGTGCTTGTAGGTGAACTCGAGCACCGCCCGCTCCCCCTGGCCCATGGTCACCAGGTCGGTCCACTCGTGGCGCTCCAGCTCGGTGCCGGTCCGGTAGAGACGGAAGAAGTTGCCGTGGAGGTGGAACGAGTTCAGCAGATCGAACTCGGTGATGTTCACCAGGTAGATCCGGGTGAGCTCGCCCAGCCGCAGTGGGATCGGGTGCTTCTGGTAGTGGAAAGCGACCGTATTGACCGCGTAGATCTCGTTCTCGCCGTCGAAGTTGGTGTCGAACGCGTTCATCATCATGACCAGCTCGCGCGCGGGCGGGCGGCCCTGCTTCGGGTCGATGATGAAGACGCCGTACAGGCCCTTGTGGATGTGGCGCTTGATCGGGACGGTGTGGCAGTGGTAGAGCTGCAGCCCGAACGGCTCCGCGTCGAACTCGTAGGTGTAGCTCTGGCCCGGGTGCACCACCTCGAAGGCCCCGTCCATGTTGGACGGGTGGATCCCGTGGAAGTGGACCGTGTGCGCGTGGCTCCCGCGGTTGGTGAAGTGGACGCGGACCCGGTCGCCCTCGGTGCAGCGGATGGTCGGGCCCGGCACCCGGCCGTTGTAGGTCCAGGCCGGGTAGAAGACCCCCGGCGCCACCTCGATCTCGCGATCCTCGGCGACGAGGGTGTACTCCCGCAGCGTCTGGCCCGACGGGAGCCGGGACACGCGGCCGTAGTCGAACTCGGTGAGATACCGCATCGGGTCGAAGGCGCCGGTGCCCACGTCGCCCACCACGACCATGTCGTGATGCGAGCCGTGCGAGGCCGCGCCCCCCTGCCCCACCCCCTGGGGGCGGACCCCGGCGGCGAGGGGCTGGAGCAGTGCGGCCCCGCTCGCGGCCGCCAGCCCCACGGTGCCGAGCGCGCCGACCTTGAGCAGGTCGCGCCGGGTGAGCCCCCGCTCGTCCAGGCGCTCGCGCGGCTCCCCGGCGATCCGGGGCGGATCAGACTGCGTCATCGTTCCTTCCTTCCTCCTGCCGCTCGGCGGGGGCGCAGAGCACCATCCCCCCGAGCTCGTGACCGATCACCTGCTCCCCCGCGCCGCCGCGCACCGTGATCGGACCCTGGAACGGCTGCCGATCGAGGATCGTGACCGTGGTGCCCGGCGTGAGCCCCACCGCGGCCAGGTAGCGGAGCCGCTCCGGCTGATCGGTCCCGACCTGCCGGACCTCGGCGGTCCCCCCGACGGGGATGTCGGTGAGCGGCACGTAGCTCAGCTCGTCAACCGAGAGGTCCTCGTCGGGGATCGGGTCGCCGTGGGGATCGAACCGGGGATGCCCCAGCGCGGCGGCCATCCGCTCGATCAGCCGATCCGACACCGCGTGCTCGAGGCGCTCCGCCTCCTCATGGACGTCGTCCCAGGTGTAGCCGAGGAAGGCGACCAGATACGACTCGATGATCCGGTGGCGGCGCACCATCCGGAGCGCCACCCGGCGACCGTCGTCGGTGAGCTGGACGCCCCGGTAGGGGCTGTGCTCCACCAGCCCCTGTTCGGCGAGGCGCCTCAGCATCCCGCTCACCGAGGGGGCGGAGAGCTGGAGCCAGCCGGCGATGTCCCTCGTGGAGGCGGGCTGCCCCCGCTGCGTAAGTCGGTAGATGACTTTGAGATAGTCTTCCACCGAGCGGGTAAGTGGCTCCTGGGCGAGGGCGGCGCTCATAGCGTGACCGATAAATTAGGACAAACTAAACATGCCATGAGACATAGCTAATGTCAAGATTTCCACAAGCGAACGTTGCAGTCGCCCAATCGTCGGCCGGACGGGGCGTTCATCGGCCGGCGGCGCGACGGCGTCGCCCCGCAGTGGGCGCCGTGAGAGGTGACTGGCGCTAGGACGAGAGGTCGTTCAGGAGCGGGGTGAGGATCCGCTCCGTCATCCCCCAGACCACGTGGTCGGCGAGGTGATAGGCGGGATAGACGCGCGGCGCGCCGCGGTGATGAAACGTGGCGGGCCGGTAGGTCCGCTCGGCCCGGAGCTCGTCGATCGGCGCCCAGAGGGCGAGCGCCACTTCGTGGTTGAGCCGGAGCTCGGGTCGGTGATCGAGCGCGAAGAGGAAGGGCCGCACGACGAGGGGTCCCCGGCCGGGGGAGCGGGGCGCCACGTCGTCCAGCACGCCGAGGAGCTGGCGCTCGTCGAGGCGGAGCCCGACCTCCTCGGCGGTCTCGCGGATCGCGGTGGCGAGGAGATCACGATCGACTGGCGAGTGGCGTCCGCCGGGGAACGCCATGTGCCCGGACCAGGGATCCCCCTCCCGCTCGGCGCGGCGGATGAGGAGTACGGCGTCGGGCTGCGGCGCCAGCACCACGGCGACCCCGGCCAGTGCCGCCCCGGGTACGTCGAGCGTCTTGGGCGTCCTGGCCCGGACCAGGGCGGCCGCCCGCTCCTGGAACCGGCTCAGTGGCAGTGGCAGGCGCCTCCGCAGCAGCCGCCGGGGGGTGGCCCCAGCGTGGAGAGATCGGGTTGGGTCTCGCCGGCGCCGCCCGGGCGGGCGGTGAGCGACATCTTCCGCTCCAGCGAGGCGCCGCCGCAGCGGGGACAGGCCAGGGCGGTGTCGCTCCGCACCAGCAGATCGAAGTCGGCGCCGCAGTCGCGGCAGCGGTATTCGTAGATCGGCATGGGTGGAGATTCGGCAGGCCGGCCCGTCGGGGTCAAGCCGGCGGCGAAGGCCGCCGGCTCAGGGTTTCGCGAGGGCCAGGCTCAGGTCCCACAGTCGCGCCGCCGCGTGGCGATCGTGCGACGCCTCCGACGCCGCTCGGGTCCATCGACGAAGTAGCGACCGGTGACCCCGGCCAGCTCGGGTGCGGTGGCGAGCCGGATGATGGTGGCCGCGCCTTGCTCCGGGGCGGCGCCGAAGCCGGGGGCGCGGGCGGGAGCCCCAGGTAGTCGGCCAGCAGCCTGGAGGCCACCACCCCGGGATGCAGGCAGTTGGCGGTGATGCGCCCCGGGTCGAACCGCCGGGCCAGCTCGTAGGTGAAGAGCAGGTTCATGAGCTTGGTGCGGGCGTACTGCTCCGGGGGATCGTGGCGGCGGGTCATCTGGAGGTCGCCGAAGTCGATGCGCGCCCCCCGATGCGCCTCCGAGGCGACGTTCACCACGCGGGCCGGCGCGCTCGCGGCCAGCAGGTCGAGGAGGAGATCGGTGAGCAGGAACGGCGCGAGGTGGTTCACGGCGAGCTGCATCTCGAGCCGGTCGGCCGCGACCCGGCGCTCCCGCGGGATCACCGCGGCGTTGTTGATCAACACCTGGAGCCGCCCCCAACGGCGCCGAACCTCCTCGGCCAGCCGGCGGACGGCGGCGAGCTCGGACCGGTCGGCGGTGAGGAGCGCGGTCTCGCGGTTCCCCGTCTGCGCGACCAGGCGGGCCAGCGCCTCCCGCCCGGCCGACGGGTCGCGGGCCACCATGGGGACCCGCGCGCCCCGGCGCGCGAGCCCCAGCGCGGTGGCGAGCCCGAGGCCGCGACCGGCGCCGGTGACGAGGATCGTCGGCGGATCGCCTAACGAAGCCACCGCGCCATCCACCCCAGCGTCTCGTCGAAGACGCGCCGGAGGTCGGGCGTCTCCCCCGCCCAGGGGTGCACGGCGCCGAAGGTGTGCCCCGCGCCCGGCAGGGTGAGGAGGCGGACCAGGCCGCCCCGGCTCGCCCGCTCGAGCCGGCGCGCCTCCTCGACCTCCACCGCCGGGTCGGCCTCGCCGTGGACGATGAGCCAGGGCACGGCGACCTGCCCCGCCGCGCGTTCGATGTCCAGGGAGCCGCGGGCCTCCCGCTCGATCTCGTCCAGCACGTCGGTGCGGAGCGGGAGCACCTGTCCGGTCCGCTGGTTCATGACGTCGAGCCGACCGCGCTCGCGCCAGGCGCGCCGCTCCTCCGCCGACCACCGCACCACGCTCGCGATCGAGGCCCAGGTGACGAGCGCCCGCACCCGGGGGTCCCGAGCCGCGTGGAGGACGGCGATGCCGCCGCCCCGTGAGTGCCCTACCAGCCCGATCGAGGACGGCGGCGCCACGCCCAGCTCGCCGGCCGTGAGCGCCTCGAGCACCTGGGCCAGGTCGGCCAGCTCGGCGCCGAAGGTGTTGCGGCCGAAGCGATCGGGCCAGGCGAACTCGCCGCTCTCGTCCACCCCGCTCCCGCTGGCGTTGTACGCCACCGCGACGAACCCCGCCCGGGCGAGGCGCTCGGCGAAGGGCGGGAACATCCCCCAGTCCTTGAACCCCTTGAAGCCGTGCAGCACCACGACGGCCGGTCGGCGCGAGTCACGCCCGCCGGCCCGGACGTCGATCAGGATCGGGCCGAGGGCGCCGTCGATTCGATGGCGGGAGAGGGTGGGCGTGGCCATGGACGCCAACATATCGCTTGACAACTCGCCATTGAATACCGAATATTTTTCTTGCAAATTAGCTGAAAGTGATAATCATTTTCAACAAAACACATCTCTCCACACATGCCAGTCCGTATCCGTTGGTTGGTGGCCATGCTCATCGCCAGTCCGGCGGTGGGGCAGGCCCAGCAGCGCGACTCGTCCCACGCCGCCGCGTTGGAAGAGATCATCGTCACCGCCGAGCGGCGTCCGAGCCGGGCGTCGGACGCGGCGGCGGCCGTTCGAGTCCTGGGCAAGCGGGACCTCTCGCGGCGCGCCGTCACCGACCTCACCACGCTGCTCCGCGACCTCCCCGGCGTCCAGATCGAGCCGGTCGTGGGCTCCGGGGCGGGCGTGGCGCTCCAGGGCCTGGGCTCGGACCGGGTGCTGGTCCTGGTCGACGGCGCACCGGTGGTGGGGCGCCTGGGCGGGCAGTTCGACCTCACCCGGTTGAGCCCCGCCCAGCTCGAGCGAGTGGAGATCGTCGAGGGGCCGCAGTCGACCCTCTACGGCTCGGCGGCGCTCGGCGGCGTGATCAACCTCCTCACCCGGCGGGATCTCGGGCCGGGGGTGGAGGCGTCCACCCAATTCGGATCGCTGGGCCAGCGTGACTATCGGCTCCGGGTGACCGGTCCGGCCCTCGGACTCCACGGCGCCGTGGATCTCGGTCGTCGCAGCGCCGATCTCGTCCCCGGGCGCGCCGCCGGCAGCGTCGGCACGGCCGATCGCTGGGACGGCATGCTTCGCGTCACGAGCCCGCTGGGCGGCGGGGCGCTGGACCTGCGCGTGCTCGGCGTGGTGGAGAACCAGGAGTATCTCGCCGCGAGCCGGAGCGGCCCGCCCAGCAACAACTTCAACGACAACTGGCAACTCGACGCCCTCACGACCGCCACCCTCGGGACGGAGGGGCGGACCGAGCTTCGCCTGCACGGCAGCCTCTACGACCACCGCTTCATTCGCTCGACGAGCGGCGGCCGCGAGGGCGGCGCCGCCGAGTGGGACAAGCAGCGCGTGGTCGACCTCGAGGCCGTGCGCCGGGGCGACCTCGGCCGCCATCGCTGGCTGGTCGGTGCCAAGGTCGAACGGGAGTGGCTCTCGACGGGGAGGATCGAGGGGGGCGAGCGTGCCGCCTGGAGCGGAGCGGTCTACGTCAGCGCGGACTGGCGGGTGCTCCCGTGGCTCACCGCCACCACCGGCGCGCGCCTCACGAGCGGCGAGGTCTGGGGCACCGACCTCGCGCCGCGGCTGGGCCTGGTGGCCCGCGGCCCGGCGGAGACCTACCTCAAGCTGGCCGCGGCGCGCGGCTTCCGGGCGCCGTCGTTCAAGGAGCTCTATACCAACTTCACCAACCCCGGCCACCCCAGCTACACGGTGCTCGGCAATCCCGACCTCGCCCCGGAGTACTCCTGGAACGCGACCGCGGAGATCGGCCGCTCGGCCGGCGGGGTCGAGGTCTACCTGCGGGGGTACCGCAACTGGCTCCGCGGCTTGATCGAGACCGAGCTGGTCGACCCGAGCCGGAGCGTCTTCGCCTACCGGAACGTCGATCGCGCGCGGACCGCCGGTCTCGAGGTGGGCGCGTCGGCCACCCGGGGGATCGTCACGGTGCGCGGCTCGCATGCCTATCTCGACAGCGAGGACGGGTCGACCGGCCTCCCGCTCCTCAACCGGGCGGCGCACATGACCCGCGGCGCCGTGACGGTGGAGCCGGGACGGCTCTCCCTGACCGGTGAGGCGATCCACACGACCAGCGTCCCGCTCACCCGCAACGACGCCGGCGAGCCGACCCAGGTCCAGGACGCCTACACCCGCATCAACCTGTCGACCGGCGTCGCGCTGGGCGCCGGCGGCCGGCTCACGCTCGGCGTGGACAACGTGGCCGACACCCGGCCCGCCAACGCCCCCACCTATCTCGGCCGGCGCTGGTACGGCGGCCTCACGTGGGGGATCGCATGGTGAACCGTCTCCCTTGCGGCGGCGCGGCGCTCGCGTTGCTCCTCACGCTCGGGTCGATGGGACTCCCCGTCACGGCGCGGGCCCAGACCGGCTTGCTGGTCGTGGCGCATGGGGCGAACCGCGAGTGGAACGACCGGGTCCGCGAGACGGTCGCGACGGTGCGCTGGGAGCGCGGCCCCGTCGCGCTGGCGTTCCTGATGGGCGCCGAGAAGGACTCGGCCGGCTGGGATGCGGGGGTGCGATCGCTGGTGGCGCGGGGCGCCCGGTCGGTGGTGGTGGTGCCCCTCATGGTCTCGAGCTTCGGCAGCCACTACCAGCAGATCCGGTTCTATGCGGGTGAGCGCCCGGACCTGCCGCCCGAGCTCGCCGGGCACGACCATGGTGGCCACCACGGGGCGCCGGCGGTGCCGATGCGGGTGACGGCGGCGCTCGACGCGGCGCCGGAGTTGGCCGAGGCGTTGCTGGTCCGGTGGCGCGAGCTGGAGCCGCGGGATCGGTCGCGGCCGATCCTGCTCGTGGCCCACGGTCCCAACGACGCGGGGGACGCCGAGCGGTGGATCCGCAATCTGACCGCGGCGAGCGAGGATCTCCGGCGGGCGGCTCGTGCGGAGTTGCGGGTCGGGTTGCTGCGGGACGACGCGCCTCCGGCGGTACGGGCGGCGGCGGTCGCGGCGATGCGGGACACCGTGCTCGCGCTCGCCGCCCGGGCGCGGGACTCGGTGGTGGCGCTCCCCGTCATGATCTCGTCGGGCTCGATCACCCGCGCCAAGATCCCCAACGATCTGGCCGGCCTGCCCCTCCGCTACCGCCCGATCCCGCTCGCGCCCCAACCCGCGCTCGCGCGGTGGATCGAGTCGAGCGCGGCGGCCGCCGCGGCGGCGCTGGCGACGACCGAGCCTAGCACACCGCCGGCTCCATGAGCTCGAGCGTGCCGGCCCCGGCGTCGAGGCGGGCCCGCACGCCGAGGGGCAGGGTCCATTGGTCGTCGACGTGGCCGATCGGGAAGCCGTGGGCCACCGGCACGCCGAGGGGGAGGAAGTAGGCGGCGAGCACCTGGTCGAGCCCGAGGGCTCCGTTCTCGCCGCCGCGCTTCATCTCGGTGAACCGTCCCACCGCCACGCCGGCCACTCGCGACAGCGCGCCGACCATGCGCAGGTGGGCCAGCATCCGGTCGATGCGATAGACGTCCTCGCCCACGTCCTCGAGGAAGAGGATCGCGCCGTCCAGCTCGGGGAAGTAGCGGGTGCCCACGAGGCACTGGAGCAGCGAGAGGTTGCCGCCCACCAGCGGCCCCTCGGCCACCCCCTCCCGCAGCGGGACGATCCGGTTGAGTCGGGGTACCAGCACGTCGGCGGGCCGCGGGGGCGACTCGAGTCGCCCCGCGGCCTCTCCCCGGCAGAGGACCCGCTCGAAGTGCCGCTGGCTGAACCCGGTGAGTCCCCAGCGGGCGACGGGACCGTGGAAGGCGACGACCCCGGCCACCCGGCCGGCGGCGACGAGGAGCGCCGTGATGTCGGAGAAGCCGATCAGCGCCTTGGGCCGCCGGGCGAGCGCGGTGAAGTCGACGCCGTCCAGGATCCGGGTGACGCCGTAGCCCCCGCGGAGGCACCAGACGGCGTCGGTGCCGGGGTCGGCGAGGGCGTGGTTGAGGTCGGCGAGCCGCTCCTCATCGGTGCCGGCGAGATAGCCGTGGGCGCGGAGCGCGTGACGGCCGACGACCGGCTCGAATCCGAGCGCGCGGCAGAGCTCCTCGGCGCGCGCGAGGTCGTCGCGCTCGAGCAGCGGCCCGGCGGGCGCCACGAGCGCGACGCGGGAGCCCGGCGCGAGCCGCGGCGGGCGGGCGACCGGTTTTGACCCCATCTGGGCTCCGATGTAGATTGGCACTGCGTTACAACCCCGGGAGTTCGGCTGTGCGCGACACGCACCCCGCTCTCCTCGCCGCCGGCCGCGCGATGGCCGAGCTGCGCGACCCGATGGTCGCGCAGTGGGCGGATTGGCTAGGTGAGCGGATGACGGCGGCGGCGACGGTGCCGCGCCACGTGGTGGAGCGGGAGCTCCGGCTCCTCCTCGACGTCCTGACCGGGATGCTCGGCCCGCTGCGGCGCGAAGTCAAGACCGTGTGGTTCCACGCCTGCGAGCACTACGGCCGGATGGCGATGGCGCGGGGCCTCGCGGCGGGCGAGGTGGTCGAGGAGATCCAGTTCCTCCGCGAGCTGCTCATCCGGAACCTGGCGCCGGTGCTGGCGGCGATGCGGGCCCGCCAGGGCATGGCGATCATGCTCCGGCTCAACCGGCTGCTGGACAAGGGGATTGCGGTGGCCGTGGTGGGCTACACCGACGCGCTGGTGGCGGCGCTCTTCACCCAGAACGGCGTGCCCGCCCCGGCCAACGAGCTCGACGCGGCGGAAATGGAACGGCAGATCGACTGCATCGAGCAGGAACTGGCCGCGGTGACGCGGCACCAGTGACGCGGCGATCGCAAGCGAGCAAGCGGGGCCCGGGCTTCGGTTCGGGCTTTTTTCGCGCCCGGGGCGGACCGCCGGGTGTTGCGGGGCCGACCGGAACGGAGCACATTCGGGAAAAGCGCCCGCTGGCGCCGCGACCCCACCGGACCCCACCCGGGAGCCTCACGACATGAAGCTCACCCTCACCCGCGAGATGCTCGACGCCCTCGACCAGGCGGTCGACAAGCCCGACTGGCTGGTGGCGCGGCTGGCCCAGCTCCGCGCCGGCCCCGAGCCCTATCTGCTCTCGTTGAACAACCAGGAAATGGTGGCGCTGGAGGAGCTCTGCGCCATGAACATCCGGTTCGACGCGGACGGCCAGGTGAAGCCGCAGCACAAGCCGCTGGACGAGCTCTCCCTGATGTTGATGGAGCAGTACTAGGCGCGGCGGGATCGGGCCGGGTGGTGTGGTCCCGTTCGGGGAGCGCCTGTTCCTCGACGCGTCGGGCTCGCCGCCTCAGGCAGCGGGACGGGAGCGGCGCGCCAGCAGCGTCCGCCCTCCCGCCGCGAGCTGCCAGCCGATGAGGAGCGCGGCGGGCGCCAGGATGTACTGCGTCGATTCGTGGGCCAGTGCCACGGCCACGAGCCCGCCCACGCCGGCGAGCCAGGCGAGCCCGCCGACCCAGGGCGGATCCACGCCGGCGCGGGTGGAGGCCCACCCCAGGAGCATCGCCCCGATCGCGATCAGGTAGTTCCCGAACCGCGCCGCCATCAGGCCGATGGGGTGGGTGGCGTCGAAGAGCGTCGCCATGCCCCCGTCGCCGGCGGCGTGGAAGCCGGCCATCGCGTGGCCCGCCCCCGTCATGTAGACGATGTTGAGCGCGTGGATCGCGAGCCCGATCGAGACCACCGCGAGCCCGACCCGGAGCAGCTCGCCCCCGGCGTCGCGCGGATACCGGAACGCCTGGCTCCAGATCCCCGCGATCACCAGCCCCGTCCCCGCCAACAGGCCCAGGTGCACCGCGCGCCAGTGAGGTGACGCGGCGATGGTGGCGAGCTGCCGCGCGCCGCCCCCCATGAGGCGGGGATGCACCAGCCCCGCCGCGGCGACGATCAGCGTGCCGAGCACGAGCAGCGCCGCCAGCGGACGGGCGATCCGGGCCTCGTCGTTCGTCACTGGCGCTCCACCGTGAGCTCCTGCTCGGCGATCCCGCCGCCCAGGATCCGGCCCGCCTGACCCACCCGGAGATCGAACGCCACCGAGCCGATGACGAGCCGCATCCGGTCCGGCGCGAGCCGGATCACCCTGCCCCGCAGCGTCTGTCCGCCGCCCAGGTTGAAGAACGGCACCTCCAGGCTGTCGCGGCCGCTCGCGGCGGCGCGCCGGGTGGCCTGCTCCAGGAGCGCGAAGGAAAGATTGAGATAGGGGATCGCGCCGGCTTCGCTCGGGAAGATGCGGGTGGCGAGCCCGTTCGAGGTGACGTCGTCCACCGCCACGCTGTCGTCCTTGAAGATCACCCGGGTCCGCTGGACCGGCGGGGCGGTGGGGGGATTGTCGCCCCGGCGCACGGCGACCTCCACCAGCGGGAGCGACGCGTCGGGCGCCATGACGGCGCGGTAGTTCTCCCGATCCCGCCGCGGCACCACCCGGACCAGCTCGCCCTGCAGCAGCTCCCCGGCCCGGGAGAACCGCTCCACCACCACGGTATCGCGGCGATGCAGCACCACGAACCGTCCGCTGTCGGCGGGGGCCGGCGTGTCGACCGGCGCCTGCGCCACGGCCCGAGGCGCCTGGAGGAACAGGGGGAGCCCGCCGAGGGCGACGACGAGCCGACGAAGCGGGAGAGGCGTCCGCGAGATCATGCCTCAAGATAGCGCGCCGCGCGCGGGCTCCGCACCCCTCCTGCGTCGTCGCCGCCCGCCACTTTCGCCACCGCCGGCGCCAAACCGATACCGGATCCCCGACCGGCCGGCGGTACCGTGGACCTCCGCCTCGCCGGAGAGTCGATGTCGCTCGAGCACGCGCTCCGTTCGGTCGCCGCCCTGCACGACCTGCCCCGGCTGGCGGGCGCCCTCGGTCGGGAGCCGTTCTGGGACGAGGTGCCGGTCGAGGGGTGGCTCGGGGGGTCCTCCTGGCGGTCGGTGGTCCACCGCGCGGCGATCTTCGCGAGCGAGCGCGGTCTCGCCTGGTACGGCGTCGAGGCCGGCGCCGATCCGACGCGCGTGGCCCGGGGAGTGGCCGGCTGGCTGAACGACCGGGGCCGTCCCGCGGTGGTGGCGGCGCTCGATCCGCCGGGCCGGCGGCTCGCGCTCGCGGTGGCGTTCGGTGCCGTGCCGGTGCTCGAGGTGGACCTCGACGCGCCGCGCCGGGTGGAGCTGGCCTGCCTGGCCCGGGCGGCCGGCGCGGCGGATGGTCC
>DATLZT010000151.1:0-4098 GCA_035573835.1 Gemmatimonadales bacterium
CCGCCCCCGCGTCGCGTTCGCCACTTCGCGGTCCACGGGCCCGATGTATATTCCCCGCCGACTTTCGCTCCGAGGCTCCATGCGCGCGCTGGTGAAGGAGGCGGCCGGTCCGGGGATGGTCCTGCGGGAGGTCCCGACGCCCAAGTGCGGGCCCAACGACGTGCTGATCCGGGTCCATCACGCGGGCGTCTGCGGCACCGACCTGCACATCTGGGAGTGGGACAGCTGGGCGAGCGGCCGGCTCCGCCCGCCGGTGGTGATCGGCCACGAGTTCGCGGGCGAGGTGGCCGAACTGGGGGCCGAGGCGCGGGCGGCCGGGCTCCTCGCCGTGGGGGACCGGGTCACGGCCGAAGGGCACATCGTCTGCGGCGACTGCCTCCAGTGTCGCCTGGGGCACGGCCACCTCTGCCGCCGCACCCAGATCATCGGGGTCGATCGCGACGGCGCCTTCGCCGACTACATCGCCATGCCCGCCTCGAACGTCATGCGGCTCGACGGGATTCCCACGGAGATCGGCGCAGTCATGGACCCGTTGGGCAACGCGTTCCACACGGTGCTCGAGGCCGAGCTCCCGGGGAGCACCGTGCTGGTGCTGGGCTGCGGGCCGATCGGCTGCTTCGCCGTCGGCGTGGCGCGCGCCGCGGGCGCCTCGCTGGTGATCGCGAGCGACTTCAACGCCCGCCGCCTCGAGATCGCCCGCCGGATGGGGGCGCACGTCACCCTGGACCCGGGGTCGGAGGACGTCGTGGCCCGGGTGCGCGAGCTCACCCGGGGCGATGGGGCGGACCTCGTCTGCGAGATGAGCGGCCACCCCTCGGGCCATGCGCAGGCCTTCGCGGCGGCGCGGCTCGGCGGGCGGGTCAACCTGCTGGGCACTCCCAGCCGCACCACCGAGGTGGACTTCGCCCGGGACGTCATCTTCAAGGGACTCACCATCTACGGCGTCACCGGCCGCAAGATGTACCAGACCTGGGACCAGATGCGCCGCTATCTCGGCACCGGCCAGATCGACCCCCGGCCGGTGATCACCCACCGCTTCCCGCTGGAGCGCTTCGCCGAGGCGGTCGAGGTGATCAAGGCCGGGGCGGCGGGCAAGGTCATCCTGGAGATCAACGCATGACGAGCGTCGTCGACTCCCCGCTCGAGTCCCGGCTCCGCGCCGAGCTGGACCAGCTCCGCCACGACCGGGTCTACAAGGTCCTCAACCACCTCGACAGCCCCCAGGCCGCGCGGGTCAAGATGGAAGGCCGGGGCGACGTCATCATCCTCTCCTCCAACAACTACCTCGGCCTCAGCGCGGAGCCCGCGGTGATCGCCGCCGGGAAGGCCGGGCTCGACCGCTGGGGCGCCGGCACCGCGTCGGTGCGCTTCATCTGCGGCACGTTCACCGTGCACCGGACGCTGGAGGCGGCGCTCGCCCGGCTGGTGGGCACGCAGGCGAGCCTCACGTTCGTGAGCGCCTGGAACGCCAACGAGGCGGTCCCGGCCACGCTCCTGGGTGAGCAGGACGTCGTGGTGAGCGACCAGCTCAACCACGCCTCCATCATCGACGCCATCCGGCTCGCGAAGGCCATCGGGAAGGTGCAGTCGGCGGTGTACCGCCATGCGGACATGAAGGACCTGGAGGACAAGCTCGCCGCGGCCCGCGACCGCCGGATCAAGATGGTCATCACCGACGGCGTGTTCTCGATGGAGGGCTCGATCGCCCCGCTGCCGGACCTGGTGGAGATCTGCCGCCGACACGGCGCCGTGCTGGTGGTCGACGACTCCCACGCCACCGGGGTGCTCGGGGCGACGGGCCGGGGCACGGCGGAGCACTTCGGGATGGTGGGGGAGGTCGACATCATCACCTCCACCCTGGGCAAGGCGCTGGGCGGCGCCGCCGGCGGCTTCGTGGCCGGCTCCGAAGCGGTGTGCGACTACCTCACCCAGCGCGCCCGGCCCCAGCTCTTCTCCAATGCGCTCCCCCCGACCGTGGCGGCGAGCGCCCTGGCGAGCGTCGAGTTCCTGGAGCGACACCCCGAGCGCGTCACGACCCTGCGGGAGAACGCGCGGTACTTCCGCGAGAAGCTGCTCGAGCTGGGCTTCCGGCCGCTCCCCGGCGAGACCCCGATCATCCCCGTCATCCTGGGCGAGACGGCGAAGGCGATCGAGATGAGCAACCTGCTCTTGGACGAGGGGGTGTTCGTCACCGGGTTCGGCTATCCGGTGGTGCCGCAGGGGCAGGCGCGGGTGCGCTGCCAGATCTCCGCCGCCCACACCCGGGCCGAGCTGGACGAGGCGCTCGCCGCCTTCAAGCGGGTGGGAACCCGGCTCGGGCTCATCTGACGGCCCGGCCCGGGGCCGGGTCTTATTCTGCACTACCACCTGACTTTTCGCTTCGGGGGGCTGGTCCGGCGTGCCCCGCCGACCGGCCACTCCCCCCCAGGCCGAGCCCGAGGCGGGCCAGCCGACCTCGACCAACCACTGGCAAATCCACGACTTGGACCAGCGCAAACCATTGCATCGACCCCCTGGCCGGTGGATGGGCTCTAACTTGCAGTAGGGGGTCGCCAGGGGAGTAGGCTTCAGGCACCGTCCGGCGCGTCCAGCACCCGGCGCCGACTCGTCAGGGAGGTTGATCGAATGCGCATGCGCACCCGCTCGCTCTCGCTCGCCGCGCTCGCCTTGGTCGTGGGTGGCGGCGCCGCCTCGGCCCAGGTGACCGACCAGCCCGGCGGCGGCGCGTTCAAGTGGTATCTCGGTGGGCAGGGCGGCACGTACATCTTCAGGACGCCGGCCCAGGACGAGAGCGCCATGCCCATGGTCGGCGCGCACCTGATGGTAACCGCGCGCCGGACCGCGGTCCTCCTGGGATACGAGCACGGCCTCGGCAACGACGAGGTCTCGCAATTCACGCTGCTTCCCACCTCGACCTCGCCCGGCGCCACCCAGACGGTCCTGTTCCAGGACCTCCAGAAGTATCACGCGGCCGTCATGGCGTTCCCCTTCAAGGGGCACGTGCAGCCCTACGTCGGCCTCGGGTTCGGGATCCTCACGGTCAACGGCGTCCGGCCGGTGCCGAGCGCGGGCGACCCCGGCAGCGAGGAACAGTTGGTCCGGCTGGCCAAGAGCTCCGGCACCGCCGGCGTCGTCGGCCTGCTCGCCGGACTGCAGTTCCGCCTCGGCCCCTTCGCCGCCTTCGGGCAGTACACCATCAACAACGTCCCGCAGATCAAGTTCGACGTGAGCGCCGACGGCGAAACCACCAACGTGAGGACCAACCTCCTCAAGAGCCCGCTCCACACCTTCACCGGCGGGCTCCGGATCAGCCTCGGCAGTGCCCGCGAGGACGTGACGGGCGGGGGGTACTGAGCGCCGCAGCGCGGCGCCCGGCGGGGCGAGCCAGGAGCGGCGGGTACGCCCGGGGGACCATCCGGATCGGATGATCCCCCGGGCGTCGTTCACATGGGTTCCGTCGGGCCACCAGCGCACCGCTCACGCCCGGCGGGAGGCCCAGGGGGAGCCGGTCACCACGAACCGGAGCGGCCAATCGGCGGCGCGGCTGACCCCGACGCGCGGGGTGGCCGAGACCCGGGCGCCGTCCAGCGCCGGTCCCGGCACCACGACGACCAGGGCCCGCGCGAGCGGCACACCGTCCAGCGCGGCGGTGATGCCGAGGGCCTGGCAGAGCCGGCCGGGCCCAGAGCAGAGCGCCCGGTCCCCCACCCCTCCCCGACGGACCCGCATCACGTCCAGCCCCTCCAGCGGCTCGAGCGCCCGGATCAGGACCGCAGCGGCGAGCCCCTCGGCGTGACAGACCAGGTTCGCGCACCAGTGCATGCCGTAGGACCGGTACACGTACCAGGTGCCCGGCGGCCCGAAGAGAGCGGCGTTCCGCCGGTTCCGGCGGAGCCCGAAGCCGTGCGACGCCGGGTCGTGCTCGCCGAGGTACGCTTCGGTCTCCACGATCCGCCCGGCGGTGAGCCGGCCGTCGATGCGGGAGATCATGACGGCGCCGAGCAACTCGGGCGCGACGACCTCGGCGGGGCGGGCGAAAAAGGAGACGGGCAGCGTCGCTGCCCGTCCGGTGCCGCTCATCCGGCCTTCTTCTTTGCG
>DATLZT010000152.1:0-12637 GCA_035573835.1 Gemmatimonadales bacterium
GGCGTGGCGTGGTCGCCCAGGGCCGCGCTCACCGGGCAGTCCGGCGGGACGGCGGCGAGGAGGTCCGCGAGCGCCGCCGGCGTCACCGCGCCCAGCGATCCCTGCGCCGGATCCTTCGCGTCGAGGATCGCCGCGCCGCCCGCCAGGGCGCGCACCGCCTCCTCGGGGTCGGCGACGCTCACGAGCAGCCGCACCGGTTCGCTCCCTTGTGGCGGGTAGAGACGCCGGTATGTTACGACGTGCGATGCTGAACGGCAAGGTCGTCCTCGTCACCGGCGCGTCGAGCGGCATCGGGCGCGCCATTGCGCTGGCCTGTGCCGAGGCCGGCGCCGACGTCGGCCTCACGTACCGCGCCAATCGCGCCGGCGCCGAGGCGACGGCCGAGCGGATCCGGGGGCTCGGCCGGAAGGTCGAGGTGGCGCGGCTGGACGTGAGCCGGCCGGAGGAGATCGACGCGCTCGCCCGCCGGATGAAGGAGGCGTTCGGCCGGGTGGACACCTGGATCAACAACGCCGGGGCCGACATCGTCACCCCCCAGGCCGACCGGCTCTCCCGGGTCGAGAAGCTCGACCTCCTCATCGCGGTGGACCTGCGCGGCACCATGTTCGCCTCCTGGACCGCAGTGGAGCTGATGCAGGGGCAGCCGGACGGCGGCTCGATCATCAACATGTCGTGGGACCACGTCACCCAGGGGATGGAGGGGGAGAATCCCGGGCTCTACGCCGCGGTGAAGGGCGGCGTGCTGGGCTTCAGCAAGTCGCTGGCCCGCCGGGTGGCGCCCCGGATCCGGGTGAACGTCCTCGCCCCCGGGTGGATCGAGACCGCCTTCGGGGAGGGGGCCGAGCCCGAATGGAAGCGGCGGGTCGCCGAGTCGATCCCCCTCCGGCGGTGGGGCCGCCCCGAGGACGTCGCCGGGGCGGCGGTCTTCCTCGCCTCCGACGCCGCCTCGTACCTCACGGGCCAGACGATCATGGTCAACGGGGGCGACGTGATGTGAACGCCGTGCGTGCAGCAAGGAGACCGACCATGGCCACGAAGGAACGCACCTATAGCGAGCCCGAGATCAACGAGCGCCTGAAGGAGCTGCCCGGCTGGTATTACGAGGACGGATGGATCCGGCGCCAATACAAGACCGACGGCTGGCAGACCACGCTCCAGGTGGTGAACGCCATCGGCTTCCTGGCCGAAGCGGCCTACCACCATCCGGATCTCACCGTCACCTGGGGCAAGCTCTGGGTGAAGCTCAAGAACCACGCCGCCGGCGGGGTCACGGACAAGGACTTCGAGCTGGCGCGCAAGATCGAGGAGACCGTGCTCTGGCGGCCGACGGGCGGCGCGCTGGAGGGCACGCCGAACAAGTGGGTGCGCGCGGGGGACCCGAAATAACCCGGGTCCTGTTCGTCACCGGGAAGCTCGCCGAGCCGGCGCTCCGCCGGACCCTGGCGGCGATGGACCCGCCGATCCCGGGCGAGGTGGCGGTCATGAAGATCACCGTCGCCGCACTCATGACCACGCCCTGGATCGCCCGGTTCCTCGAGGTCCCGCCCGACGTCGACCTGATCCTCATCCCCGGCCTCTGCCAAGGGGATCCGGCGGTCATCGCGGAGCGGTTCGGGGTCCGCTGCGAGAAGGGCCCCAAGGACCTGCGCGAGATCCCCCGCTACTTCGGCCGGGCCGCCGCGGCGCGCGACTACGGCGCCTACGACATCGAGATCCTCGCCGAGATCAACAACGCCCCGAAGCTCCCGCGGGAGGAGATCCGCCGCGCCGCCGAGTACTACCGCGCGAGCGGCGCCGACGTGATCGACATCGGCTGCACGCCCGGGGTGGCGTTCCCCGCCCTGGGCGACGTGGTCCGCGAGCTGGTGGGCGCCGGGATGCGGGTGAGCGTGGACTCGTTCGAGCCCGACGAGATCCGGCGGGCGGTCGAGGCGGGGGCCGAGCTGGTGCTCAGCCTGAACGGCTCGAACCTCGAGGTGGCGCGGGAGCTCGCCGGAGGCCGGGTGCGGGTGGTGGTGATCCCCGACTTCGGCGCCGGCCTGGACACGCTCGAGCGCAACGTCGAGGCGCTGGAGCGCTGGGGGGTCCCGTACCTGATCGACCCGGTCGTCGAGCCGATCGGCATGGGCTTCACCGCCTCGCTCGAGCGCTACGCCGAGGTGCGCCGGCGCCACCCCGCGGCGGAGCTCCTGATGGGGATCGGCAACATCACCGAGCTCACCGCCGCCGACTCGACCGGGGTGAACGCCGTCCTGATCGGCGTCTGCCAGGAGCTCGGGGTCCGTGCCGTGCTCACCACCGAGGTGATCCCCTGGGCCCGGGGCGCGGTGCGGGAGATCGATGTCGCCCGCCGGCTCATGCACTACGCCGTCACCCACCGCACCATCCCCAAGGGCATCGACGACCGCCTGGTCACCGTCAAGGATCCCCAGATCCTCGCCTACGGCGAGGCCGAACTGCGGGAGCTGCAGGCCCAGGTCCGGGACGCGAACTTCCGCATCTTCGCCGATGAGTCCACCATCACGGTCTTCAACGACAGCCTGTTCGTCCGCGGCACCGACATCCAGGAGATCTTCGCCCAGCTCGGCGTCGACGAGCCGACCCACGCCTTCTACCTGGGCCGCGAGCTCATGAAGGCCAAGCTGGCGATCACCCTGGGCAAGACCTACCGGCAGGAGGGGGCGCTCTCGTGGGGCTATCTCACGCCCCCGGACGACGTGAAGTCGGAGCACGTGAGGCTCACCCAGCGGCGGGCGCGGAGGGAGCCGGGCCGGTGAGCCCGCCGCTGGTGGAGGAGCTCGCCGTCCCGCCGGACCCGGTCGAGACCTGCGAGCGGTTCCTCGACCTCCCTTATCTCCTGTTCCTCGACAGCGCAACCGATCCCGGGCGCCTCGGCCGGCACTCGTTCCTCGCGGCGGATCCCGCCCTGGTGATCAGGAGCAAGGGCACCCTGGTGGAGCGGCTGGTGGCGGGTCGGGTCGAGCGGGTGCTCGGCCAGGGGCAGGCGCTCGAGCTCGTGCGCGAGCTGCTCGCGCGCCACCGCGCGGAGGCGGTCCCCGGCCTCCCGCCGTTCCAGGGAGGGATGGCGGGCTACATCGGCTACGACTGGGGCGCGGTGCTGGAGCGGCTCCCGGCGCCGCGCTACGACGACCTCGCGCTACCCGACGTCATGCTGGGCCTCTACGACTGGGTGATCGCCTGGGACCACCGGGCCAACCGCGCCTGGGTCATCTCGACCGGCGTCTCCCCCATGGGGGAGGCGGGGGTCGAGCGGGCCGGCCGGCGGATGCGGTGGGTGCTCGATCGCCTGGAGGGGCGACGCCGGCCCGCGGACGAGGGGCCTGGCCCGCCCCGCTTCGCGCGCACCCCGGTGCAGCCGGCGCCGAGCTTCGCGGTGGACGCCGTGCCCGGGGCGGGGCGGATCGGACTCCGCTCCGCGTTCACCCATCGGGGGTACCTGGACGCGGTGAGCCGGGTGCGGGACTACATCGTGGCCGGCGACATCTTCCAGGCGAACCTCTCCCAACGCCTGGAGGCGGACTACGGCGGCCACCCCTGGGGGCTGTACCGGCGGCTGCGCCGCCGGAACCCCGCGCCGTTCGCCGCCTACCTCGCCTTCGGCGACCTCACGGTGGTGAGCGCGTCTCCCGAGCGGTTCCTCCGGGTCGACCGGGAGGGCCTGGTGGAGACCCGGCCGATCAAGGGAACCCGGCCCCGGGGGAGCACCCCGGAGCAGGACGCGGCGCTCGCCCGCTCCCTGCTCGAGAGCGAGAAGGACCGGGCCGAGAACCTGATGATCGTGGACCTGCTGCGGAACGACCTCTCGCGGGTCTGCCGGCCCGGGAGCGTGCGGGTCCCGGAGCTCTTCGCGCTCGAGAGCTGGGCCACCGTGCATCATCTCGTCTCCACCGTGGTCGGGCGCCTGGCGCCGGGAGCGGACGCCGCCGACCTCCTGGCGGCGGCGTTCCCGGGGGGCTCGATCACCGGCGCGCCGAAGGTGCGGGCCATGGAGATCATCGCCGAGCTCGAGCCGTCGCGGCGCGGGGTCTACTGCGGGTCGATCGGCTACCTGAGCCCGACCGGGGCGATGGACACCAGCATCGTCATCCGCACCGTCCTCCACCTCGGCGAGCGGGTGTACTTTTCGGTGGGCGGCGGGATCGTGGCCGACTCCGACCCGGAGCAGGAGTACCGCGAGACGCTGGACAAGGCGCGGGCGATCATCGAGGTGCTGGGCGCCGGGGATCCATGATTCTCCTCATCGACAACTACGACTCGTTCGTCTACAACCTCGCCCGCTACGTGCGGGAGCTGGGCGAGGAGCCGCTGGTGCGCCGGCACGATGCGATCACCCTGGACGAGATCGCGGAGCTGGACCCCTCCCACATCATCATCTCGCCGGGCCCCTGCTCCCCGGCGGAGGCCGGCATCTCCACCGCGGTGGTGCGCCGCTTCGGTCCGGGCACGCCGATCCTCGGCGTGTGCCTCGGCCACCAGTGTATCGGGGCGGCGTTCGGGGCCGAGATCGTGCGAGCGGGGCGGCCGATGCACGGGAAGACCTCCCGCATCCACCATGCCGGGGTCGGCCTGCTCGAGGGACTCCCGTCGCCCTTCAGGGCCACCCGCTACCATTCGCTGGTAATCGCGCCGGAGTCGGTGCCGCCGGCGCTCCGGGTGACCGCCACCTCGGAGGACGGCGAGATCATGGCGGTCGAGCACGTGGGCCACCCGGTCTACGGGGTCCAGTTCCATCCCGAGTCGGTGCTCACCGAGCACGGCTACCGGATCATCGACCGCTTCCTCCACGGGCGGGCGGCCCGGGCCGACCGGCTCCCCGTTGCGCTCGAGCCCGCCCCCGCCGGGACCCGGTGATCGCCGAGCCCGCATGATCATCGAATCGATCCTGACCACGATGGCCCCCGACGGGACGATCAACTTCGCCCCGATGGGCGTCGAGTGGGGCGAGGAGACGATCGTCGTCAAGCCGTTCCTCGAGACCACGACCTTCCGCAACCTGAACCGTCGGGGCGCGGCGGTGGTCAACCTCACCGACGACGCGATGCTCTTCGTCCAGGGCGCCCTCACCGAGGCCCGCTTCCCCTGGTTCCCGGCCACGGTCGTCGCCGGCGCGGTGCTGGAGGCGGCCTGCTCCTGGCGGGAGATCGAGGTGGTATCGATCGACGCCACCCCGCCCCGCTCGCGGATCGTGGCCCGGGTGGTGCATCGGGGCGTGCGGCGGGAGTTCCTCGGCTTCAACCGGGCCAGCCACGCGGTGCTCGAGGCGGCGATCCTGGCGACGCGCACCCACCTGATCCCGGCGGCGGAAATCCGGAGCGAGCTCGTCCGGCTCCAGACCATCGTCGACAAGACCGCGGGCCCCCGGGAGCACGAGGCGATGCGGCTCGTGACCGAGCACGTCGAGCGGGCCCTCGCCCCCGCCTCCCGGCCGTGACCCCCTCGCGCCACGGCGGCCGTGCCGTCCTCGTCGAGGCACCGGCGCGACTCCACTTCGGGATGCTCGACCTCCGGGGCGACCTCGGCCGTCGGTTCGGCGGGGTCGGGGCCGCGGTGCCGGAGCCCTCGGTGCTCCTCGAGGCGGAACCGGCCGACGGGATCGAGGCCAAGGGTCCGGACGCGGCCCGGGCGGCGGACTACGCCTGCCGGTTCCTGGCCCATCACCGGCTCGACGTGGGGGCACGGCTCCGGATCCACCGGGCGATCCCGCCGCACGCGGGGCTGGGCTCGGGCACGCAGCTGGCCCTGGCCGTGGGGCGCGCGCTGGCGGAGCTCTACGACCTGCCGACCGACGTCACGGCGCTGGCCACGGCGGTGGGGCGGGGCCGGCGGTCCGGCGTCGGGACCTGGCTCTTCGCCCACGGCGGATTCGTGCTGGAGGGCGGTCGGCGCTCGACCGGAGCCGACGGCCCGGCCCCCCTCCTCGCCCGACTGCCGATGCCGGCCGGCTGGCACTGCGTCATCGCGGTGCCGCCGGGACGTCCCGGGCTGAGCGGGGCGGCGGAAAACCAGGCGTTCGACCGGCTGCCGCAGCCGCCGGCCGCCGAGGTGGAGCGGGTGGCGCATCTGGTGCTGATGCAGCTCCTGCCGGCGCTCGCGGAGGCCGATCTGCCGGGCTTCGGGACGGCATTGAGCGAGATCCAGCGGGTGACGGGGGGGTGGTTCGCCCCGGCCCAGGGGGGAGCGTTCGCCGGCGGCGCGCCCCGGCGGGTGATCGAGCTCCTCCGGGAGGCGGGGGCGCTGGGCGTCGGCCAGAGCTCGTGGGGCCCCGCCGTCTACGGCTTGGTGGAGGGGGAGGAGGCCGTCCGGGCCCTGGCCGACGTCGTGCGCGCCGAGGCGGGCGGGCTGGTGGTGGCAACCGGGTTCAGCAACGCGGGCGCCCGGGTGGGGCGGCCCACGGTCGAGCCCCGGGCAGGGCGGGGTGGCGGCGGGGCCTGGAAATCTGATTGACAGGTTATACGGCGAGATGTATAGTGGCAGCACGCCGCGGCAGCCGCCCGCGCCGGGCGCTGCCGTCCCCCCTCGCTAACCCCTGGGGTTGGAGCGCCGCTCGTTCCCTTTGGGGGAACCTGGCGCGTCCTGGACGGTAGCACCTGGGCACCGCGACTCGCCTCTTCCGGTCGTACATCGCACGGTTTCAACAGGCTGCTGTGCTGCTGAGGTACTCCATGGGTTTCGCGCCCTCCGGTACCGTTCGTCGGCTTCCCCGTCATCGTCGTCCGGACGGGGCGGCGTCGAGCCGTGTGCGGGGGGGCGGCGCGGCCGACCCCGGACGGCACGCCCGGCTGGCTCGCCTCGCTCCGGTCGGGTGGCGCGGCCTCACGTACGCCTGGCCGCTCGGCCGGCTCGCCCTGACCGAATCCGCTCTGCCGACGCCCGGCGCCGCCGCGCCCGGGCGTTTGTCGTTAGGGATCCGTGACGTCCGTCGCCGGCCCGGATGGGTGGGACGGACGGGCCGGCCGGCGGGGGAACCCGTGCCGGCGGGCGGGGGAGCGGGACATCCCTTGGACGCCCCCTGGGCCCGACGTCGTGGTTCCCGGGCGGCGTGGCGGCTCCGGCCACGCGCGCCCGCGCCGCAACCATCCGGAGTGCAGGTGCAGTGCAGTGGAACCCTTCATCAAGAGGTCAGTATGAACCGCTTCACGCAGAGGTTGGTGTCGGGAGGAGTGGCCGCGGGCCTGGCGCTTGCGCTGTTCGCTTCCGCCGCCGCTCAGGAAGCGCGCTCGGGGGCGTGGACCCTGAATGCTCCGACGGGCGAGTGGTGGATGACCGGTCGGGACTACGGTCTGACTCGCTTCAGCCCGCTGAAGGAAATCACGACGCAGAACGTCCGGAACCTGAAGGCCGCCTGGTCCTTCTCGACCGGCACGCTGCGGGGCCACGAGGGCAACCCGCTCGTGATCGGGAACGTGATGTACGTGCACACCTCGTTCCCCAACATCGTGTATGCCCTGGATCTCTCCAAGCCGGGCGCGCCGATGATCTGGCGGCACGTGCCGAATCAGTCGCCCGACGCGATCCCGATCGCCTGCTGCGACCTGGTCAACCGCGGCACCGCCTATCACCCGAGCGGCAAGATCTTCATCCAGCTGCTCCAGGGCGAGCTCCTGGCGCTCGACGCCAAGACCGGCAAGGAGCTCTGGAAGGTGCGGCACCCCGAGCGGTCGGGCGCCGGCACCGAGGCGACCGGCTACAAGCAGGGCGCCACGATGACCAACGCCCCGATCGTGATCGGCGACGTCGTGATCGCCGGCATCTCCGGCGGCGAGTTCGGCGTGCGGGGTCGGGTCTCGGCGTTCAACGTGAACGACGGCAAGCACCTGTGGACCGCCTACAGCACCGGCCCGGACAACGAGGTCCTCATCAAGGGGAACGCGAACCAGCATTACCCCTCGCACCAGGGCAAGGACCTCGGCGTGACCACCTGGCAAGGTGACGAGTGGAAGCGCGGCGGCGGGACCACTTGGGGCTGGTATTCCTACGATCCGGAGCTGGACATCTTCTACTACAGCACCGGGAACCCCGGGACCTGGAACCCCGACCAGCGGCCGGGTGACAACAAGTGGTCGATGACCATCTTCGCCCGCAAGCCGAAGACCGGCGAGGTGGTCTGGGCCTACCAGATGACGCCGCACGACGAGTGGGACTACGACGGCGTCAACGAGAACATCCTGGCCGACCTGACCATCGGCGGGAAGCCGGTGAAGGCGCTGGTCCACTTCGACCGGAACGGCTTCGCCTACACGATCGACCGCACCAACGGGAAGCTGCTCGTCGCGAAGCCCTACGGCCCGGTCAACTGGGCCACCGAGGTGGACCTCACCACGGGGATCCCGAAGCGCGACCCGCGCTACGGCACCTCCTCGAAGCGGAACACCGAGGGGATCTGCCCGGCGGCGATCGGCTTCAAGGACCAGCAGCCGGCGGCCTACTCCCCGATCACCAAGCTGTTCTACGTGCCCGCCAACCACATCTGCATGGACTACGAGGGCGTCGAGGTGAAGTACTCGGCCGGACAGCCCTACGTCGGCGCCATCGTGCGGATGTTCCCGGGCCCGGGCGGCCACCGCGGCCGGTTCATCGCGTGGGACGCCACCACGGGCAAGGTGGTCTGGGAGAACAAGGAGAACCTCGCGGCCTACGGCGGCGCCCTGACCACGGCCGGCGGCCTGGTGTTCTACGGCACCATGGAGGGCTGGCTCAAGGCGCTCGACCAGAAGACGGGCAAGGAGCTCTGGCGCTTCAAGACCCCGTCGGGCATCATCGGCAACCCGATGACCTACACCGGACCCGACGGCAAGCAGTACATCGCGGTCCTCTCGGGCATCGGCGGCTGGGCCGGCATCGGTGTCGCCGCGGGCATCGGTGCCGAGGATCCGACGGCCGGCCTGGGCGCGCTGGGCGCGTTCGGCGACGCGGCCAACTTCAGCACCCAGGGCGGCGTGCTGACGGTCTTCTCGCTCTGAGATCGGCCCCGGCGTCCGGAGGGGGGCGTTCGGACCCCTCCGGCGCCCGGACCGGCGCGAGGGGCGCACTCCGGTGCGCCCCTCCGCCTTTCCATCCGGCCGATCCGCCACCACCGGGGTATATTCATCCACATGGCCACGGCTCGCCGGCTCGCCCGGGCCCTGCCGCTCCTCGCGGGGCTCGCGGCCGCCACACCGCTCGCGGCGCAACGCCCGAACCTCCCCACGCCGGGAGTGCTCCGGGTCTGCGCCGATCCCGACAACCTGCCCTTGTCCAACACCAAGGGCGAAGGCTACGAGAACAAGATCGCCGAGCTGATCGCGGCGGAGTGGAAGTCGAGGCTCGAGTACGCCTGGTGGCCGGTGCGGCGGGGGTTCTTCAGCCGCGCCCTCAACGGCCGCTATTGCGACGTCGCGATCACCGCGCCCGAGGGCATGGACATGGCGGCGGTGACGCGGCCGTACTATCGCTCCGCCTACGTCATCGTCACCCGCAAGGACAGCGGGCTCGACATCAAGTCGCTCGACGACCCCGCCCTCAAGAAACTCAAGATCGGCGTCAACCTCCTCAACTCGGACGGGGAGAACCCCCCGCCGGTCATGGCGCTGAGCGCCCACGGCGTGGTGGGCAACCTGACCGGATTCAGCACGTTCTACAGCGACGTGGTCCGCCCCGAGGACATCATCAACGCCGTGATCGGGAAGCAGGTCGACGTGGCGATCGTCTGGGGACCGCTGGCGGGCTATTTCGGCAAGCGATCGCCGGTGCCGCTCACGATGAACGTGCTCGAGTACGATTCCCTCACGGGGATGCCGTTCGCATTCAATCTCGGCCTGGCCACGCGCCGGCGCGACGCCTGGCTCCGGGACAGTCTCCAGGCCTTCCTCGACCGGCGGCGGCCGCAGATCGAGGCGATCCTCCGGGACTACGGGGTGCCGCTCCTACCCATCAGGGAAGGCCCCAAGCTGGGCGACGAGGATGACGACGAGCGGCCGGCCGGCACGGCGTCCCCCGCCGGGGACGCTCCCCGACCCCCGTCGGGGCCGGCGCCGGCGGCGGCAGGCCTCGAACCGGCGCGTTCCCCCCGCGTGCGCGGCGGTTAGCCGGCTGGCACGCGCGTTGCGCCGCGTTTGACCGAGTCGACCACAGCTGTGGGCCCCGGGACCGTGGCGGGCCCCGGCCCCCGGCTCGCTACCCTTGCTTCGACCCCCTTCGGAGAAAGGATCGCTGACCCGCATGCGCCCGTCCGCCCTCTCCTCGACGCTCCGCCGTGTCCTGGGACTCGGCCTCTTGCTCGCCGCCGTCACCGCCCGCGGTGCCACCGCGCAGGACGCCACCAACCCATACCGCCAGATCCCCAAGGACACCGTCGACCAGGTCACTTACAACGGGTGGAAACAGTTCGAGCTGAACTGCGCCCGCTGCCACGGCGAGTTCGGCGTGGGAACCTCCTTCGCCCCGGCCCTGGTGGTGTCGCTCAAGGAGGGCGGCACCATCCCGACCAAGGAGGCGTTCATCCAGACGGTCTGCACGGGACGGAAGGAGAAGGGAATGCCGGCTTGGTGCGAGCTGGGCCTGGAGATGGACAAGATGGAGGCGATGTATTCCTACCTCAAAGCCCGGGCGGACGGGAAGATCGGGGTCGGGCGGCCGGCGGTGCGGCAGAATAGCTAAGTCCACCGAGTCGGCCTAGATTGACGGGACCGCCAGGGGGCGGTCCCGTCCGGCTTTGGGGTGGCGTCCCCGGAAGGAAGTCCCATGTCGCTCGCCGGTTTCGCGGCCTCGCTGCTGCTCCTCGCGCGGCTCCCGGGTGGGGGCCCCGTGGCTTCGGCCGCCATCGTCGGGGCGGTGGACACGCCGCCCGTGCGGCTCACCGCCGAACAGGTGCGCTCGGCCCTCCGGACCGAGGGGCCGGCGCCGAGCTTCGCCGGCAAGGATCTCGGTGGGCTCGACCTGCGCGGGGTCGACTTCCGCGGTGCCGACCTCACCGGGGTGCGGCTGGCCGGGGCCTACCTCGATGGGGCCAACCTCTTCAGCTGCGACCTCACCGACGCGGTGGCCACCGGCGCCCGGCTGGCCCGGGCGAACCTCGACGGCACCGTGCTCCGCCGGGCCGACTTCTCCCGGGCCGATCTCCGGGGAGCGAGCCTCTTCTCGACTATCGTCGAGGCCGCCAACCTGACGGAGGCACGGCTCGACAGCGCGCGCATCATCGGCTACCTCAAGGGCGCCCGGCTCGTCCGGGCCAGTCTCCGGAGCGCCAACGCCGGGGTGGACGCCGCCAACCAGTCGATGGGCCTGATGCGGGCCAACTTCGCGGGGGCCGACCTCACCGGCGCCGATCTCACGGGGGCCAACCTCTACAAGGCCGATCTCACCCGGGCCAGCCTGGCGGAGGCGATCCTCGCCCGGGCCGACCTCACGGCCGCCGAGCTCTTCGGCGCGGACCTCACCGGCGCCGACCTGAGCGGCGCCCGGCTCACCAACGCCGACGTCGCCGAGGCCGTCTTCCGCCGGGCACGCCTGGCCGGCGTCGTCGGCCTGAACGAGACACGCAATCGCGCGAGGGCGATCTTCGATGACTGAACGTGCAAGCCGCCGACTGGCCCTGCTCGCGCTCGCGGCGCTCGCCTGCGGACCAGGGGGCGACGACCGCGCGCGCGGTGCCGCCGACACCGCCGCTGCGGCCACCGCCCATCTGGCCTACGTGAGCAACGAGGACTCCCAGGACCTCACCGTGATCGACACCCGGACCGACAGCGTCGTCGCCACGATCCCGGTGGGCACCCGGCCCCGCGGGGTCGAGGTGAGTCCTGACGGTCGGACGGTGTACGTGGCGCTGAGCGGCTCCCCCAAGTGCCCGCCCACCATGTCCGACGAGGAGTGCGAGAAGCTCGAGGTCGACAAGAGCAAGGACGGGATCGCGGTGGTGGAGGTGGCCAGCCGGAAGACGGTGCGGGTGCTCCCGGGCGGCAGCGACCCCGAGGAATTCGACGTGAGCCCGGACGGCCGTCGGTTGTACGTCTCGAACGAGGACGCCAACGTGGCCTCGGTGGTCGACGTGGCGAGCGGCGAGGTCGTCGACACGGTCCCGGTCGGGCGCGAGCCCGAAGGGGTGCGGCTCCGCCCCGACGGCAGGGTGTTCTACGTGACCGGCGAGACCGACCACGACGTCACCGCCGTCGACGCCCGGACCGGCGAGGTGGTCGCGAAGGTCAAGGTGGGGCGCCGGCCCCGGGCGCTCGACTTCCTGCCCGACGGCTCCCGCGCCTACGTCTCCAGCGAGGTGGACGGCGTGGTCTCGGTCATCGATCTCGCCACGCACCGCGTGGTGGAGACGATCAAGCTGCCGGAGGGCTCGCGGCCGATGGGAGTGGTGGTGTCCCCCGCGGGGGACCGGGTCTACGTGGCCAACGGGCGGGGCGGCACCGTGTCGGCGATCGACCCCGCGACGAACCAGGTGATCGCCAGCGTGAAGGTCGGCGAGCGGCCCTGGGGCATCGCCATCACCCCCGACGGACGCAAGCTCTACACCGCGAACGGCCCGTCGAACGACGTGACGGTGGTGGACGCCCGCACGATGGCGGTGATCAAGACGATCCCCGCCGGGAGGAGCCCCTGGGGGGTGGCGATCGGCGGGTAGCCCCGGCCGCCC
>DATLZT010000153.1:0-4984 GCA_035573835.1 Gemmatimonadales bacterium
GGCGAGCCGGGCGTGACGGCCGCCTCCTCGCAGCGAAACGAAGGACGGCGGTGCCTTGGCCTCCAACCGGGACACACCATGCGATCGTTGATGATTCGGGCACCCATCACCGCCCTCCCGGCGCTCCTGGCGGGCTCCCTCCTCACCGCGGGACCCGCGGCGGCCCAGGTCCAGATCCGGGTGGGCGATCCGCGCCGCGCCACCTATTCCGAGCTCCACGAGGCGCTGAAGGAGGGAACGCCCCAGGCCGACTCGGTGCTCCGGATCCTCCGGACCGCGAAGCCCGGCCCGCTCTGGCGCCTCATCAACCGGGCGATCGAGGGGAACGGCTCCTGGAACCTGGCCCTGGTGGCGTTCAACCGGCTGGCCGAGCTGCGCGACCCCCGCTCGGCCGACAGCGCGATGCGCATCCGGCGGCACCTGGAGGAGGCGGGGCCGTTCCCCATCCCCAACAACCCCGGGCTCAAGGCGGAGGACCTCGAGCCGTCGATCCAGGCGGTGGTGCTCGAGCGGCGCCGGGCGGTCGAGGGAGACTCGGCGGTGCTCGCCGACATCCTCGCGCGGATCCCCCGGCGGGACTACAACCACGGCGACGCCTGGGTGCTCGGCCGGCTCGGCGCCGGCGCGGCCGACTCGCTGGTGCGGCGGTTCGAGACGGCGGCGAACGAGGAGTTCCGGGTGCGCTACCTCACCCTGCTCTCGTACTTCACCGACCCCGGGCTCATCCCGTTCTTCGCCCGGGTGTACGTCTACCCCGACAGCGTGGGGATCCCCAAGCGCTACGCGATCCGCGCCTCGGACGGGCTCATCTGGATCGGGACCCGGGAGGCGATGCTCGCGCTCGAGGAGGCGCGGGCGCGGGCCCGTGCCCGCGGGGTGTACGCCGACTCCTCCCTCTGGCGCGGCGGCTACGACTTCCTGGCCAACGACAGCTCGGCGGTGATCTCCCGGACGGGGCGCTGGCTGGACGAGTGGATCGCGCGGCTGCCGGCGGCTCCCGCGGCGTCATCGGGGGGAGCCGGCACCGACGCAGGCCGGTAGCGCCGCAGCACGCCGGCCGGCCGCCCCACCCGTGCGCCGGTACGTGGGCGGCCGGATTGCTTCGGGCGCCGCGCGCCGGAGCATTCTCCTCCCGCCTGGCAAGCAGCCGGTGGCCCCGGTGCGGGGGCGACGAGATCGCGTCGCGGGCGGCAGCGCGGCCGCCTCACAATGACGCACGAGGGCCCGGCGGTCATGGGGTAGCTTCGTCGGCGCCTGCGCCTCGGTCCCGCGCCGACGACGGCGACGAACCGGCCGTCCCCGTCACGCCCCCCGACACGATGAACGCCATCACCGCCCCGCTGTTCGCCTCGAGCGGCTGTACCCGCTCGGCCGGGAAGATCAGGGTCTGCCCCGCGAAGTTGTAGGACTGCGGGAGGTAGACCGCCACATGGCCCGGGATGCCGAGCCCGTCGAGCGCGTCCTGGGTGAGGAAGCCGAGCGCCTTGGCCTCGCTCCCCGGCACCAGCGTCACCAGCACCGGCTTGTCGAACCGCCGCTTCTCCCCCACCACCGCGCCGAGCACGTCCCGGATCGAGGTGTAGAGCATCCGCACGAACGGGAGCCGGGTGAGGAGCCGCTCCAGCCAGGCGAAGGCGCTCCGCGCGATCAGGTTGGACGCCAGGAACCCGACCAGGGTGATGAAGACCACCGTGAGCAGGAACCCCGCCCCGGGCACCGGGAGCCGGAGCCAGCCGTCGATGAAGCGGAAGAGCCGCCAGCAGACGTAGAACGTGAGCGCGATCGGGGTGACGAACAGGAGCCCGTTCAGGAAGTAGCGGACGTAGGTGCGCATCGGTGGGAGGGGCTGGCTGGGTGGTGCTTCGGCGCGCGGCGACGGCTAGCAGCAGCGGGTGGGGCCGTCGCCGTAGCGCGCCCGGAGATACTCGTCGTAGAAGGCCCGCTCCGAGGGGATCGGGCGGTCGGGGTGATGGCGGAGCCAGTGCTCCCGGTACGCGGCGTAGTCCGGCATCCCGGCGATCCGGCGGAGGAGCGCCGCGGTCGAGGCGAGGACCGCCCGCAGCCTAGCCCGCATACGCCGTCTCCACGAAGGGGGCCTCCGCGGTGGCCACCGGCTTCCGGCCCCGGAGCACCATGACCCACTCCCGCACCGACGCGACCACCACCAGCACCGTCACCGCCATGAAGGCGAGGGCCACCACCGCGTCGAGCCGGTCGTTGAAGATGAGCCGCCGGCCCACGGCCGGGTCGATCGCCCCGCTCGCGACCCGCTGCGCGGTGGCGGCGGCGTGGGCCAGGAAGCCGAGCCGCGGGTCGTCGGCGAAGACCTTCTGCCACCCGGCGGCGAGCGTCACGGTGAGGAGCCAGGCGAGCGGCAGGAGCGTCACCCAGGCGTAGCGCGCCTTCCCCGACTTGACGAGCAGCGTGGTGCCGACGCAGAGCGCCACCGCGGCGAGCAGCTGGTTGCTGATCCCGAAGAGCGGCCAGAGCGAGTTGATCCCGCCCAGCGGGTCCAGCACTCCCTGCACCAGGAAGTAGCCCCACCCGCCCACCACCAGGGCCGAGGCGATCACGATGCTCGGATACCAGGAGGTGCGGCCCATCGGCGCCCAGACGTGGCCCGCGATCTCCTGGAGCATGAAGCGCCCCACCCGGGTGCCGGTGTCCACCGTGGTGAGGATGAAGAGCGCCTCGAACATGATGGCGAAGTGGTACCAGAGCGCGGTGAGCCCCTGGCCGAAGGCGCCGGCGAAGATCTGCGCCATCCCGACCGCGAGGCTCGGCGCCCCGCCGGTGCGGGCCAGGAGCGACTCCTCCCCCATCGAGGCCGCGAGCGCCCGCATCTGCTCCGGTGTCACCGTGAAGCCCCAGCCCCGGATCACCTCCGCCGCCGATTCGAGGCTCCCGCCCAGGGCGGCAAGCGGGGCATTGATCGCGAAGTAGACCCCGGGGTCGAGCACCGCCGCGGCGCACATCGCCATCACCGCCACGAACGACTCCATCAGCATCCCGCCGTAGCCGATGAGCCGCGCGTCCCCCTCCCGCCGCACCATCTTCGGCGTGGTGCCCGAGGCGACCAGGGCGTGGAACCCGCTGATCGCGCCGCAGGCGATGGTGATGAACGCGAAGGGGAAGAGCTTCCCGGCGAAGACCGGCCCGGTGCCGTCGATGAAGGGGGTGAGTGGGGGGAGCTTGAGCGGGGGCAGCACCAGCAGGATGCCCACCGCGAGCAGCACGATGGTGCCGATCTTCATGAAGGTGGAGAGGTAGTCCCGGGGGCAGAGGAGCATCCAGACCGGGAGCACGCTCGCCACGAAGCCGTAGGCGATCATCCAGCCCGCGATCGCCGGGCCGGAGAGGGTGAAGATCGGCGCCAGGGTGGGGGACTCCGCGACGTGGCGGCCGGCCACCAGCGCCAGGAGCAGGAGCGCCACCCCGCCCAGCGACGCCTCGACCGTCCGGCCCGGGCGCCACACCTTCATCCAGAAGCCCATGAGCAGGGCGATCGGGATGGTGCAGGCGATGGTGAAGACCCCCCAGGGGCTGTCGCGGAGCGCGTTCACCACCACCAGCGCCAGCACCGCGAGGAGGATGATCATGATGGCGAGGATGGCGATCATGGCGAGGAGGCCGGTGAAGGGCCCGATCTCCTCCTTCGCCATCTGGCCCAGCGACTTGCCGTCCCGCCGCATGGAGCCGAAGAGGATGATGAAGTCCTGCACCGCGCCCCCCAGGACCACGCCGAAGACGATCCAGAGCGTGCCGGGGAGGTAGCCGAACTGGGCCGCGAGCACCGGCCCCACCAGCGGCCCCGCCCCGGCGATCGCCGCGAAGTGGTGTCCGAAGAGCACCCAGCGGGTGGTGGGGACGAAGTCGCGGCCGTTGTTCAGCCGCTCGGCCGGCGTGGCGCGCCGGTCGTCCAGGCCGAAGACCCGCCGGGCCAGGAACCGGGCGTAGAACCGGTAGGCGACGAGGTAGGTGCCGACCGCCGCGACGACCAGCCAGGCGGCGCTGATGGTCTCGCCCCGGTGCAGGGCGAGCATCCCCCAGCCGGCGGCCCCGGCCAGGGACACGAGGATCCAGGGAAGGAGGCGCATGGGCTCAAAATACTCCACGGTCCTTGTCCTACCGCAAGCCAAACCGTACCTTGGACTTCCATGCCCGACGCCTTCTCCTGGCACGGCCGCCGTCCCGCCTGGAGCGCCCCCCAGCCCGAGACCCCCGAGCCCGCGGGGGTGGTGGCGGAGGAGGTGCAGCCGCAGCCCCTGCCGCGGGGGTTCCGGGGGAAGGTGGCCATCGTGACCGGCGGCGCCACCGGGCTCGGGCGGGCCATCGCGCTCGAGTTCGCCCGGCTGGGGAGCGGGGTGGCCTTCTGCTTCGTCGACATGCCGGGGCGGGACGTCACCGAGCAGGCGCTCCTCACCGAGACCGCGCTCTCCGCCATGGGGGTACCGGTCCTCGCGGCCAAGTGCGACGTGCGGGACCGCCAGGCGGTGGAGCGCTTCGTCGCCGACGTGAAGGAGCGCCTCGGCGCGGTGCACTACCTCGTCAACAACGCCGGGATCGCCATCGACGGCGCGCTCTGGCGCCTCTCGGACGAGGCCTGGCGGGACGTGCTCGAGACCAACGTCACCGGGGCGTTCAACTGCCTCCGGGCGGTCGCGCCGCTCTTCCGGGCCCAGCGCTACGGCAAGATAGTGAACGTGAGCGCCCACCAGGCCACCCGGCCCGGGTTCGGGGTGGCCAACTACGCCGCGAGCAAGGCGGCGCTCATCGGGCTCACCAAGGCGGCCGCCGTCGAGTTGGGGCCCGCCAACGTGAACGTGAACGCCGTGGCCCCCGGCTTCGTCCGCACCGAGCGGATGGGGATGCTCCCCAAGGAGGTGCTGGAGCGGGCGGAGAAGGGGAGCGTGCTGGGCCGGGTGGCGGAGCCGGAGGACGTGGCCCACGTGGTCTCCTTCCTTTGTTCCGACGAGGCCCGCCA
>DATLZT010000154.1:0-9556 GCA_035573835.1 Gemmatimonadales bacterium
CCACCGCCTGGCTCCGGGGGAGCGCGCGCCCGTCGCACGCGCTCGAGGCGGCGGCCTGGCAGCTGGTGGGGCGGCTCACGCTGTCCGCCCGGCTGGCGGGGCTCACCGTGCGCGTCCTCGACACCGTGGCGACCGGGCACGGTGCCGCCGCCGAGCGACGGATCCGCCGCCGGATCACCGATCTCGCGCTCGGCGCCCGCTGGGCCGGGGGGCCGGCCGAGGCCACCGTCGCCCTCTCGCTCCGGCACGGCGACGCGTTCGGCGACGAGGGCCTGGCGGCGAGCGGCTCGCTGAGCTACCGGCTCGGCGGCGGCCTCTCCCTGGTGGCGAGCGTGGGGCGGCAGCCGGCCGACGCGGCGCGGGGGCTCGCCTCCACCCGCTACGCGATGCTCGGTATGCGGCTGGGCGCGTTGGCGGGCGACGGCGGGCGGAAGGGGGCGATCCTCGAGGTGAGCGCGGTCGACGACTCGCTGCACCTCCTGCGGGTCGAGGCCCCGGAGGCGCGGCGGGTGCAGCTCATGGCCGACTTCACCGCCTGGCGCCCGGCCGAGCTCCACCCGTGCGGCGAGGGCGCCTGGGAGATCCTCCTCCCGCTGGCGCCCGGGACCTACCGGGTGGCGATCCGGCTCGACGAGGGCCCCTGGACCGCGCCGGCGGGCCTCCCCTCGGTCGAGAGCGAGTTCGGCGGCCGGGTCGGGGTGCTCGTCGTCCCCTGATCCCCCGGCGCCCGCGGCCCGGGGTCACATCCGGAAGAGATAGCTCGCCTTCACGAAGAGCGCGTCGCGGGTCCGCCGCAGCCGGGAGACGCCTTGGGGGTTGGGCTCCTCCGCGGTGCTGCCGTAGCCGGCGAAGAACACCGTGCCGGGGTTCGGCTGGTAGGAGAAGAGCAGGTCGCCCCGGAGCCGGCGCCGCTCGGTCGGCCGGGTCCGCACGTAGTCCCCCGCCTCCGGATCGAACTTGAGGATCGGCGCCCCGGTCCGCCCCTCGTCCCGCAGCGCGTCGGTCTCCTGGGTGAAGTACTCGCCGATCAGCCGCAGGAAGATCGGGCGGGAGAGCTGGTATTCCAGCTTCAGTCGGGGAATCCGCTGCACGTCCACCCGGCTCCCGTCGCGGCGGCGGTTCACCTGCTGGTGCTGGTAGGTGGCGTTCACCCGGAGCTGGTCGGTGGGGCGCCAGGTGAGCCCGCCGTTGATGATGAGCAGCTCCCCCGACGCCCACTCGAAGAAGTTCTCGTCGTGGCCCCAGAGGACGAAGCCGTTGGCCGAGAAGTGGCGGAAGTCCGGGGTGTTGAAGCGCAGCACCCAGTCGAGGTTGTCGATGGCCGGCGTGGCCGACGGGTCGAACGGGATCGTGTCGAGCCCCCCGCCGCCCGGTCCCGGCACCTCCAGCCGGTCGCCGGCGTAGAGGTCGGGGTCGAGCCGGAACTCCTCGATCAGCACCGAGCCGCCCACCCGCCAGCCCCCGCGCAGCGTCGAATTGAGGTTGAGGTGGAGTTTCTTCTCCAGCGCCTCCTCGCCGTCGACGAAGGCCTGGTACTTCCAGGTCCCGTCGAGCACCACCTCGGGCCGGAACTGTTCCACCAGCGCCCCCGGCTTGCCGTACCAGATGTAGCGGTGGAGCAGCGCCGCGTTCACGATCGCCGGCCGGCCGATGAACCCGCTCCGGGTGAGGAAGTCGTGGCTCCGGCCGTTGATCGAGTAGGCGAAGAAGAGCGACCGCCCGTTCCGCGCGAACCGCGCGTGCCAGATCGGCCCCTCCCGGGTGGCGTCGGCCAGCCGGGTGCGGCTCGCGCCGAGCTGGAAGTTGGCGCTGTAGATCCCGCCGAAGACCAGCCGGCCGTCGGCCGCGAGCACCCGGTTGTAGTCGTCGCCCTCGATCCGGTCGGTGTAGACCACGCCGAGGCGCGACTGCCGGCCCAGGTCCCGCTGGAGCCGGAGGATGTTGAACACCGGGTGATCCTCCCCGCTCCGCGAGGCCAGGTCGTCGTCCACCGCGCTCAGCACGCCGACGTCGGTGCCGAACGCCTTGCCGGTGAGCTTCACCGCCGCCACCGGCTGGACGATGCGCCGGGTGTAGACCAGCGAGTTGGGCGTGCTGAACTGCTCGATCCCGTCGATGAAGAACGGCCGCTTCTCCTCGAAGAAGAGCGGCTGCCGGGGGTCGAAGACGAGTTGGCCGGCGTCCGACTCGACCTGGGAGAAGTCGGGATTGGCGGTGCCGTTGAGCGTGAGGTTGTTGGTGACGCCCCACCGCACCGTGCCGCCCAGCTCGGGATCCCGGGCGTCGTAGCTCCAGCCCGAGCCGTCCGGGGCGCCGTTCACCTGCATGGTGAGCTCGGGGGTGAAGTCGAGCACCAGGCCGCGGCGGAGCCCCGTGAGGCCGACCAACCGCCCCGACTGGCCCAGGAACGACGCGGCCGAGCGGCGGGCCGGGGCCCAGGTGTCTTCGTAGCCGGAGTGCTGGACCTGGCGCACCACGTTGAGGCGCCAGGTCTGCGCCTCGCCCGCCTGGTAGCGCAGGCTCTTGAACGGGATCCGGACCTCGACCTCGTAGCCGTAGTCGGTGAGCCGCCCCTTGGACTGGAAGACGTAGTCGGGGCTCAGGTCGGTCGGCTCCCGGGTGGTGCTGGTGCCGGTGCTCATGAGCCCGCCCGCGGCGCGGCCGGTCTCGACCAGCGCGCCGTCGGCCTGGACGCCGAGCGGGTTCACCACGAACACCGAGGCCTGGCGGCCGTCGTTGAAGGTGCCGAGGAGGATCTGGACGTGGTCGTCGGCGAAGATCCGGTCCCGGTCGGCCAGGGTGGCGTGCACCGCGCCGTGGGGCTCGTACGCCCGGATGCCGAAGTGGATCGCGCTGGAGGAGTACCAGACCAGCACCTCGGTGGAGTCGGCGGCGGGGATGCCGTCCCGCGGGGCGAACTGGGAGAACCCGGTGAGCACCGCGGCCCGGCCCCAGACCGGCTCGTCCAGCACGCCGTCCACCGCCACCTCGACCTCCTCCCGGGGCGGCTCCACCGCGAGCGCGCCGTCCCGACCGTGGTGGATCCGCGACGGACCGGGCGGGGCGGGCGGCGAGGCGGCCTGCAGCAGGAGGAGGACCGGGATCAGCATCGGGGCTCGACCTTCCGTGGCTGAAGCGAGTTTGGTTTGTTTGGCGTACGGCCCCGCCGCTCGGGCGGTTTCAACCGCGTCGTCCGGGGGGCGACGTCCCCGCGTCGCGCCGATTTCCTCACCTAGAACCAGGTGACAGCATGACACATCCCATCGCCCGGTCGCCCCGCCGTCTCGCCCTCGGCCTCGTCCTCCTCGTCCTCCTCGCCCTGCTCGCGCCGGGCGCCCGGGCCCAGACGCCCGAGGCGCCGGCCGAGGAGGGGCCGCCCGAGATCGAGTTCCTCACCCCCTACGGCCCGCCCACCCGTCCCTTCTCCCCCGCGGTGCGGGTGGGGCACCTCCTCTTCCTGTCGGGCCAGATCGGCACCCGGGCCGACGCCGGCGGCGGGCTGGTGCCCGGCGGGATCGAGGCCGAGACCCGGCAGACCCTCGAGAACATCCGCGACGTGCTGGAGCGGAGCGGCTCCTCGCTCGACCGGGTGGTGAAGTGCACCGTGATGCTGGCCGACATGGCGGAGTGGGAGCGGATGAACGCGGTCTACGCCACCTTCTTCCCCCGCCACAAGCCGGCCCGGAGCGCCCTCGGCGCGAGCGGGCTCGCGCTGGGCGCCCGGGTCGAGATCGAGTGCATCGCCGTGGTGGGGCCGGGCCGATAGCGCGGGGCCCGGACGCGACGACGGCCGGCGCGTGGGTCCACGTGCCGGCCGTCCCGGTCCCCGCCGCCCGGCCGGTGCGGGGCTACTTGAGGAACAGCATCTCGCGGTAGGTGGGCAGCGGCCAGAGGTCGGCCGAGACCACCGTCTCCAGCGCGTCCACGATCTTCCGCAGCCGGTCCATCGCCGGCTTCACGGTCTCGGCGATGTGGCGGGCGTGGCGCATGGGCGAGTCGTCGTGGTGCGCGGCGGCCCGCTCCAGCGCGGCGGTGGCGGCCCGGAGCTCGTTCACCATCCCGACGAACTCCTCCAGCGCCCGGGCGGTCTCGGGATCGTCCACCCCGGCGCCCCGGGTGGCGCTCAGCGCGCTCGCCACCAGCTCCTGGTGCCGGAGCGCGGCGGGGAGGATGTGCCCCCGCGCGATCGAGGCCGCGGTCTCCGCCTCGATGGTGAGCTGCTTGACGTACTTCTCCACCGCGATGTTGGCCCGCGACTCGAGCTCCGCCTTGCTCAGCACCCCGTACTTGCGGAACAGCTCCACGTTCTTGCGGGCGGTGATGACCGGGAACGCGCTCACCGAGTCCTTGAGGATCGGGAGCCCGCGCCGCTCGGCCTCGGCGTGCCACTCGGGCGAGTAGTTGTCGCCGTCGAAGATCACCCGCTTGTGCTGCTTGATGAGCTTCTGCAGCACCTCGAGCACCGCGCCCTGGAGCTTGGCCGGGCCGGGCTTCGGCCCCAGCGCCCGCTCCAGCTCGGTGGCCACGTGGTCGAGCGACTCGGCCACGATGGTGTTGAGCACCGTGTTGGGCCAGGCGATGCTGGCGCTCGACCCCACCGCCCGGAACTCGAACTTGTTGCCGGTGAAGGCGAAGGGCGAGGTCCGGTTGCGGTCGCTCGAGTGCCGGGGGAGCTGGGGGAGGGTCTTGGCCCCGAGGTCAAGGGTGCCGCCCCGCAGGGTGCGCTTGGGGAGCCCGTTCTCGACCTGGTCCAGGATGTCGGAGAGCATGCTCCCCAGGAAGACCGAGATGATCGCCGGGGGGGCCTCGTTGGCGCCGAGCCGGTGGTCGTTGGCCGCCGAGGCGATCGAGGCCCGGAGGAGATCGGCGTGGAGGTCCACCGCCCGGATCACGGCGCAGAGGAACACCAGGAACTGCATGTTGGTGTGGGCCTCGTCCCGGGGGTCGAGCAGGTTCACCCCGGTGTCGGTGGCCAGCGACCAGTTGTTGTGCTTGCCCGAGCCGTTCACCCCGGCGAACGGCTTCTCGTGCAGCAGCGCCTGGAGCCCGTGGCGGGGGGCCACCCGCTTGAGCGTCTCCATCATGATCATCTGGTGGTCGCTCGCCAGATGGCTCGCCTCGAAGAGCGGGGCGATCTCGTACTGGCCCGGCGCCACCTCGTTGTGCCGGGTCTTCACCGGCACCCCCAGCCGGTAGAGCTCCCGCTCCACCTCGGCCATGAACGCGAGCACCCGCTCGGGGATGGTGCCGAAGTAGTGGTCCTCGAGCTGCTGCCCCTTGGGGGGCCGGGCGCCGAAGAGGGTGCGCTCGCAGGTGACGAGGTCGGGGCGCTGGAAGTAGAGCTCCCGGTCCACCAGGAAGTACTCCTGCTCCGGGCCCACCGTGGTGACCACCCGCGTCACCCCCACGTCGGTGCCGAAGATCTTGAGGATCCGGAGCGCCTGCTTGGAGATCGCCTCCATCGAGCGGAGGAGCGGGATCTTGGTGTCGAGCGCCTCGCCGGTCCAGCTCACGAAGGCGGTGGGGATCACCAGGGTGACGTTCCGCTCGCCGCGCATCAGGAAGGCGGGGCTGGTCGGGTCCCAGGCGGTGTAGCCGCGGGCCTCGAAGGTGGCCCGGAGGCCGCCCGAGGGGAAGCTCGAGGCGTCGGGCTCCCCCTGCACCAGGTCGGCGCCGGAGAAGTTGAAGATCACGCCGCCGTTCCCGTCGGGGGACATCAGCGAGTCGTGCTTCTCGGCGGTGAGGCCGGTGAGCGGCTGGAACCAGTGGGTGTAGTGGGTGGCGCCGTTCTCGATGGCCCAGTCCTTCATCGCCGCGGCGACCACGTCGGCCACCTTGGGATCCAGCGGCTCGCCGTGGTCGATGGTGCGGATGAGGCTGCGGTAGATCTCCTTGGGGAGCCGCTGCTGCATCACCCGGCGGGAGAAGACGTCGCTGCCGAAGATGCTGTCGACCCGCTCGGCGGCGAACTGGGCGCCGTTGCGGGCCAGCGGGGGCGTGAAGGTGGCGGTCACGGGTGCTCCTGCGTCCGGGGTGAAGGGCGGGCGGCGCGCGGGCCGCCGATGCTCCCCAAGCTAACGCGTGGGCCGGCGGAGGGAAGCTTTGTCCGTTTAGACACCAAGCGTGATAACGACTATTTTAGGGGCAGGCGTCAACCCGGGAGCCGCCCATGACCCCCCCGCGCCCGAAGCCCGAGCCCCGCCCGCCCCGCCCCGTCGGCGGCGTGGCGGAGGCGGCGTACCTCGAGCTCTGGCGCACCACCGAGCTCCTCACCTACCGGCTGGCCGAGGCGCTCCGCCCCTTCGGCGTCACCCCCACCCAGTACAGCGTGCTCCGCGCCCTCCGCGCCGGCGGGGCCCAGGGCCTCCCCTGCCGCGAGGTGGCGCGCGCCCTGGCCACCCGGGACTCCGACGTCACCCGGCTGCTCGACCGGCTGGAGCGGATGGGCCTGGTCCGGCGGGAGCGCGCGCTGCAGGACCGGCGGATGGTCACCGCCCGGCTCACCCCCCGGGGCCAGCAGGTGCTCGCCGAGCTGGACGGGCTCGTGGCCCAGGTGCACCTCCGCCACTTCGACCACCTGGGCGAGGCCGGGGTGCGGGCGCTGATCCGGCAGCTCGAGGGGATCCGCGAGGCGGCCCGCCGCTGAGGCGCCGGCTCAGCCCGCGAGCCACGCCGCCGCCTCGGCGGCGATCGCGGGCGGCACCACGTGGGGGCCGGGGAACTCCACGTAGCGCACCGCGTAGCCGGCCCGCTCCAGCTGGGGCACGATCCGGCGGCTGCACACCTCGACCGGCAACACCCCGTCGCGGGTGCCGTGCGCGACGAAGACCCGGGGCCGGCCCCGCTGCGCCGCGGGAGCCATGAACCCGGGCGAGAAGGCGAGCACGTGGGTGAAGAGGTCCCCGTTGGTGATGCCGAGGGAGAGGGCGTAGGAGGCGCCGTCGGAGAAGCCGGAGACCGCGACGCGGCCGGGGTCCACCGCGTAGCGGCGGAAGGCCAGGTCGAGCGCGCGGTCGACGAACGTCACGTCGGGTCCGTAGCCCGGGCCAAGGATCACGTCCCAGGTCTGGCCCCGCGACTCGGGCGCGAGGAGGATGAGCCCGTGCCGGTCGGCGGGCCCGCGGAGCGGCGCCAGGCCCTGCTCCCCGTTCCCCCCGGCCCCATGCAGCGCGAGCACCAGCGGCGCCGGCGCGTCGGTCCGGTAGCTTGCCGGCACGTAGAGCAGCCCGTCCCGCCCGTCGGCGAGGCCGAGCGGCTGGAGCCCCGTGGGGGCCGGGCCCGCCCGCCGGCGCGGGCGGGCGATGAGCCGCCCTTCGGCCGCGCGCCGTGGTCGGCTCGGTACCCGCCCCGAACGGCTCGACATCGGTGTCGTCCCCCCGTTGACCTTCCCGCTCCATACCCCGCCGCGGTTCGCGGTGCCCCGGGCCGGGGATCCCTCGCCGTCGTGCGGCGTAGTAGGGAGTCGATCCCGACACGCGACGTGGAGTCGTGCCCGGCGCGGCCCGGCGGCGGCCGTGGGGTCGAATGGCCCCGAGGCGTATGCCGCGCCGCCCGTCGCCGGTCCCAATCGAACCGAGGAGGACATCATGGCGGTCAATTCCCTGCGCGACCTCTACCAGAACAAGCTCCGGATGCTGTGCGACGTGGAGCGGCAGATCATCGAGGTGCTGCCGCGCCTCGCCGAGCGGGTGGCGAACCGCGATCTCCGGAGCGGGCTCGAGGCCCACCGCCGGCAGACCGAGGACCAGCTCCGGCAGGTGGAGGAGCTGTGCGGCAAGCACGGCCTCCGGCCCGAGGGGCGCCCCGCCGCGGGGCTCAAGGCCGAGCTCAAGGACGTGGAGGCGAAGCTCAAGGAGATCCAGGACCCCGACACCGTCGACGCGTTCGTCATCGCGGCGGCGCAGGGGGTGGAGCATTTCGAGATCGCGGCCTACGGCACGGCGCGCACCTGGGCCCGGCAGCTCGGCCTCCAGGACGACGCCGAGACGCTGCAGCGGATCCTGCAGCAGGAGGAGGGAACCGACCGGCTGCTCACCGACTTGGCGGAGCGGATGGTGAACGTGGCGGCGGCGCGGGCCGGGTCGGAGGTAGCGGCGGGTCCGGGGACGCGGGGTCCGAGCCAGGGGCCGACGGCGTAGGGCGGCGGGCCGGAGCGTAGGTGGAAACGCGCGGGGCGGGTCGATTGATCCGCCCCGCGGTGTTGCGGGCTTCGTCCGTCCCCGAGCCGCTCGGTGCCCGTGGCCAGCGGGCGCGAGCTCCCGGGGCTCGCGGGCGAGGCGGTTGGCGGGCCGCCGGCCGTCGCCCACGCCCGTCGTCGTCGGATGGCACCCGATCGCCTCCGAGCCGGGAGACGGGCAGATCGGCGGCCCGTCGGATGCCACGATCGGCCTGGTCGGCCGTCTCGGGTACTCCATCAGCGAATGCCGAAGACGGTCATCGGGGTGCCGAGCACCCAGCCCATCAGCATGAGCGCGAAGCTGCAGCCGCCGCAGCCCGACACTTGGTCGGACGCCGCCGGGGACAGGGGGAAGTCCGGGTCCTCCGCGGGGTCCGGCTCGCCGGGCCGGGGCCGGCGACGCCGGGCAGAGAGCGTCGTCATCGTGCGGCGGGGCCGGTGGGTCATGGGGACTCGCACGGGGAGCGGCGGGCGCAGGTGTACCGGGGGTGTGACGGTGGGGGGGCATTCCCGCGCCTGCGGGGAACGTGGCGGTCGCCAACGCCCTCGACTCGGGGATCGGATCATCCCCGCACGCGCGGGGAACGCGCACGCAGATGCGCCGTGATCTCGAGCACCGCCGGATCATCCCCGCACGCGCGGGGAACGCTGGACGTGCGTATCCAGGTTGACACCAGCGATCGGATCATCCCCGCACGCGCGGGGAACGCTCGGCCAGGAGCCGGCGCGCGAGGCTGTACCGCGGATCATCCCCGCACGCGCGGGGAACGCCGTCAGACGTTCGACCGACGGTGGCGCGTGAACGGATCATCCCCGCACGCGCGGGGAACGCCGGCCAGGGTTTGGGGGAGGAATCGGCTCATGCGCGGATCATCCCCGCACGCGCGGGGAACGCGGCGGCTGGCTGGTGCGCCACACCCAGACCGGCGGATCATCCCCGCACGCGCGGGGAACGCGGGATCCCCGTCGGCGTTGAGCGTGATGGGCACTTGGATCATCCCCGCACGCGCGGGGAACGCCGATAGGTGCACGGGTACGGCGGCGCGTGGGCCGGATCATCCCCGCACGCGCGGGGAACGCTGCCGCTCGATGAACTCGTTGAGCGCCCACCGCGGATCATCCCCGCACGCGCGGGGAACGCACGCTCGACCTCCTGGCCGACACGCTCAAGGTCGGATCATCCCCGCACGCGCGGGGAACGCTCGATCCGGTGCATGTCGCGCGGAACGAGTGGCGGATCATCCCCGCACGCGCGGGGAACGCTCCGCCTCCCGAGCGCGGAGCTGGACGACCCGCGGATCATCCCCGCACGCGCGGGGAACGCCCGGCGATGCAAAACTCGATCGGCTCCGGCTCCGGATCATCCCCGCACGCGCGGGG
>DATLZT010000155.1:0-8849 GCA_035573835.1 Gemmatimonadales bacterium
CGACGCGCTGGCGCGGGCCCGGGCGGCGGGGCCGTTCGCGTCGATCGCCGACGTAGTGCGGCGGGCGGGGCTCGACCGGGGGGACGCGCTCCACCTGGCGCAAGCAGGGGCCTTCGCCGCCTGGGAGCCGGACCGGCGCCGGGCGGCGTGGGAGGCGCTGCACGCCGTAGGCGACACGCTCCCCCTGGCGCCCCTCCCCCGCGGGGCCCACGTGCCCCGGCCGCTCACCCGGGACGAGCTGATCTACCTTGACTACCACGCCGTCGGCATGAGCGTGCTGGGGCATCCGGTGGAACGGCTCCGGGCGCGGCTCCGGGCCGCCGGCGCGCTCGACAGCCGCGACCTCCGGCGGCTCCGGGGCGGCGAGCGGGTGCTGGTGGGGGGGCTGGTGACGATCCGCCAGCGGCCGGCCACCGCCAACGGGACGCTCTTCCTCCTGCTGGAGGACGAGCACGGCTTCGTCAACGTGATCGTCCCCCCCGACCTGGTGGCGCCCAACGCCGAGGTCGTGCAGCACGCGCCGTTCCTGCTGGTGCTGGGGCGGTTCGAGCGGGCGGGGGCGGTGCGGAACGTGGTGGGGGAGCGCTTCAAGGCGATCGCCGCGCGGCCGCCCACCCACGCGAGCCGGGATTTTCGCTAGCCGGGCCCGACGAGCCCGCTCCCGAGCCGCCACCGCCCCCGACCACTGGTGTCGGCCGCCCCGCACGGCTAGGCTCCCCATCCCGGCACCGAGACGACCCCCCGAACGAGCCGAGGCTTCGGGATGAGCGGAACGGGTGGGCGGGCCCCGTCACGCGCGATGGGGGCGACGCCGATCGAGCGGGCGCTTCGCCCGGTCTACGAGTTCGCCCGCTACGAGGCGTCCAGCGGCCTCGTGCTCCTCGCCTGCGCCGCGGTCGCGCTCGCTTGGGCGAACAGCCCCTGGGCCGGGGCCTACACCCGCCTGTGGGACCTCCCGATCTCGCTCGGCGTGGGCGCCGTCACCGTTCGCGCCACCCTGCACCAATGGATCAACGACGGCCTCATGGCCGTGTTCTTCTTCGTCGTCGGACTCGAGATCAAGCGGGAGATCCTGGTCGGCGAACTGGCGACGCCCCGGCGCGCGGCGCTCCCGCTGGCCGCGGCGGTCGGCGGGATGGCGGTGCCGGCCGTCGTCTACGCCGCGCTGAACCGCGCGGGCCCCGGCGCCGCCGGGTGGGGCATCCCGATGGCGACCGACATCGCCTTCGCGCTCGGCGTCCTGGCCTTGCTGGGGCCGCGGGCCCCGGCGCCGCTCCGCGTGTTCCTCACCGCGCTCGCGATCGTCGACGACATCGGCGCCGTGTCGGTGATCGCGCTCTTCTACACGGCCGACCTGGCGCTGCCCCCGCTCGTGGCCGCAGGGGCCCTCCTCGTCCTCCTCCTCGGCTGCAACGCCGCCGGGGTGCGCCATCCGGCGGCGTACGCCCTGCTCGGTATCGCGCTCTGGCTCGCCGTACTGGAGTCCGGCGTCCACGCGACGGTGGCCGGCGTGCTGCTCGCGCTCACGATCCCCGCCCGCACCCGGATCGACGCCGCGCAGTTCGTGGCGCAAGGCCGCGAGGCGCTGGACCGCTTCGCAGTGGCCGGCACGGCGGACGCGGACGTCCTCGTCAGCCCGGCGCACCAGGAGGCGATCCAGGCGATCGAGGCCGCGGCGGAAGCCGCCCAGGCACCGCTGCAGCGCCTCGAGGACAAGCTCCACGGGGTGGTCGCGTTCGGCATCATGCCCCTCTTCGCCCTGGCGAACGCGGGCGTGCCGCTGGCCGGCGGGGGCGCCGAGCTCGGGGGCCCCATCCCCCTCGGCGTCATCCTCGGGCTCGTCTTGGGCAAGCCGCTGGGCATCACCGCGTTCGCGTGGCTCGCCACCCGGCTGCGGCTGGCGGACCGCCCGGCCGGCGTCACCTGGGCGGCGATCCATGGCGCGGGATGGCTCGGCGGCATCGGCTTCACGATGTCGCTCTTCATCGCCGGACTCGCGTTCGACGACCCCTCCCGCCTCACCCAGGCGAAGCTCGGGATCCTCACGGCGTCCGCCGTGGCCGGCGCCACCGGCTGGCTGGTGCTTCGCCGCCACCTCGGCCCCGGGCCGGCGGCGCGCTGAGGCCCGCCCCCGGCCCGGTCGGCGCCGGGGGAACGGGAAACGGCCGGAGCCCCCGAAGGGACTCCGGCCGGTCGGCGCGGGCGCCCGCCCGTCTCACTCCACCGTGACTGATTTCGCCAGGTTCCTCGGCTGGTCCACGTTGCATCCCCGCCGCACCGCCACGTAGTACGAGAACAGCTGGAGCGGGATGCTCGTGAGGATGGGCGAGAGGAGGTCGAGCGTCACCGGGATGGTGAACGTCGCCGTGGCGAGCCGCTCGATCTCGCTGTCGCCGTCGTTGATGATGGCGATCACCTGGCCGCCGCGCGCCTTCACCTCCTCGATGTTCGACACGATCTTCGAGTGGACCGCGTCCTTCGGCGCGATGAAGATCACGGGCATGTTCTCGTCGATCAGCGCGATCGGACCGTGCTTCATCTCCGCCGCCGGGTACCCCTCGGCGTGGATGTAGGAGATCTCCTTCAGCTTGAGCGCCCCCTCCAGCGCCACCGGGAAGTTCACCCCGCGCCCCAGGTAGAGCACGTTGTTGGCCCGGTGGAATCGCTCCGCCAGCGCCTCGATCTCCGACGACTTGGCCAGCACCCGCTCGATCAGGTCGGGGAGCTTCCGCAGCGCCTCGATGAACTGCCGCCCCTGGAGGATGCTCAGGTTCCGGAGCCGGGCGATCCGCAGCGTGATCAGCGCCAGTGCCGCCACCTGGCTGGTGAACGCCTTGGTGCTCGCCACCCCGATCTCCGGGCCGGCGTGGAGGTAGATCCCGCCGTCCACTTCCCGCGCGATGGTGGAGCCCACCACGTTCACGATACCGATCGTCCGCGCCCCCCGCCGCTTCGCCTCCCGCACCGCCGCCAGGGTGTCGGCCGTCTCGCCCGATTGCGAGATGGCGATCACCAGCGTGCGCTCGTCCACCACCGGGTTCTTGTAGCGGAACTCCGAGGCGTACTCCACCTCGACCGGGATCCGCGCCAGGTCCTCCAGCATGTACTCGCCGATGAGCCCGGCGTGCCAGGAGGTGCCGCAGGCGGTGATCACGATCCGGTCGAACTGCTTGATCTGGTCGTCGGTGAGGTTGAGCCCCGACACCCGGGCCGTCCCCTCGTCCTCCAGCAGGTGGCCCCGCAGCGTGTTCCGCAGGCTCTCCGGCTGCTCGCAGATCTCCTTGAGCATGAAGTGGGCGTACCCGCCCCGCTCGATGGTGGCGAGGTCCCACTCGATCTGGTTGACCGGCTTGTCGATCTGGGTGGCGGCCAGGTCCCGCACCCGGTAGCCCCCCCGGGTGAGCACCGCCATCTCGCCGTCGTCGAGGTAGACCACCGACCGGGTGTGCGCCAGGAGCGCCGAGGCGTCGGAGGCCACGAAGTACTCGCCGTCGCCGATCCCCACCAGGAGCGGCGACCCCTTGCGCGCCGCCACGATCACGTCCGGCTCGTCGGCGGAGACCACCGCGATGCCGTACGCCCCGTCCACGTCGCGGAGCGCCGCAGCTACCGCCTCCTCCAGGTTCCCCTGGTAGAACTCCCCGATCAGGTGGGCCAGCACCTCGGTGTCGGTCTCCGAGGCGAATCGATGGCCCCGCTGCTCCAGCGCCTTCCGGATGGCGCTCGAGTTCTCGATGATGCCGTTGTGGATGAGGGCGATCCGCCCCGACTGGTCGGCGTGCGGGTGGGCGTTGGGCGTGGTCGGCGCCCCGTGGGTGGCCCACCGGGTATGGCCGATCCCGACGGTGCCCTCGGGCATCCGCCCGTTGAGCTGCTTCTCGAGGTTCGAGAGCTTCCCCGCCGACTTGACGATCTGGAGCTCGCCGTTCAGCACGGCGATGCCGGCCGAGTCGTAGCCGCGGTACTCCAGCCGCCGCAGCCCTTCAATGAGCAGGCCGGCCGCCTGCCGGGGCCCCACATATCCCACGATACCGCACATGGATGTCGGATCCTCTCAGAGCGGGGTCAGTGCCTCGCGACATGCCGACACGAGTCGTTCCGCGTCGGCCTGGGTCGGCGCCTCGGCGATGAGGCGGACGATCGGCTCGGTTCCCGACGGCCGGACGTGCACCCAGCGGTCGGACCAGGCGAGCCGGAGCCCGTCCGCCGTGTCGGCCGCCGCATCGGGAAAGCGGGCCCGGAGCGCCGCATAGACCGGCCCCAGCTCCGGGCCCCGGGGAGCTTTCGCCTTGACGATGCGGTAGCGCGGGGACGCGGCCACCAGCGCCGACAGCGGTCGATCGACGACCGCAAGATAATGCAAGATTAGCGCCACGCCGACCGGCGCATCCCGCCCGACGTGCACCGCCGGGAGGATCACCCCCCCGTTCCCCTCCCCGCCCACGACCGCCCCGGCCTCCCGGATCGCCCGGGCCACGTTCGCCTCGCCCACCGGGGCCCGGACGAACCGGGCCCCGTGGTCCCGGGCGGCGTCCTCGACCACCAGGCTGGTGGAGAGGTTCGCCACCACCGTGGTACCCGCGCCCCCGCCCGGCAGCCCGCCGAGCACCGCCCGCACCGCCAGCGCCAGGGTGTAGTCCTCGCCGATCGGCTCCCCCCGCTCGTCGACCAGCGCCAAGCGGTCGACGTCGGGGTCCACCGCCAGGCCCAGGTCGGCGCCGCGCTCCCGGACCAGCCGCCCCAGCTCGCCGAGGTTCTCCGGCACCGGCTCCGGCGCCCGGGGGAAGCGGCCGTCGGTCTCGAGGTTGATCGCGCTCACCCGACACCCCAAGCGCTCCAGCAGCTCCGGCATGATCGTACCCCCGGCGCCCCGCACGCAGTCGAGCGCCACGTGGAAGCGCCGGGCGCGGATCCGCGTGACGTCGATCACGTCGAGCGCCAGGATCCGGTCCAGGTGGCGGCGGATCGCGTCCGGGTCCGACGCGAGCCGGCCCACCTCGTCCCATGCTACCCGCCAGGGCCCGGTCTCGGCGATCTGCCGCACCTCCGCCCCGGCGGCGCCGTCGAGGAAGACCCCGTCCGGCCCCACGAACTTGAGGGCGTTCCACTCGATCGGGTTGTGGCTCGCGGTGAGGATCAGCCCGCCGCCCGCGTGGTGGTGCTCCACGGCGAGCTGCACCGTGGGCGTGGGCGCGATGCCCAGGTCGACCACGTCCACCCCGACCGACATGAGCCCCGCCGCGGCCGCCCGGGCGTACATCTCGCCGCTGGTCCGGGCGTCGCGGCCCAGCACCACCAGGGGGCGGCCCGCGGCCCTGGCCCAGGCGCCGAGGGCCGCGGCGTGGCGGGCCACCAGCTCGGGCGTGAGGTCCTTGCCGACGATGCCGCGCATGCCGGAAACGCTGATCATCAGGGTGTCGCTCATGGGCGGGAGGTCCGGCGGAGCCGGGTCAGGCGTTGACGGGGATCGTCGGGACGTGCTCGAACGCGGCGAGGAACGCCTCCACCACCCGGGGGTCGAACTGCGAGCCAGCGGCACGGCGGAGTTCCTCGAACGCCGCCTCCTTCGACTGCGAGGGTCGGTACGCCCGGCTGGTCGTCATCGCGTCGAAGGCGTCGGCCACGGCCACGATCCGCGCCTCGATCGGGATCCGGTCGCCCAGCAGGCCGTCGGGGAAACCGCGGCCGTCGATCCGCTCGTGGTGCGAGCGCACGATGCGCAGGACCACCGGGTTCTCCCGCGCCAGCGGCGCCAGGATCTGCTCCCCCAGCACCGTATGCTCGGTGATGTGCTGGAACTCCTCCGGCGTGAGCGGCCCCGGCTTGTTGAGGACCGCCTCGCGGGTGCCGATCTTGCCGATGTCGTGCAGCTCGCTGCCCAGCCGGATGTCCTCGAGATGATCGCCGGTGAAGCCGAGCAGGACGGCGGTCTTGACCGCGTAGCGGCTCACCCGCATCGAGTGGCCCCGGGTGTAGGCGTCCTTCGCCTCCAGCGCCTGGGCCAGGGTCTGCACCCCTTCGAGGAACATCTCCTTCAGGCGCTGCGCCTGCTGCCGCACCCGGCTCTCCAGGTTCTTTTGGTAGAAACGGTTCTGCAGGATGAGGTCGCGCTTCTCCAACGCCTTCGACACCCTCGCCCGCACCTCGTCGATCAGGAACGGCTTGGTGATGTAGTCGAGCGCCCCGAGCTTGAGACAGGCCACCGCGGTGTCCACCTGCGCGACCCCGGTGAGCATGATGACCGCGGTGTCGGGGTAGCGCTGGCGGATGTCGGCGAGGAAGGAGATCCCGTCCAGCCCGGGCATGTGGACGTCGGAGATGATGATCGGCACCTCGCCCACCCGCCCGAGCACCTGGAGCGCCTCGTCGGCCGAGCCCGCCTCGACGCAACCGAGCCCCTGCGACTCCACCACCCGCACCAGCGCGCGCCGCACCTGCGGATCGTCGTCGACGACCAGGCACCGCGCCCCACCCGCGGGCGGTTGGTCCGGCAACAGGGATTCGATCACGCGAGACGACACCTGAGTGAGAGCACAAAGTACTGGCCGGTGCGCGATTTCTCAACCGGCCGCTTGCCGCGGGCCCGCGGGCGCCATTACGTTCTCGCTGCTCCCGACCCCGGCGGCGCCCCGACGATGACCCGCATCCTCGACCACGACCTCGACCACGGCTTCGCGACCCGCGCGGTCCACGCGGGCCAGGTCCCCGACCCGCTGGCCGGCGCCGTGATGACCCCGATCTACCAGACCTCGACCTACGTCCAGGACGGCCTCGGCCGCCACCGGGGGTACGAGTACGCCCGGACCCAGAACCCCACCCGCGAGGCGCTGGAGCGCAACGTGGCCAGCCTCGAGGGCGGCACCCACGGCTTCGCCTTCAGCTCCGGCCTCGCCGCCACCGACGCGGTGCTCAAGCTCCTCCGCGCCGGCGACCACGTGATCGCGGGCGAGAACCTCTACGGCGGCACCCACCGCCTCATGGAGCAGGTCTACGCCCGCCTCGGCCTGCGCTTCACGTTCGTCGACCTGCGCGAGCCGGCGCGGATCGACGCCGCGCGGACCCCGGCCACCCGGATGGTCTTCTGCGAGACGCCCACCAACCCGATGATGAACGTTACCGACCTCCGGGCGGTGGGCGATGTGACGCAGGCCCTCGGGCTCCTCTTCGTGGTCGACAACACCTTCGCCACGCCGTACTTCCAGCGCCCCCTGGAGCACGGCGCCGACCTGGTAATCCACTCGACCACCAAGTACCTGAACGGCCACAGCGACATGGTGGGCGGCCTCGTCGTGACCCGACGGGACGACCTGGCCGAGCGACTGGCGTTCATCCAGAACGCCTCCGGCGCCGTGCCGGGGCCGATGGACTGCTGGCTCGCCCTGCGCGGCACCAAGACGCTGCCGCTCCGGATGCGCCAGCACGACCACAACGGCCGCTGCATCGCCGGGTGGCTCACCCGGCACCCGAAGGTGGAGCGGGTCTACTACCCCGGCCTCCCCGACCACCCCGGCCACGAGATCGCCAAGCGCCAGATGAGCGGCTTCGGCGGGATGATCTCGCTCGAGCTGGGCGATCCGGCCCGCGCCCGACGCCTGGTCGAGGGCACCCGTATCTTCAAGCTCGCCGAATCGCTCGGCGGGGTGGAGAGCCTGATTGGCCATCCGGCGTCGATGACCCACGCCTCCGTGCCGCCCGCCATGCGCCGGGCCCTCGGCCTCACCGACAGCCTGGTCCGCCTGAGCTGCGGCATCGAGGACACCGACGACCTGATCGCCGACCTCGAGCGAGCCCTGGCCGCGGCCTGAGGCCGCTCCGGCCGGGCGGCCCCGGCGTCGCAACCCGAAACCTGGAGGGGTCGCCCCCGTACGGCGAGTCACCCTCATCCGCGAGCGCCCGATGACCACCTCCCTCCCGGCCCCGCGCCCCCGGGTCGCCCTCCCCGAGATCGCCCCCCTCGCCTGGGAGCACCCTGCCGACCGCGCCGCCCTCCAGGCGATGCGCGCCGTCCCCGGGTTCGAGGAGCTGATCCGCAAGCTCGTCGCCCTGCTCGGCGGCGAGCGCGGGATCCAGCTCCTCTTCCAGGCCAACGCGGTCCGGGTCGGACCGACCCAGTACCCGAGGATCTGGACCACCCACGTGGAGGTCTGCGGCACCTTCGGATGGCCCGCGGTCCCGGAGCTCTACGTCTCCCAGACCCCCATCTTCAACGCCGGCGCCTACGGGGTCGACAATCCCTTTATCGTCCTCCACTCCACCGCGCTTGAGCTGCTGGACGACGACGAGGTGCGGGTCCTCCTGGCCCACGAGCTGGGCCATGTGATGAGCGGCCACGCGCTCTACCACACCATCGCCGTCATCCTGATGAACGTGAGCCTCTCGGCGCTGCCGGTGCTGGCCGGCCTCGCCGTGCTCCCGCTCCGGCTCGCGGTGCTCGAGTGGTACCGCAAATCGGAGCTCTCCGCCGACCGCGCCGGCCTGCTCGGCAGCCAGGACATGCGCGCCTCCCAGCGGCTCTTCATGAAGATGGCGGGCGGCAGCCGGCTCGAGCTGGTCTCGGACCGGATGGATCTCGACGCCTTCATGACCCAGGCCAACGAGTACGTCCAGCGGAACGAGGCGCTCGACCTCGTCTACAAGCTCCTCAACACCCTGGCCCTCACCCACCCGATGCACACCGTGCGCGCCGCGGAGCTGCAGCGGTGGGTTGCCGCCGGCGACTACGACCGGATCGTCCGGGGCGAATATCCCCGCCGAGGCACGGCCGAGCCCCGGCGTCCGCTGGCCGAGGACCTGGCCGAAGCGGGGAGCTACTACGCCCGCGAGGCGCGGGAGGTGGCGAGCCGGCTCGC
>DATLZT010000156.1:0-5917 GCA_035573835.1 Gemmatimonadales bacterium
GAGCCGCGTCCCGCACCGGCCGCGGCGACGCCGGGCGCCGGGCGCACCCTGGCCACCGGTACCCGGATCGTGGCCCGTACCACCGAGGAGATCAACTCCCGCAAGAACAAGGCGGGCGAGACGATCTCCGTCACGGTGAGCGACGACGTCGAGGACGCCCGGGGACAGGTAGTGATCCCGGCCGGCGCCACGATCGACCTGACGATCACCGAGATCCAGCCGGCCGAGAACCGGGGCCAGAAGGACGGCAGGATCACCCTCACGCCCACCGCCGTGCGGGTCGGCGGCCAGTCGTATCCGATCGTGGCCACCATCGACTCGGTGGAGCGTCACCTGAAGGGGCGCGGGGTCACGGCGGGTGACGTCGCCAAGGTGGGCGGCGGGGCCGCCGCCGGCGCGATCGCGGGTCGGGTGCTGGGCGGCAAGGGCAAGGGCACCATCATCGGCGGCGTGATCGGCGCTGCGGCGGGCACCGCGGTGGCGGTGGAGACCGCCGACCGCGACGTCGTCGTGCCGCCGGGGGCCGCCGTCGTGCTCCGCCTCTCGGAGACGTTCACCACCCGGGCCCGATGACGGCCACGGCGGAAGGGAGCGCGCCGGGGGCAGAGGCCCCCCGGCGCGCTCGCGCCTCAGGTGCGGGCGCCCCGCCGATCAGTAGCCCGCGCCGCCTCCCCCGAGTCGCGGGTCGCTCACGCCCTGCCATCCCCGCGGCGTCCGGATGATCGCCTCCACGTCGCCGCTGTAGCCCCGCTCCTGGACGCCGTGCCCCAGGGCGCGGAGCGAGTCGAGCACGGCGGGATGGAACCCGTTCCGTTCCACCCGGACGGTGTCGGGAAGCCCCTGGTGGTGCAGCCGCGGCGCCGCCACCGCCTCGGGCAGCGACATGCGGTGGTCGATGACGTTGGAGATCACGTGGTAGACCATGGTGATGATCCGGGGGCCGCCCGGCGTGCCCACCACCATGAGGAGCCGCCCGTCGGGGTCGAGCACGATGCTCGGCGTCATCGCCGAGAGCATCCGCTTCCCGGGCGCGATGGCGTTGGCCTCACCCTGCACCAGACCGTACATGTTGGGACGGCCGGGCGCGGTGGCGAAGTCGTCCATCTCGTCGTTGAGGAGGAAGCCCGCGCCGGAGACGGTGACGGCGCTGCCGTAGCTGTTGTTGAGCGTGGTGGTGCAGCTCACGGCGTTCCCCTCGGCGTCCACCACCGAGTAGTGGGTGGTGGACGAGCCGCCCGCGGCGACAGGCTCGAAGGCCGGGGTCGGCGTGGCGCGGTCGGGACGGATCTGGCGCCGGAGCTCCGCCGCGTACTCCTTGGAGAGGAGTCGGTCGAGCGGCATCTGCACGAAGCCCGGATCGCCCAGGTACCGGTTCCGGTCGGTGAAGGCGCGCCGCATCGCCTCCGCCTCGAGGTGCATGAGCGCGGTGGAGCCGAAAGGCGGCAGGGGGTCGTAGCCCTCCATGATGTTGAGGATCTGGGCCATCGTGACCCCGCCCGAGGAGGCGGGCGGCATCGAGTAGATCGTGTGCCCGCGATAGCGGATCACGACCGGCTCGCGCCAGATCGCCCGGTAGTTGGCCAGGTCCTCGTGCGAGATGATCCCGCCGCTCCGCTCCATCTCCGCGACGATCGAATCGGCCACCCAGCCCCGGTAGAATCCGGCGGCGCCGCTGTCGCGGATCGCCTCGAGGGTGCGGGCGAGGTCCGGCTGGCGCAGCACGCTGCCCGGGGCCGGGGCCTTCCCGCCCGGGAGGAACTGGCGCCGGGAGGCGGCAAAGAGATAGAGCCGCTCGCGATCCGAGTCGATCGACCGGCTCCGCACCGAGTCGACCACGAACCCGTCCCGCGCCAGGGCGATCGCCGGCTCGATCAGGTCCCGGAGCGGGAGCCGGCCGAAGCGGCGATGGGCCTCGACCATGCCCGCGACCGAGCCGGGCACGCCGGCCGCCAGCGCGCCGGTGACGCTCAGGTCGGTCGGATCGCCATCGAGGTCGAGATACATGTCGCGGGTGGCGCGGCCCGGCGCGGTCTCGCGGTAGTCGATGGCATGGGCCGATCCGTCGGCGAGCCGGATCACCATGAAACCGCCCCCGCCGATGTTGCCCGCCTCCGGATGCACGACGGCGAGCGCGAAGCCCACCGCGACCGCGGCGTCCACGGCGTTGCCGCCCCGCTGCAGCACCGCCCGTCCCACCTGGCTCGCGATCGGATGGCCCGAGACGACCATCGCGTTCGGCGCCTCGGTGACGCGGGCCCGGCCGGCCAGCGGCCAGGCGGGGTTGATGCGGGACGTGGGCGCCACCGCCGCCGGCGCCGGCGGGCGGCCGCAGGCGGCGAGCGCCAGGGCGAGGGACAGGCACGACGCGACGAAGCGCAGGCGCACGCGGACCTCTCGGGGCTGGAAGGGAGCGATGGCGGCGGAGGTTGCCCGCCGTGACGGACGGGCTCTAATTTAGCCGACCCTCTCGCCAACGGGACCCGGGCCCGCATGACGCAGGACTTCGTCGATTCCCGCCTCACCGAGCGCCGGAACCCGCGGACGCTCGATATCGACCTCGCCTCCCCGGTCGAGCTCGTCGACCTGATCAACGCCGAGGACGCGACCGTGCCGGGGGCGGTGGCCCGGGCCCGGGGGGAGATCGCGCGGACCATCGAGCTGGTCGAGGCGGCGTTCCGGAACGGCGGCCGGCTGGTCTACGTCGGAGCCGGCACCAGCGGACGGCTCGGGGTGCTCGACGCCGCCGAGTGCCCGCCCACCTATGGCACGCCACCGGAGATGGTCGTCGGGCTCATCGCGGGCGGCTATCGGGCGCTGGTCCGCTCGGTCGAGGGCGCGGAGGACGACGTGAACGCTGCCATCGCCGACATCGACGCGCAGCGGGTCACGGAGCGGGACGTGGTGCTGGGGATCGCGGCCAGCGGCACCACGCCCTACGTCCGCGCCGCGCTGGGCCGCGCCCAGACGCTCGGCGCCACCACGGTCTTCCTCTCCTGCTCCCCGCCGCCGGCGGCGCTGCGAGACACCTGTGACGTCTGCATCACCGTGCTGGTGGGGCCCGAAGTGGTGACCGGCTCGACCCGCATGAAGGCGGGCACCGCCACCAAGCTGGTCCTCAACACCATCACCACCGGCGCGATGATCCGCCTCGGCAAGGTGTACGGCAACCTGATGGTCGATCTCCAGGCCTGGAACGACAAGCTGGTCGACCGCGCCGAGCGGATCGTCATGGAGACCACCGGGCTCGACCGCGCCGCCGCGCGGGCGGCGATCGAGCGGGCGGGGGGCAGCGTCAAGACCGCCATCGTCATGGTGCGGGCCGGGGTCGGGCGGGAGGAGGCCGAGCGGTTGCTGGCCCGGCACGCCGGCCGGGTCCGGCCGATCGTGGGCGACCCGCCCCCTGTCGTGGCGCCATGACCGAGCCGCCGTCGCTGGTCGTGGGGCTGATGTCGGGCACCTCGCTCGACGGGATGGACGCGGCGCTCGTCCGCTTCGACGGGCCCTCGCGGGTGTCGCTCCTGGGATTCGTCACCCGTCCGTACGATGACGCCGAGCGGGAGCAGCTCCGCCGTGCGCTGGACGGGGCCGCGGCGCCGGCGCTCGCCCGACTCCATGTGCGCCTCGCCGAGTGGGCCGCCGAGGCGGTGCAGGAGGTGCTCGCCCGGGGGCGGGTGCGCGCCTCGGAGCTCGCGGGCATCGCCTTCCATGGACAGACCGTCTGGCACGAGCCGCCGCTCGTGAGCTGGCAGCTGGGCGAGCCCGCGGTGCTGGCCGAGCGGTTCGGCGTGAAGGTCGTGAGCAACTTCCGCGCGCGGGACGTGGCGGCGGGCGGGCAGGGGGCGCCGCTCGTGCCGATCGCCGATGTGCTCCTCTTCGGCGCCCCCGACCATGCCCGGGTGTTGCTCAACCTCGGCGGGATGGCCAATCTCACCTACGTCCCGCGGCGCGAGGTGGACGACGGGGCGTTCGCTTTCGACACCGGTCCCGGGGTGGCGGTGATCGACGCGGTCGCCGGCATGGTGGAGCCCGGCGCCGCGTTCGATCGCGAGGGCCGGCTTGCCGCCCGCGGGACGCCGCGGGAGGACCTCCTGGCCGAGTTGCTGGCGGATCCGTTCTTCGCCGCCGAGCCGCCCAAGAGCACCGGCCGCGAGCGCTTCGGCGAGGCCTACGCCCGCGAGCTCCACCGTCGCGCGCCGGGGCCGGACGGCGTGGCCACCGCGGTGGAGCTCACCGCCCGCGCCGTCGCCCAGGCGATTCGCCGCTGGATCCCCGGCGCGCCGGAGATCGTGGTCTCGGGCGGCGGCTGCCACCATCCGGTCCTCATGGCGCGGCTCGCGCAGCACCTCGGCCGGCCGCTCCGTCGCTTCGACGAGCTCTTCTTCAGCGGCGACGCCAAGGAAGCGGTGGCCTTCGCGCTGCTCGGCTATCTCACCCTCCACGGCCAGCCGGGCAACCTCCCGGCCGCCACCGGCGCCCGCGGGCCCCGGGTGCTCGGGACGATCACCCTCCCATGAGGCTCGCCCGGCTGGTCATCCCGGCCCTGCGCTGGAACGCCGACACCGGGTTCGCCCACGAGCTCCCCCGGATCGAGGCCGCCCTCGCGCTCGGCGTCGGCGGGTTCATCATCTTCGGCGGGCCGGCCCAGGAGATCCGGTACCTCACCGCCGAGCTCGCCCGGGTGGCGGGACGGCCGCTCCTGATCGGCTCGGATCTCGAGCGCGGCGCGGGACAGCAGGTGGCCGGACTCTCCGAGCTCCCCCCGCCCGCGGCGCTCGCCTCGCTGGACGATCCCCGCGTGGCCCGCTGGGCCGGCGAGCTCACGGCCGGGGAAGCGCTCTCGGTCGGTATCAACTGGGTCTTCGCCCCCGTGGCCGACCTCGACGTCGTCCCCGAGAATCCCATCGTGCAGACCCGGTCGTTCGGGGACGATCCGGCGCGGGTGGCGGGGCTCGTGGCCGCGTGGGTCGACGGCTGCGAGTCCACCGGGGCGATCGCCTGCGCCAAGCACTACCCCGGCCACGGTCGCACCACGCGCGACTCCCACGCCGAGCTGCCGGTGGTGGAGGCGGACGCGGCGCGGCTCCGCAGCCAGGACGAGCTCCCGTTCCGCGCCGCGATCGACGCCGGGGTGGGCTCGGTGATGACGGCGCACGTGGCGTACCCCGCGCTCGACCCGCTGGGACGCCCGGCCACCCTATCGCCCCCGATCCTCTCCCGCCTGCGGCACGAGTGCGGCTTCGAGGGCCTGGTGGTGACCGACGCGCTCATCATGGAGGGCGCCCGGGGCGCCGGCGATGCGCCCGCCGCGGTCCGGGCGCTCCGGGCGGGCTGCGACCTGCTCCTCTATCCGCCGGATCCGGCGGAGACGGCACTGGCACTCGAGCACGCGGTCGCCGCGGGCGACCTGCCCCGGCCGCAGGTGGAAGCCTCCCTCGCCCGTTACGAGCGGGCGCTGGGCCGAGCCGGGGCTCCCCGCGGCGGGTCGCCGGCTCCCCATGCCCGGGGGCCCTTCGAGGGGCCCGACGCGCTCGCCGACGCGCTGCTAGGTCGCGACCCGCTGCGCGGGCCGCCACCGTCGCTCCGGTTCCCCCTGGAGATCGTGGTGGTGGACGACGACGTCGGGGGGCCGTTCCCCCCGAACCCGAGCGACCTGGTGGAGCGGGAGCTGGGGGACCGGGCCGGCACCGGCGGGAGCCGCGTCGTGCTCGCGTTCGCGGAGCCGCGGGGGTGGAAGGGGCGGGCGGGCTTCGGGGCGGAGTCGCGGCGGCGGCTCGCGGCGGCGGCGGGGGCCGACCTGGTGGTGCTGTTCGGCCATCCCCGGCTCGCCGCCGAGATCCCGGGCGAGGCGCCGGTCCTCGTGGCGTGGCACCGGCAGGCCCTGATGCAGCGGGCGGTGGCCCGCTGGCTCGCGGCGCGG
>DATLZT010000157.1:0-9402 GCA_035573835.1 Gemmatimonadales bacterium
TTGGGTCGGTGCGGCCGGTCGGGGCGCCGAGGGCCGGGGGGCGGCGGGGCCAGGCGTGCGCGCGTTGGCCAGCGCGATCTGGAAGTGCGGGTGCCGCGCGATCGGCAGCCACTGGCCGGTCTTCTTGTGGAGGATCAGCGCGTCGGCCGTGACGATCCCGCTCCGGACGCCGATCGTCAACTCGTCGATGGACTGGAAGACCGTCTCCTCGCCGGAGGCGAGTCGGATCTGGTACATGACAGCCCCTCGTCACAGGGTACCGGCGGGAAGCGCGGGCACGCCGGCGGGGAGCGCCGGTGTCCGCTGAGCCGGGAATTACGGCAAGCAACAGCCGGGCCACGCAGAAGGGGCGATCAATCAATGATTTACGACCACGGGCCGGGCCGGCGTGAGCTGGAGTGGCTGCAGAATGCGAGAGCGGTCACAGTTCCCGACGGGTAAGGGGGACCGGCCCGGCGTCGGCCGCCTCAGGCGCCGGCGGGTGTCCCGCGGACGATCTTGGCCGTCGTGATGACCTGGCCGGTGTGGCGCTGGGTGTGCTCGGCCAGGTGGAAGAGGAGCCCGAGCACGTTGGTGGGAAGCGCCTGGCGGCCGATCGCCCGGGCGTCGAAGAGCGTGGCCGGGTCGGTGTGCCGGAGCGCGTCGATGGCGCGGTCGATCGACTCCCGGGCCCGCCGCACCAGCTCGGGCGCCCCGGACGGCGGGTCGCCCGGCTCCCTCTCGAGCGCGATCGCCTGGAGCTGCTCCGGCGTTAGGCGCTCCCCGCGGGCGTAGGCGAGCAGCCGGGTGATGCTCCCGGCGATGTGCTTGAGGTGGAAGCCCACCGACGCCGCGCCGGCGGGCGTGCGCCAGAGTTCGGCGGGCGTGAGCCCGAGCGCGGCCCGCTCCAGGTCCTCGGCCGCCTGGATCAGCGCGTGCGCCGCCGGCATGAGCCGGGGGTCGATGCCGGGGATGGGGCCGCGGAGCCACGCTTCGGGACGGGTCGGCGTCGTCATGGGACCGGCCTCCGGGTGTCGGGTGCGATCGAGCCGATCCGGAATCTACCGACCGCGCCTTATCTTTCGACATGCGCATGGATCTCGTGACCCACAAGCCAGCCCGGGAGTGCCCCCAGGGACAGCCGCATCCGCGGGAGCGGTGCGGCATCGTCGAGGCGAGGCGCCAGGCGCAGCGGGCGGCGGACGAGGCGATCCGGCGGCTCCACGATGCGGAGTCACGCGGGGACGCGTAGCGCGTCCCGTCGTCATCGGATTCCCGCCGGGGTATAACCCGACAACCCCGGCACCGTGGGGTGCCGATCGGGTCGCCGTCGAGCGATCCGTGACCTCGGGAACCTCCAGGCAGGGGGAACGATGCGCAGCATGCTGGCGAGACCCGGTCTCGTCGCCCTCGTCGCGATCTCCGCTCTAGGCGGGTGCGTGGCGGCGGCGGCCGGCGCGGGCGCGGCCGCGGGGATCTATCTCACCTCGCGCGGCGCCGAGTCGCTGGTGCGGGGTTCGACCGACGAGGTGGTCGCCCGGACCCGTACCGCATTCAGCCAGCTCGGGATCGAGGAGACCGGCTACGAGAAGGACGAGGGGGGAGACGAGCAGGAGCTCCGCGGCACCAAGGGCGACCTCGAGATCACCGTCGGGCTCGAGCGCGAGGGGCCGACGACGACCCGGGTCGAGGTGGTCGCGAAGCGCGGCACGGTCCAGTGGGACAAGGACTACGCCAAGGACGTGTTGTCCAGGATCGTCGACCAGAGCCCCGGCCAGACCACCAGGCCGTGATGGCGCCTCGGCGCGCCCCACCGAGACTCTCCCGGTCCTCCGCGACACCGTCGGCCTCGACGCCTCCCGGGTGAACCGTGGCGTGCCCGAGCGGGAGCGGGCGGCGCCGATCGAGCGGAACCCGGATCGACGCCGTGGTGGTTGACGAAGCCTGCCGCATCGCCCGGTGGGGCACGACACCCGGTCCGCCTTCCTGGGGCTGGGCAGGGGCGTCGAGGCCCTCCGCCATCCGCTGGTGCCCGCGCTGCATCCTCCTCTCGACGACCGCGGTCGCGGAAGCCGCCCGCCGGTTCGCTGGCGGACGGGCCCGCGAGTTCCTCGCTCGCGCCGTGACCCCCGGCGCGGCCGCCCGAGGCCCCCGCCCGATCCGGCCGTGCTACTTCCGCAGCGAGTCGCCGCCGTACTGTTCGCTGGCCAACGAGGCCACGTTGGCGCCCTCGGCGCCCAGCATCCGGAAGAGATCCCACTGCGCCTGCCGCGCCCGGCCCGGGTAGCGACCGTTGTACATCAGGGAAACGATCAGCATCCCGTCCCGCCGGCCCAGGTAGCCGAGCAGCGTCGAGGCTTCGTCCAGGGTGCCGGTCTTGGCGTGCACCACGCCGGGCTCGAGGCCCCGGCGGAGCCGCCGCAGGGTCCCGGTGCCGTTGGCGGGGAGCAGAAGCGGGAAGTCCCGGCCCGACGGCGTCTGGAGGATACGGGCCAGGTAGAGCACCTGGGTGAGCGGGGTGATCCGGTTGTGGTCGGAGAGCCCGGAGCCGTCCACGAAGTGGACCCGGGCCAGCGGGCCCACGACCGCGCGCACGTGGTCGGTGAGCGCCTGCGCCGGCCGTTCCCCGCCCGCGGCCCAGCGGAGCAGGAGTTCGGCGCCGATGTTCACGCTGCGGCGGTTGACCTCCAGCGCCACCGAGTCGAGCGGGGCGGAGACGACCTCGGAGAGCACCCGCAGCGGGGTGCCTGGGGCGACCCGGGTGGGCGGGACGATCCGGCGCCAGGTGATCCCGACGCTCCCCAGCGCCGCGTTCCAGGCACGGTCGAGCACCGCCACCGGGTCGCGGGCCACCGAGGAGAACCCGGCGGGGCGGGCACGACGGCCGATCGTGCCGGAGAGGATCCAACGGCCGTTCGCGGTGGGCGCGAGCGAGAGGCGCCGAGCGTTCCCCGCCACGGTGGTCGCGGCGATGTCCACCAGCTCCTCGGCGCCCGCCGGCGCGGCGTGGACCAGGATCGGCCGCTGCCCGATCCGACCGGGCTTCACCGTGAAGCGCACCACGTTTTCGTGGATCGTGACCGGGCCGACCGGGGGGGCGAAGAGCCGACCGTCGTGGCGTACCGACCAGACCTCGGGATAGCGCGCGGTGGCGGGGCCGAGTCGGCTGGTCAGGGCGAGGGGACCGTCCAGCACCCGGATGCCGCGGGCACGGAGCCCGGCCGCGAGGTCGCGGAGGGTAGGGCCCCGGCCGGGCCGCTCGAGGGTGGGGTCGCCGTTCAACTCGAGCGCCCAGGTGCCGCGCCAGATCCCCGTCGTGGGCTCGACGTAGCCCGCTCCCAGCACCCGGGTTCGGCGCCGGGCCTCGCCGCCCACCCGCGTGCGGGCGAAGCCGGTGGTGAAGACCTTGGTGGTCGAGGCCGGGACGAGCGGCAGCTCCGGCTGCGCGCTCCAGAGCACCCGTCCCTCCGCGTCGGCGATGGCGATGCCCCAGAGACCGGGGGCGCGGCGTTGCGCCTCGCCGTACCACTCCGAGATCCGGCGCTGGACGTCGAGGCCCAGCGACTGGCCGGCGCCGGTCGCGGCGGGAACGACGAGCAGGGCGGCGAGGAGCCGGAGGCTCCGACGTGTATGGTGACGCATCGGCGAGGATGTGGCCGGGAGTGAGTCGGGAGTCACGGGGGCCCGCGTTATGGGGCCACCGTGGCAAGCCGCAGGCCAGCGCGGCGCGGTGATGTTGGCTGGGGTTACGCCGATGCGGCCCGAGCGGCGGGTCGCAGAATGCGAGATCTCTGGCGCTCCCGCCGGATCGCCCGCGCGGCGATCGGGATCACACGCGCGGGGCCAGGCTCAGCCCGGGCGTCGGCAGCGGCGGAGGATCTGCTTCGGCGCCGGATGGTTGGGGAACAGCCCGCTCGCCGCCTCGGCGTGGACCCGGGCTTGGCGGCAGTCGCCGCGAGCGAGATGGTTCCGGGCGAGCAGCATGCGCATGCGGTAGCTGCCGGGATCGAGCCAGGTCGCCCGCGCGGCGACCCGCACGCTCCCGGCCGACGTGAAGACGGCCATGGCGCCCCAACGGAGCGCGGCGTAGGTGGCGAGGCAGGCGCCCGTCAGGGTGAGGCCGCGGCGGAGGAGCCGGCGCCGCTCGGCGTCGAGCGGGATCGTCCGGACCGGCGGGTCGGGGAGGTCCGCGGCCAGCGAGCCCGCGATGGTCCAGGCGAAGAGCGTGGGCGCGGGGAGGAGGAGCACCGCGTCGAACGCGCCCACGAGCAGGGTGGCGAGCGATGTCGCTCCGAGCGCGAGATCGCCCAGGCTTTCCGTTTTCCGCGGCCCGTCGCGCCAGCGACGCCACGCGGCCAGGGTGAGCGACCCGCCGAAGGCCAGCAGGAGCAACGTGGCGATCGCGCCCCGCTCCGCCAGCAGGGCGACCCAGTCGCTGCTGGGCCAGGGATTGGTGGGAATGACGTCGTCCGGGTCGAAGGCGGGGTCGCCCGGGGTGGTGAAGCGGGGATACGCCACCGCCCAGTTGCCCGGCCCGACCCCGAGGATCGGGTCGGCGCGGACCATCCCCAGCGTGTTGCCGTACTGGATCAACCGACCGCGGCCGCTCCCTTCCCGGTAGTTGGCCACCCCGACCAGCGACTCGAGATAGGGAGAATCGGATCGCCAGTCGAGATCGTTCGGCAGCAGCAACGCGGCGGCCACACCGGCCAGCGCGGCGAGCGCGAGCCCGCGCGCCCGCTTCCGCCACGGGGGGTCCACCCGGTGGAGCCGGGCGACTCCGAGGGTCTCGACCGCGAGGATGGCGACGGTGACGCCCACCGCCAGCCAGGCGGCCCGGGTGCGGGAGAGCACCAGCGCCGCGGCGAGCAGCATGACCGCGACCGCGCCGAGCCAACGGCCCCGGCCCCGGGCCTCGGTGGCGACGAGGAGGACCAGCGGCAGCCCGATCGCCACGAGGTGGGCCATGAAGTTCCGGTTGCCGAACGTCCCGCCGGGGGACCGTCGCTCGGCGAAGAGGCTCGACTCGACCCCGTAGGCCTGGAGCAGGGCGGTGGCGGCGGCCAGGACCACCGCTGCGGCGAGGGCGGTCCGGAGCGCCCGGCCGAATCCGGCGCGGGTCACTTGCCGCGCGGTCCAGAAGAGGAGCGCGCCGGCGAGGCTCACCCCGAAGGCGGGCAGCGCGAGCCAGAGATTGGCGGCGAGCGCGGTCGAAGCGGCGCTCCAGCCGAGGAAGCCGACCAGCAGCAGGTCCCGGGCTCCCGGGGCGAGCCGCGCCGCCGGCGCGAGCGCGAAGAGCGTCGCGCCGAAGGCGGTGAGATACAGCGCGAGCTCCTTGGGCACCAGGTGGCGCTCCAGCTCGAACGTCTCATAGGGCAGCGCCGCGAGCACGCAGGCGAACGCGCCGAGCTGCACGACGCGCAGCGCCCGACGGTGGCGCCGGAGGTGCTCGATAGTGGGCAGGGTGCTGGCCTGGTCGGTTGTGGGGGCGCGCCGGTGCCGAGTATTCTACGACCGCTCGCCGGAAAGGATAGGGCATGGCCCCCGCGTCCTCCATCCCCCCGTTGGTCGACACCGCCTGGCTGGCCGCTCGACTCGGCGCGCCGGAGCTCCGGGTCGTGGACGGGTCGTGGTACCTGCCGGGGAGCGGTCGGGAGGCGCGGTTGGAGTACGAAAGGGCGCACATCCCGGGCGCGGTGTTCTTCGACCTCGACCAGACCAGCGACCGGAGCACCCCGCTCCCCCACATGCTGCCGACGCCCGCGGCGTTCGAGGAGCGGATGGCGGTGCTGGGGATCGGGAGCGAGCACCAGGTGGTGGTCTACGACGGCTCGGGGGTGAACCTGAGCGCCCCGCGGGTGTGGTGGACGTTCCGCGCCTTCGGCCACCGCGACGTGGCGGTGCTGGACGGCGGGTTCGGGAAGTGGCGGCGGGAAGGGCGGCCGGTCGAGCGTGGGGTGGTCCGCTTGCCGCGGGCTCGGTTCACGGCCCGGCTCGATCCCGCGCTGGTGCGCGACCTCGAGGCGGTGCGGGCCAACCTCGAGCGCCCGGCGGCGCAGGTGGTCGACGCCCGCTCGCCCGGGCGCTTCGCCGGCACCGAGCCCGAGCCGCGGCCCGGCCTCCGCGGGGGGCACATCCCGGGAAGCCGTAACCTGCCGTTCGACTCGCTGGTGCGGGAGGACGGCACCGTGCTCGCCCCCGCCGAGCTCCGGCGGCGGTTCGAGGCCGCGGGCGTCGACCTGGCGCGCCCGGTGATCCTCAGCTGCGGCTCGGGTACCAGCGCCTGCGCCCTGGCGCTCGGGCTCGAGCTGCTGGGCCACCGAGCCTACGCGGTCTACGACGGTTCGTGGGCCGAGTGGGGAGGACGGTCCGATACGCCGGTCGAGCGCGGGGCGCCGACCGGAGAAACCCGCCCGGCGCCGCCATCGTCCTGAGCAGGACTCCCGGCTCCTTCACCCGTACGACCAAACACCGGCCGTTCCGTCACTGCCCATGCTCCAGCTCGCCTCGCTGCCGCTCCTCGCCGCGCTGCTCGTCGGCGCCCCCGCGCCCGGTCCCGTCCCGCCCGCCGACACGGTGAAGGCGGCCCGGTGGCGGATCGACGTCACCCACTCGGAGCTCCGGTTCCGGATCCGCCACCTGGTGAGCCGGGTGACCGGCACCTTCACCGACTGGGAAGGCACGATCGTCGCCGACCCGACCGACCTGGCGGGGGGCTCGGTGAGCGTCACGATCCGGACCAAGAGCATCGACACCAACCACGAGCGGCGCGATGCCCACCTCCGTTCGGCCGACTTCTTCCACGCCGACTCGGCGCCGACGATCACCTTCCGGAGCACCCGGGTGGAGCAAGAGGGCGAGCGGATCCGGGTGGTCGGCGAGCTCACGATCCGGGGCACCACGCGCCCGGTGGTGCTCGAGGGACGCTATCTCGGCGTGGCGAAGGGGCCGGGCGGGCGGGACCGGATCGGTTTCGAAGCGAGCACCCGCCTCAATCGCCTGGACTACGGGGTCTCCTGGAACCGCGCGGCGGAAGGCGGCGGCGTGGTCCTCGGCGACGAGGTCGATGTCGACATCGTGGTCGCGGCGGTGCGCGAGGACCCGGAGGCGGCGGCCGCCGGCGGACGCTGATGCTGCCCGCGCTCGCCCGGGATCTCGAGCGGCTGGAAGCGCGGCGGCGGGTGCTCCTCGCGCGGGTGCGCGCGCTCACCCCGGGGCAGCGGACATTCCGGCCGGCCCCGGACCGATGGTCCGTTCTCGACGTGGTGGAGCACCTCGTGCTGGTGGACGAGGCGGCCTCGGGGGCGGTCCGGGGTCCCGCCGGTGGCGCGCCGCGCCCCGCGGCGGGTCGGCTGAGGTACCTCGGGCTGCTCGCGGTGCTGCGCTCGCCGATCCGGGTACGGGTGCCGACGCGGGCCGTGCTGCCGTCGGGGGGCGCCGACCTCGCCGGGCTCGAGGCGCGGTGGGTCGAGGCGAGAGCGGCGCTGGCGGAATGGCTGGAGGGCCTCGGTCCCGAGATGGTGCGCCGCCCGGTCTTCCGCCATCCGGTGGTCGGGTGGCTCACCGTTCGCCAGACCCTCGGCTTCCTCGGCGCCCATCAGGCCCACCACGAGGCGCAGGTCCGCCGGATCGAGCGGGCGCCCGGCTTCCGGTAGCTCCGAGCGCGCCGTATCTTGGGCTGGTCGGACCAGGATCCCCACGCCGCCGTGTAACCCTCCGCGATCGCGATCCGTACTGCTTTAACCCGCCGGGCACGGTGGCCCGTCGTGCCACTCCTTGCAGCGAGTCCTCCATGCGCTTGGCCCCCAGAGCCGCCCTCCTGGGACTCCTCGCGGTGCCGCTCACGGTCGCCGGTTTCGGCCGCGTGCCCGGCCCGGACCGCGACGGCGCCCGTCTCTTCGAGCAGGTCTTCACGCTGGTCGCGACGCAGTTCGTGGACTCGCTGGGTCGGGGGGAGCTCTACCGACGCGCCGCCGAGGGGCTGGTACGGTCACTGGAGGATCCCTACGCCGAGCTGGTGAGCCCGGAGGAGCTGGCGGAGTTCAACGTCATCCACGCCGGGCGGTACGGCGGGGTGGGGCTGCTGGTCGAGAACCACGACGGCGAATTCTTCGTTTCCCGCGTCTTCCCCGATACGCCGGGGGAGCGGGCGGGCGTCCAGCCGGGGGACCGGATCGTGGCGGTCGACGGCCGCTCGACCGAGGGATGGGAGTTCACCCGGGTGACCGACGCGCTCAAGGGCCCGCCGGGCACCGCGGTGGCCGTGAGCTTGGTCCGATCGGGGGTCGCGACGCCGATCGAGGTGACCGTGACCCGGGCCGTGATCCACGTGCCGGCGGTGCCGCACGCGCTCATGTTCGAGGGCCGCATCGGCTACGTCCCGCTGCAGAAGTTCAGCGAGACCTCGGGGCGCGAGGTCGAAGCGGCGGTACGCCGGATGCTCCGTGAGGGGGCCCGGGGGCTGGTGCTCGATCTCCGCGGCAACGGCGGGGGCTACACCGACCAGGCGCTGCACGTGAGCAGTCTCTTCCTCAGGGCCGGGCAGGCGGTCTACCGGCAGGCGGATCGCGCCGGCGCCGGGTCGATCACCTACGTCTCCGACCGCGAGCCACTCGCCCCGACCGTGCCGCTGGTGGTGCTCACCGACGAGGGGAGCGCGTCGGCCGCGGAGATCGTCGCCGGGGCGCTGCAGGATCACGATCGGGCGCTGATCGTGGGGACCACGACCTACGGCAAGGGGCTGGTGCAGACGGCCTTCCCGCTCGACGGCGGGTACGTGCTCAAGATCACCACCGGGAGATGGTTCACGCCGAGCGGGCGCTCGATCCAGCGGGCGGACCGCATGATCGGGCAGGCGCGGCGGGTCGCGGCGGCGGGGCCGCCGTCCGAGGCGCTGCCCGGGAGCCGGCCGCGGTATCGCTCCACCGGCGGGCGGATCATCTATGGCGGTGGGGCGATCACGCCGGACGTGGTCGTCGAGCAGGACACGCTCAGCGGGGCCGAGCAGGAGTTCGTGCGCGGGGTGGCCAGCAGGACCCAGGACGTCTACCTCGCGCTGTACGACCTGGCGGCCGAGCTCAAGCCGACCGTCCGCCCCGATTTCCGGGTGGAGCCGGCGTGGCGGGAGCGGCTCTACCAGCGGCTCGTCGCGCGCGGCGTGGCGCTCGAGCGGGAGCGGTTCGCCGCCGCCGCGGGATACGTCGACCGTCTCATCGAGGCTCGGGTGGCCCGCACCGCCTTCGGCGATTCGGCCGCGCAACGTCGCGCGGCGGCGACGGACGCGCAGTTGCAGCGCGCGCTGGCGCTCCTGCGACGGGGCGGCAGCCAGGCGGAGCTGCTCGCGCTGAGCGGACGCGCGGCGCCCTGAGCCGCGGGCCGCGCCGGCGGCCGACGTGGCTCAGCGATCGGTGGATCGGGAGCGCG
>DATLZT010000158.1:0-14988 GCA_035573835.1 Gemmatimonadales bacterium
GGCCGGAACCTGGAGCTTCCCCATATCCCGCCGATCTCGGTGCGGGGGGTGCTCCGGTCCGAGGTGGAGGGCCACCTCGAGCGGGAGCTGGGCCGGTACCTTCGCGCCCCCGAGGTGCGGGCCACGACCACCATCCGCCTCGCCGTCCTGGGCAGCATCGGCAAGCCGGGCTTCTACCAGCTCCCGGCCGACCTGATCCTGAGCGAGGCCATCATGCAGGCGGGTGGCCCGCCGGGCGAGATCAGCAAGAGCGTGATTCGCCGCAACGGCGAGGACATCGTCGACACCGAGCAGTTCCAGGAGGCGCTGACCGCCGGCATGACGCTGGACCAGCTCAACCTCCGGGCGGGTGACGAGATCTTCCTCGAGGCCAAGCAGAAGCGCGACATGTTCACCACCCTGCGCACCGTGGCCATCATCCCGGCGCTCATCGTCAGCACCTATGGGGTCGGCAAGCTCGTTGGAATCTTCTAAGGTGTCCCGGATCGACCTGGTCATGCCGCCGCAGACGACGAACCGCGCCGGCCGCGCCGAGGCCCGGGGGCGTCACCTGGCGCTCTCGCCCGCGGCGCCGGCGCGGGAGATGCGGCGGGAGGCATCGGAGCGCGCGATCCGGGCGGTCAACGTGGTGATCGCGCTGGTGGCCCTGGTGCTCCTCGCCCCGCTCATGGTGCTCATCGCCGTGGCGGTCAAGCTGACCTCCCGGGGGCCGGTCTTCTACACCCAGACCCGGGTGGGGCTCGATCGACGGGGCACCGCGCCGAACGACGGCAACCATCGCCGCGCCCGGGACCTCGGCGGCAGCATCTTCACCATCTACAAGTTCCGCACGATGTACGTGAACGCGGAGCACCTCTCGGGCGCCGTCTGGGCCACGAAGGAGGATCCGCGCGTCACCGCCGTGGGCCGCTTCCTGCGGCAGTACCGGCTCGACGAGCTCCCGCAGCTGCTCAACGTCATCAAGGGGGACATGAACATCGTGGGCCCCCGCCCCGAGCGGCCGAGCATCTTCCTGCAGCTGCGGGAGGACATCACCGGCTATCACCTCCGCCAGCGCACCCGTCCGGGGATCACGGGCCTGGCGCAGATCAACCAGCACTACGACGTTTGTCTGGACGACGTCCGGCGCAAGCTGGAGTACGACCTGGCCTACATCGAGCGCCGCAGCCTGCTGGAGGATCTCAAGATCATGATCAAGACGGTCCCCGTCATCCTCTTCCGTCGCGGCGGCTGGTGACGATCGATGGCCGTTAGCGCCGAGCCGATCATGACGGCCGGCACCCTGCGAGGGCGTGCGCGCGCCATCGCGCCCCGCGCGTTCGCGGGGGTCGCGTTCGTCCTCCTCTTCGCCGAGCCCTTCGCCCTCCTGGCGCGGGACTGGTGGTCCGATCCCGACGCGGGCCACGGGCTGCTGCTCGCGCCCCTCGCGGCCTGGCTCGCCTGGCGGGCCGGGCTCCGGCGCGACACGACGCCCCAGCCGGTCCCCGGACTCGCGATCCTGGGCGGCGCCGTCGTGCTCCGCTACCTGGCCGGGTTGGCGGCCGAGCTGTTCACCATGCGCTTCGCCATGCTGCTCGCGCTGGTGGGGCTCCTGGTCCACGCCCGGGGGTTCCGTCAGGCGCTGCACTGGTGGCTGCCGTTCACGCTCCTGGCGCTCTCGATCCCGCTGCCCGACGTCCTCACCAACGCGCTCGCGATGCCGCTCCAGCTCAAGGCCTCGGCCTGGGGCGCCGCGCTGCTCGATTTCCGCCACGTCCCGGTGCAGCTCTTGGGCAACGTGATCCGGCTTCCGGGCCGGGAGCTGTTCGTCACCGAGGCCTGCAGCGGACTCCGTTCGTTGACGGCGCTGCTCAGCTTGGGGGTGCTGGTGGGCGGGTTCTGGCTCCGGCATCCGGCCAGCCGGGGCCTGCTGATCGCCGCGGCGATCCCGGTCGCCATGGCGGTGAACGCGGTGCGGGTGTTCCTGACGGGGTTCCTGGTGTATTACATCTCGCCCGAGATGGGTGAGGGATTCATGCACATGAGCGAGGGGTGGCTGCTCTTCGTCGTCGCCTTCGTCGTCCTGGGGCTGATCACCGTGGCGGTCGGGGCCGCGGAGCGCCGGCTGCTCGGAGCGAGGCGCGCCCATGCCTAGGCTCGGGGCCTGGGCGCCCGGGTCGATGCTCGCCCTGGGCTGCGTCGTCACCCTGTTCGTCGACCGCCAGCAGCGGATGCCGCTCGTCGCGCCCCTCGCCACGATCCCCTCGGTCATGGCCGGTCAGCGGGGCCGCGACCTCGAGCTCAGCGCCGCCGAGCAACGGGTGGCGGGGATGGACGCGTACCTGCTCCGCGCCTACGGCGACTCGACGGTGGCGTTCACGGTCTATGTCGGCTACTACGAACACCAGACCCAGGGCCGGACCATCCACAGCCCGAAGAACTGCCTCCCCGGGTCCGGCTGGGAGGCGCTCAACGCAGGGACGGTCGCGGTGGAGACGCCGGAGGGTCCGGTCCGGGTGAACCGCTACCTCCTCCAGAACCGGGCCCAACGCGCGCTGGTGCTTTACTGGTACCAGGGCCGGGGCCGGGTCGCCGCCAACGAGTACCGGGTCAAGCTCGAGCTGCTCCGCGACGCCGCGGTCCGCGGCCGGAGCGAGGAGGCGCTGGTGCGCATCGTCGTGCCGCTCCGCCCCGGACTGACCGAGCATGAGGCCGGGAAGCTGGGCGAGCGAGTGGCGCGGGAGCTCATTCCGTCGGTCCGCCGGGTGCTGCCCGCCGCCTGACGACGGCCCTCGGGCAGCATGATCCGTCCGGCGGCATGAGGCGAACGAGGCGACGCGATCGATGCATCGCGTCGCCTCGTCGTTTCGGGGAGGGAGCCCCGGAACCGGCCGAGGGGCTCAGGCCGGACGGCGGGTCGGCTCCCAGATCGGGTTCCGCTCGCCCCGGAGCGCCTTGAGCCACGCCTGGATCCCGGCCAGGTTCGCCACCAGGGCGAAGGCGAGCACGGCGAGCGGCCGCGGCGGGCGCCCGCGGGGCCAGAGGATTCCGAGCATCGCGAGGAGGGCGCCGGCCGCCACCGCCGCGAGGGCGGCGGCCGCGAGTCGGGACTCGGCGCTGAGGAGCAGCAGACCCACGAGGGCGCCCGGCACGGTGAGCGGCACCAGCCAGCGGCAGAGCTTGTGGCTGATCAGCATCAGCGCGAACCCGCCGTAGCGGAACGGATTCATCAGGCGGGCCTTGTAGAAGAGCGTCTCCAGCCCCCGGGCCATCGTGCGGACCTTGCGCCGGTACTCGGCGGCGAGCGACACGGTGCGCGGCACCAGGCAGATGGCTTCGTCCACCGACACGGCGCGGTAGCCGCGCTCCCGCGCGATGAGCGCCGCGGCGAAGTCCCGGCTCAGCGCCGCGGGGAAGAGCGTCTCGTGCAGCTCGCGGCGGATGGCGTAGAAGCAACCGCTGGCCCCCACGATCGAGCCGAGCCTGGTCTCCAAGGACCGCACCCACATCTCGTAGCCCACGTAGCCCGACTCGCCCAGATTCGCCTCCCGCGTCACGTCGCCCACGCTCACGTCCCGGCCCGAGGCCACCCCCACCGTGGGGTCCTGGAAGCTCCGGATGAGGGGCTTGAGCGAGGCGGGGAGGATCCGGATCGTGGCGTCGGTGTTGACGACGATGCTCCCGCGCAGGTGCGGATGCGCGGCGTTCTCCGCCGCGGTCTTGCCGCCGCGCAGCGGGACCCGGAGCAGCTCGACTCCCCGGTCGGCGTACTCCCGCACGATCCCGTCCGTCCCGTCGGTGGAGGCGTCGGACACGATCAGGATCTGCCGCCGATCGGCCGGGTAGTCGAGCGCCAGGAGGCTCTCGATCAGTCCCCGGATCGACCGCTCCTCGTTGTAGACGGGCACGGTGATCGTGATCGTCGGCCATTCGGGGGGATCGCCCCAGCGGCGCGGGGCGGGCCTGAAGGGCCCGAGGAGGCGCAGGATGAGGGGATAGCCGACGTAGGCGTAGGCGAAGAGCAGGACCGGCACGGCCACGAGCGCGAGGCCGGCCTCGAGATACGGGCTCACCATCCCGTCCCCCCCTTGCGCGCCGCCATCAGCTCCCGATAGAGCGCCTCGTAGCGAGCGAGCCAGGGCTCGGCGGCGTATTCGGCGACGAGCCGGGCGGAGGCCGCCGCGGCGCGGGCCCCGGCGGCGTCGGGGTCGTGCCAGACGGCACGGATGGCGGCGGCGAGGGCCGCCGGGTCGTCGGGCGGGACGAGCGCCGCCTCGCCGTCCGAGACCACGTCGGGCACGCCGCCCACGCGGGTCGTGACGACCGGTACGCCGGCCGCCATGGCTTCGAAGAGCACGATCGGAGTCCCCTCGGTTCGGGAGCTGAGCACGAAGAGGTCGAAACCGGTGAACAGGCGGGCGGCATCGGGCATGGTGCCGTGCCACCGCACCAGCGTCGAGAGGCCGAGCGCCTCGGTGCGGCGCCGGAGCCCGGGCCCCTCCCGGCCCTCGCCCACGATCGACACCTGGAGCGGCAGGTCACGCAGGTGCGCGAGCGCCTCCAGCAGCACGTCGGCTCCCTTCTCCCGACTCAGGCGCCCGACCCAGCCGATCAGCCAGCGATCCTCCGGCGCGCCGAGCAGCCGGCGCGCCTCGGCGCGGGGCAGGCACGGTGCGCCGCCGGCCCAGGCGTTGGGCAGGAGTCGGATGCGCTCGCGCGGCACGCCGGCCCGCACGAGCCGTTCGACCATCGGGCGGGACACCGCCACGACCGCGTCGAGCCGCCGGAAGGCCCGCACTTGGAGCCACTCGTAGAGCCGGTTCTTCCAGCCGCCGCCGGTGAATCCGTGGGCGGTGGAGAGGGTCGTCATCCCGGCACGCCCGGCCGCGCTGGCGACGACGACGTCCGAGCGGTAGCCATGGGTGTGGACGACCTGGGCACCGAACTCCCGGCAGCGCGCCAGCGCCGCCCGTCGCTCATCGGCATAGGCCCGACCCGGGAGCCGGAGCGTTGTCACCTCGACGCCGCCGTCCCGGAGCTCGGCCAGGAAGGGAACCTCGGGCTCGTGCTCCCCCAGCGTCGCGACCACCCGCACGGCATGGCCGCAGCGCCGGTGGCCCAGGGCGAGCGCGCAGACCACCCGTTCGAGGCCCCCGACGGGACCGGGGGCCACGACGTGCGCGATTCGGAGCGGTTCGATCATCGACTGCGCCAGGTGTGCATCAAACGTGCTTGGTGCTGGCGGATTGGGGCGGCAAAGGAGCGTCCCGAGTGTCGCATCGGAGCACGGATCGCGGCCGGATGTGGCACCAACGCCACACGAGCGGGTATCCGCACGACAGTGGCGGTCGGTCGGGTGATCACCGGCCGGGGCGGCGCCGGACTCCGCGCCCCCTGCGCGGGCGCGGCATGGTATGGTTCCTGCCAGCCAGCCGGGGTATCACGGTCGTTGCCCCGAGCCGCGCCGACGCGGTCCGGTTGGGCGTTCCGATCGGCGGGTTGTCGTCGTGCCCTCCGCCGATCGTGCGGCAGCGTCCGAGCGCCGGAATCCCCCACGCCGCCAGCCCGAGGATCGATGACGGGACGCGCCATCAGCAAGGTAATCGTCATCGGCCTCGACGGATTGGAGCCGACGATCGTCGAGCCGATGGTCGAGCGCGGGGAGTTGCCGGCCCTGGCCCGGCTGCGGAGCGTGGGCGGGTACTCGCGGGTTCGGACGACGTATCCGGCGCAGACGCCGGTCGCCTGGTCGACCTTTGCGACCGGGACCAACCCCGGCGGCCACGGCATCTACGACTTCGTCCGGCGGGATCCGCGGACCTATTTCCCCGACTTCTCGCTCAACCGGTACGAGCAGAAGAACGCCTTCCTCCCGCCCAGGGCGGTGAACCTACGCCGAGGGACGCCGTTCTGGGAGTTGCTCACCGCCGCGGGGGTTCCGTCGACCATCATCCGCTGTCCCTGCACCTTCCCCCCGGACGAGCTCAAGGGCCGGATGCTCTCGGGCATGGGCGTTCCCGACCTGCGCGGTGGCCTCGGCACCTCGACCTTCTACACCTCCGCCGACGCGGTCCGGGCGGGCGAGAGCGAGCAGGTGATTCGGGTCGAGCCGAGGGGCGACACCGTCCGCACCCACCTGATCGGGCCCCGCCACCCGAGGACGCGGGCGGACATCCTGCACGAGATCACGGTCCGGCTGGAGCCGGCCGCGCGACGGGTGACGATCCTCACCGACGGCGAGCCGCGGGAGCTCAGGGTGGACGTGGGCGCGTGGAGCGCCTGGGCGCGGGTGAAGTTCAAGACCGGGCTCCTGCAGGGCGTGCACGGGATGGTGCGGTTCCATCTCGTCCGCCTCGAGCCCCACCTCGAGCTGTACGCCTCGCCGGTCAACTTCGATCCCGAGTCGACCCTGCTCTACCCGATCTCCGCCCCGGCCGACTACGCCCGGGAGCTCTCCAAGGCGGTCGGCACCTTCTACACCACGGGGATGGTCGAGGACCACGGCGGGTTGACCAACGGCCGCTTCGACGAAGCGGCTTACCTCGCCCAGTGCGACGACGTCCTCCGGGAGCGCGAGCGGATGCTGCAGCACGAGCTGGCCCGGCATCGGGAGGGGGTCCTCTTCTGCCTCTTCGACACGCCCGACCGGGTGCAGCACATGTTCTGGCGCTTCCGGGAGGATGACCACCCGGCGAACCGGGACGGCGTCGACCGCGGGCTCGAGCGGGTGATCGAGGACCACTACCGGGCCTGCGACGACATCGTCGGCCGGGCGCTGGCCCAGGCCGACGACCGGACCCTGTTCGTGGTGCTGAGCGATCACGGGTTCAGCAGCTTCCAGCGGGGCTTCCACATCAACACCTGGCTGCACGACCAGGGGCTGCTGGCGCTCAAGCCGGGGGTCGTGCCGGGCGAGGAGGCCGGGGAGTTCTTCCGCGCGGTCGACTGGAGCCGGACCCAGGCGTACGCGCTCGGGATCGGGAGCGTGTACCTCAACGTGAAGGGACGGGAGGCGCAGGGCGTGGTCGACCCGTCCGAGGCGGAGCGGCTCGCCGGACGGATCGCCCGGGCCCTCACGGGGGTGTGCGATCCCGAGCGGGGCCGGGTCGCGGTGCGGGGCGCCGCCACCCGGGCGCAGCTCTACTCGGGGGCGCACGCCCAGGACTCGCCCGACCTGGTGGTGCTCTTCGAGGCCGGCTACCGCGCCTCCTGGACCACGGCCCTGGGCGGCGTGCCCCGGGGCCATTTCGAGGACAACGTGAAGAAGTGGGGCGGCGACCACATCGTCGATCCGGGCCTGGTGCCCGGGGTGCTGTTCATGAACCGCCCGTTCCGGGGCGAGTCCGTTGGCCTGGCGGACCTCGCGCCCACCATCCTCGGCGCCCTCGGCGTGCCGAAGGGGCCCGCCATGGAGGGGGAGTCGCTCTTGCCATGAAGATCCTCGTGCTGGGACTCGACTGCGCGACACCGGAGATCCTCCTCCAGGACGAGCGGCTGGTGAACCTGCGCCGCCTGATGGAGGCCGGCTGCTACGGCCGGCTGGAGAGCGTCGTCCCGCCGATCACCGTCCCGGCGTGGATGTGCCTCTCCACCAGCCAGGACCCCGGCTCGCTCGGCGTCTACGGCTTCCGGAACCGGACCGACCACAGCTACGCCGGGCTCGGGATCGTCAACTCCCGCTCGATCCAGGAGCTGGCGGTCTGGGACCAGGTGGCCCGCGAGGGTGGCAAGTCGGTGATCATCGGCGTCCCGCCGTCGTTCCCGCCGCGCAAGGTGAACGGCATCTGCGTCGGCTGTTTCCTCACGCCGAACCCCGTCGCCGACCTCTACACCCATCCTGCGGGGGTGAAGGACGAGATCGCCGCGCTGGTCGGGGAATACGAGGTGGATGTCAAGGGCTTCCGCACCAACCGGAAGGACTGGCTCAAGGGCGAGATCTTCCGCATGAGCGAGAAGTTCTGGACCGTCGTGCGGCACTATCTCGCCACCGCGGAGTGGGACTATTTCCACTGCGTCGACATCGGGCTCGATCGGGTCCAGCACGGGTTCTGGAAGTACCACGATCCGGCGCACGTGCTGCACGAGCCGGGCAGCCCGTACGCCAACGTCATCCGGGACTACTACGCCCACCTGGACGAGGAGATCGGGAGGGTCCTCGAGCTGCTGAGCGACGACACGGTGGTGCTGGTGGTGTCGGACCACGGGGCCCAGCGGCTCGACGGTGGCTTCTGCGTCAACGAGTGGCTGGTGCGGGAGGGCCTCCTCGTGCTCAACGAGTACCCGAAGGAGGTGACCCCGTTCGACCAGCTCGACGTGAACTGGGAGAAGACCAAGGTCTGGAGCGAGGGCGGCTACTACGCCCGGATCTTCTTCAACGTCAAGGGCCGGGAGCCGCACGGCGTGATCGACCCGGCCGACTACGAGGGCTTCCGCGACGAGATCAAGGCCCGGATCGAGGCCCTCCCCGACGACCGGGGCCGCCCGATGGGGAGCCTGGTCTACAAGCCGGAGGAGGTCTACCGGGCGGTCCGGAACGTGGCGCCCGACTTGATCGTGCACTTCGGCGCGCTCTATTGGCGCTCGATCGGCGGGGTGGGATACCCGGGCCTCCACGTGCAGGAGAACGACACCGGGCCCGACGACTGCAACCATGCCCAGTGGGGAGCGTTCATCCTGGCCGCCTCCAACTCCTCGCTCACGGGCGAGGTCGCCGGGGCGCGCCTCCTCGACATCGCGCCGACGCTGCTCGAGCTGGGCGGCTATGACGTGCCCTCGTCGATGCAGGGCCGGTCGATGGTCCAGGGCGGCGTGGTGGCGCCCGCGCTCTCGGCCGAAGGCGAAGCGATCGTCCGGGAGCGCCTGAGCGGGCTCGGCTACATCGCCTGATCCTCTCCCGGGGGCGGCGGCCGCCTTTGGCCGGGCGGCGGTCCCGGCGGGGGATCCGCTTCCGACCTCGAGCCACGAGGGGTGGTTTCCGTGAACGTCGACGGACGTCGGCCAGTCCCCCTGCGGGTGTCCGACCTCCTCGCGACGGCCGTGTGGTTCGCCGTCGCGGCGGGGCTGGTCGAGGCGGGCATCACCTTGGCACGGCAGTTCGTGTTGCGCGAGTTCGTCTGGACCCCGTGGCTCGTGGTCTGGGCCGCGCCGGCCGCCTATCTCGCGCTGTCTGCCGGCCCGGCCGCGCTCGTCGCTTGCCTCGGGGGGGCGTTCCCGGCCTGCCGGCGGCTCGACTGGATGGTCCTGGTCGGCGCTGCCACCGGGTGCTGGGGCTTGCTCCTGTTCTTGCTGGGGCGGTGGTTGCATCCCGCGGCGTTGGCGCTGCTGGCCCTCGGGATCGCGCTGCAGGTGGCCCGCGCCGTTCGCCGCCGGCCGCCCGCCCTGCTCCTCCTCGTCCGCCGCACCACCCTGCCCCTGGTGCTGGTCCTGGCGCTCGCGGCGGCGGCCACGGCGGCCGTCCGCGCCCTGCGGGAGCGGATCCTCTTGGCCACGCTCCCGCCCGCCCGGCCCGGCGCCCCCAACGTGCTGCTCATCATCCTCGACACGGTGCGCGCCGACCGGCTCAGCCTCTACGGGCACGAGCGTCCCACCACGCCGGCCCTCGAGCGTTGGGCGGACCGCGGGGTGGTGTTCGAGCAGGCCTGGTCGACCGCGCCGTGGACCCTGCCGTCCCACGCGAGCATCTTCACCGGGCGCTACCCGCACGAGCTCGCGGCGGACTGGCTCGAGCCCCTGGAGGCGGGGGTCCCCACCCTGGCGGAGATCTTCCGCGCCCACGGCTATGCCACCGCCGGATTCGCCGGCAACCTGCTGTACACCGGCTACGAGTCCGGCCTCGCCCGCGGCTTCGCGCATTACGAGGATTTTCCCCTCACCTTCACGCAGTTCCGGCTGAGCAGCGAGTTGGGCCAGCAGTACGAGCGGTGGTCGACGGGGTGGCGGCGGGCGAAACGCGCCACCGCCGAGCGGCGGGCGGCCGATGTGACGGGACCGTTCCTGCGCTGGGTGGACCGGGCGCCGCGCCCGTTCTTCGTGTTCCTCAACTATTTCGACGCCCACAAGCCGTATCGCCCGAGCCCCGAGACCTTGCGCCGCTTCGACGCCGGCTCCCCGCAGGAGGACAAGTACGACGCCCTGCTGGCGGAGCTCGACCGGGAGCTGGACCGCCTCCTCCGCGAGCTTGAGCACCGGGGGCTGCTGCGTCACACGCTCGTGGTCCTCACGTCGGACCACGGCGAGCTGTTCGGCGAGCACGGGTTGAGCGGGCATGGCAACGCCCTCTACGCGCCGCTCCTGCACGTCCCGTTGGTCATCTGGTACGAGGGACGGGTTCCCGCGGGTGTGCGCGTGGCGGGGGGTGTCTCCCTCCGCGACCTGGGGCGGACGATCCTGGACCTGGCGGGCGTCGAGGCGGGGCGGTTCCCGGGCCGCTCCCTGGCGCCGACGTGGGGTGGGGACCGGTCCCCGGCCGTCGCGCCGACCAGCCCAAGGTTTGCGGCGGTCAGCCGCGGCATCCGGACCGAGCCGCACGAGCCGGTGACCCGGGGCGACATGCGATCGCTTGCCGCCGGCCGGCTGCACTACATCCTGAATGGCGACGGGACCGAGGAGCTCTACGACCTGGTCACCGACCCGGCCGAGGCGAGGAACCTCGCGGAGACGCGGGACGCGATCCCGGTCCTGGCCTGCCTGCGGCGACGGCTGGTCGACCTCGGCGCGCTGCCGAAGCGCGGGATCCCCGCCGGACGGGGAGGTCCGGCCGGGGCGGCCGCCGGATCGGTGTTTCCGCCCGGGCAGGGTGAACCGACCGAGGTCTGCGACCGGGCCGGTCCGGGGGGTGCATCGTGAGGGGCCCGGCGGTGGGGCGCCCGGATGAGCGTCTCCGACCCGGGGAGCTCATGGCGCTCGCGGCGTTGGTCGCGCTGCTGGCCGGTCTGTCCGAGGCCGGGATCCACCTCTTCCGCCGGCATGTCGTGGGCACGTTCACCTGGACCAGCCACGACGTGCTCTGGGCAAGCCCGCTGTCGTACGCTGTCTTCTCGATCTTGGCGGCCGGGGCGATGCTGGCGTTCGATCGGGTAGGTGTCGTCCGGCTCGACCTCCGGCGGGCGGCGACCGTGCTCCTCGCCGGGTGGTTCATGTCCGCGCTGGTCCTGCTCGCCAACGGCCGCCTGCACTGGGCCGCCGTGGTGCTGCTCGGCGTCGGCCTCGCCCGGTTGGCGGTCGCCGGCCTTCCCGACGACCCCGGCTGGTTGGGCCGGTTGGCCACGCGTGCACTGCCGTGGGGTGGCGCCGGGTGGGTGGCCATCACCACCCTGGTGCTCGGCGGGGGCGCCTGGGCCGAACGCCTGGCGCTCGACCGGCTCCCGACCGCACCGGGGGGCGCCCCCAACGTGCTGCTCATCATCCTGGACACGGTGCGGGCCGCGTCCATGAGTCTCTATGGGTACCGGAAGCCCACCACCCCGGAGCTGGCCCGCTGGTTCGCCGACGGAGTCGTGTTCCAGCGGGCCATGTCGACCGCGCCGTGGACGCTGCCCTCCCATGCCAGCTTCTTCACCGGCCGGTATCCGTTCGAATTGGATGTCGACTGGCTGGTGCCGCTGGACGACCGCTACCCGACGCTGGCCGAGGTGCTGGCGGGGCGAGGGTACGCCACCGGGGGCTTCGTGGCGAACCATTACTATACCACCCGCGAGTCCGGCCTGGCACGCGGATTCATCCACTACGACGACTACCCGCGCTCCGCTCGCGAGATCGTGCGCAACTCGGTGCCGGGGCAGCTCCTCGCCCAGTGGCGGCGGTCGGGACGGATACGCTACGACCGGGAGCGGATCACCGAGCGCCGCGGGGCCGCGGCGCTGAATCGGCGCCTGCTGGACTGGCTCGACCGCCAGGAGGGGCGACCGTTCTTCGCGTTCGTCAACTACTTCGACGCGCACCGCCCCTACCTGGCCCCGGCGGAGCTCAAGGCGCGGTTCGTCGATTCGGTGCCGCTCCGCGGGGAGTACGACGCGGCGATCCGGTCGATCGATCGGGAGCTCGGCGCGCTCTTCGCGGAGTTGGAGCGGCGGGGCGTGCTCCGGAATACCCTGGTCATCGTGGCCTCCGACCACGGCGAACTGTTCGGCGAGCATGGGATGACCGGGCACGGGAACTCGCTGTACCGCCCGGTCCTCCGGGTGCCGCTCCTCCTGCGTCTCCCCGGGCGGGTTCCCGGGGGCGTCCGGGTCGTCGCACGGGTGACCCTGCGCGACCTCCCCGCGACGGTGCTGGAGCTCACGGGAGCCGGGGCGACGCTGCCGGGGCGGTCGCTCAGCCGGTTCTGGAGCGCGAGGCGGCACCCCACCGAGGCGTTGATGGCCGAGCTCTCCGCGTCCCCGCCGGACCCGGACGGTGGCGACGGGGACGCCGGCGCGATGTGGTCCATCTTCGCGGACCGATACCACTACGTCCTGCGAGCCGACGGTGCCGAGGAGCTCTACGACGTCCGGGCCGACTCCGGCGAGAGCCGCAACCTGGCCTCGCTCGCGGAGCACCGCGCCACGCTCGACCTGATGCGGAGCGCCCTGCACCGGCTACTCGAGAAGGAACCGGCGGACTCCGTCTTCCGGATCCTCGCCGACTCATCCTCATGACGATCACGTCGGTCGAATCGGCCCCCGTCGGGTCCCGTTCCGGGGACCCCGGTCCCGCAACTCCGTGGCTCCTGCACGGGCGCCTGGGCACGTGGTTGGGGCTTGCCTACGGGTTCGTCGAGGCCGGGCAGTTCATGCTCCTCGCGCTGGTCCCCGGGGCCCTGTCGTGGCGCACGGGCAACTCGGCTCATGTCCTCTGGGTGGCGCCCCTGGTCTATGCCGCGGCGTTTGGCGCCCTCGGACTGCTGGTGGACGGGGCGGCCCGGGTCTGGCGCCGGGGATGGTGGGAGACGGCGCTGGTGAGCGGACTGGCGCTCCTCGGGGCGTACCTCGCCGGCAGCCTGCAGGGGCAGATACTCTCCGGGACTGCCGCGGCGGTGCTGGCCGCCGGGATCGCCTCGGTGGCGTGCCGGCTCTGGCGCCGTCGGGGTGACGCCTGGCGCCCCATCATGCTCCGTACCGTGCCCCATCTGCTCGGCACCGTGGCGGCGTTCGCCGGACTCACGCTCGGGGCGCGGTGGTGGACCGAGCGCCGGGCCCTCGCCGCGCTCCCGACCGGGAACGACCGCCCGAACGTGCTGCTCCTGGTGATCGACACCCAGCGCGCCGACCATCTCTCGGCTTACGGCTATCGACGGCCGACCACGCCCACGCTGGATCGGTTCGCGCGCGAGGGGACCCTCTTCGAGAACGCCAGCGCCACGAGCTCATGGACCCTCCCGGCCCATGCGACCCTCATGACGGGCCGCCTGCTCCACGAGCACCGGGCCGGGATCATGCGCCGCCCGTATCTCGACGACCGGTTCCCCACCCTGGCCGAGGTCCTGCGCGGTGCCGGGTACGCCACCGGCGGGTTCGTGGCCAACACCTTCTGGTGCGGCCGCCAGACCGGGCTCGACCGCGGGTTCATCCGCTACGAGGACTTCTACGGGAAGCCCGGCGACGCCGTGGCCCGCACCGTCCTGGGCCGGCGGCTGGCCTACGAATGGCTGCCGCGATTCGGCCTGGACGACGTTCCGGGCCGGAAACGAGCCGAGGACCTGAACCGCGACCTGCTCGAGTGGATCGACGGCATCGGGGAGCGCCCCTTCTTCGCGTTCGTGAACTACTTCGACGTGCACGCCCCGCTGGTTCCGCCGCCGGGATTCGCCGGCCGCTTCTCGGGCGACCCGCGCCGCCGCCGTCGGGGCGAGGTGGACATCGGCGCGCTCACCGCCGAGCGCAAGCTCCCGCCGCCGGACGCCCTCCGGCGGATGGTGGACGAGTACGACGAATCGCTGCTCTACCTGGACAGCCAGCTCGAGCGGCTCTTCGCCGAGCTCGACCGGCGCGGGATCCTGGACCGCACCCTCGTCGTCGTCACCTCCGACCACGGGGAGAGCTGGGGGGAGCACGGGCTGCTCTACCACGGGCACAGTCTCTACCGGAACCAGACCCACGTCCCGCTCATCGTGCGCTTCCCCGGGCGGGTGCCCGGCGGGCTCCGCGCCGGCTGGCCGGTGGGCCTCGACCAGGTGCCGGTCACGGTAGGCGAGCTGGTCGGGATCGGGAGCACGCCATTTCCGGGGCGCTCCCTGTTCGACTCCCTCGCCGCCGGTCCGGTCCTGTCGGAGGTGGGACGGCGGAACGGGGTGCCCAAGGCCTGGCCCACCGGGCGGGGCTCGGTGGCCTCGCTCACCACGGCCGAGTGGCATTACATCGAGATCGAGTCGGGGGAGGCCGAGCTGTACGACCTGCGGCATGACCCGGGCGAACGGCGGAACCTCGCCGGCGATCCGGCGCTCACCCGGCTGGTCAGCGGATTCCGGGAGCGGCTCGCGCGTACGCTCGTGGGGAGCGGGCTCTCGTGGGGGGCGCCGTGAGCCGGCCGGCGATGCGAACCGTCTCGGTGCTCGGCGCCACCGTGTGGCTCGCGCTCGCGGTGGGGCTGTTGGAGTGCGGCATCCTCGCGGTGCGGAAGTTCGCCCTGCACGAGTTCCTCAACCGGAGCCCCGATGTCTGGTGGCTCGCGCCGACCGCGTACCTGGCGTTGTTCCTGCCGGCCGGCCTCGGGCTCGCCTTGCTGGCCCGCTGGCGGCCCGGTTGGCCGGCGGTGCCGATGACGGTGCTGCTGCTCGGCTGGACCGGCCTCACCGCGCTCCTGCTCCTCGTCGTGCGCCAGAAGCTCCACCCGGCGGCGGTGCTGCTCCTCGGCCTGGGCGTCGCCGCCCAGGCGGCCCGGCTGGTGCGGACCCGGCCGGCGGGATTCGCCGGGCTCGTGCGCCGCACCACGCCGGCCATGGCGCTCCTGGTGCTCGCGCTCGCCGCGGGACTCACCGGAGGGCGCTGGTGGCGGGAGCGTCGGGCGGTGGCCGCGCTGCCGCCCGCGCCGGCG
>DATLZT010000159.1:0-8510 GCA_035573835.1 Gemmatimonadales bacterium
GTCAGGCCGCGCGGCCGACCGGGGCCGCCACCGGGCGGCGGTCGTCCCGTGCGCCCGCCGGCTCACACGTCGAGGTTGGAGACGTATTTCGCGTTCTGCTCGATGAACTGCCGCCGCGGCTCGACCTCGTCGCCCATGAGCTTGTCGAAGAGGTTGGAGGCCTCGACCGCGTCCTCCATGGTGACCCGCAGGATCGTCCGCTTCTCCGGGTCCATGGTGGTGTCCCGCAGCTGCTCCGGGTTCATCTCGCCCAGGCCCTTGTAGCGCTGGACGTAGACGCCGCTCTTGCCGTCCCCGTTCGAGAGCCGCCGGATGTATTCGTCCCGCTCCTGGTCGGAGTAGGCGTAGAACGCCTCCTTCCCCTTCGACACCCGGTAGAGCGGCGGCTGGGCGATGTAGATGTAGCCCGCCTCGATCAGCTCCTGCATCTGCCGGAAGAAGAAGGTGAGCAGCAGGGTCCGGATGTGCGCCCCGTCGACGTCCGCGTCGGTCATCAGGATGATCTTGTGGTACCGGGCGTCCTCCAGCTTGAAGTCCTCCCGGACCCCGGTGCCGATCGCCGTGATGATGGCGCGGATCTCCTCGTTGCTGAGGATCTTGTCGATCCGGGCCCGCTCGACGTTGAGGATCTTGCCCCGGAGCGGCAGGATCGCCTGGAAGTCGCGGGAGCGGGCCTGCTTGGCGCTGCCGCCCGCCGAGTCGCCCTCGACCAGGAAGAGCTCGCAGAAGGCCGGATCGCTGTTGGAACAGTCGGCCAGCTTGCCCGGCAGCACCCCGGCCTCGAGCCCCGACTTCTTGCGCACCAGATCGCGGGCCTTGCGGGCCGCCTCCCGGGCCCGGGCGGCGCTGACCGCCTTCTCGATGATGGCCCGGGCGACCGGCGGGTGCTCCTCCAGGTAGGTCGAGAGGTGCTCGTTCACCACCGCCTTGACGATCCCCTCGACCTCGGAGTTGCCCAGCTTGGTCTTGGTCTGCCCCTCGAACTGCGGCTCCTTCACCTTCACGTGGAGCACGCAGGTGAGCCCCTCCCGGATGTCCTCGCCGGAGAGGGTGAAGTTCTCCTTCTTCAGGAAGTCCCGCTTCCGGGCGATGTCGTTGATCGTCCGGGTGAGGGCGGCCCGGAACCCCGTGAGGTGGGTTCCCCCTTCGTGGGTGTTGATGTTGTTCACGAAGGTGAAGGTGTTCTCGTTGTACCCGTCCTCGTACTGCAGGGCCAGGTCCACCTCGACCTCGTCCTTCACCGCGCTGAAGGCGATCGGCTTGGGGTGGAGCACCTTCTTGTGCCGGTTCAGCCACTCGACGAACTGCACCAGGCCGCCCTTGGCGTAGAAGGTCTCCTCCTTGGGCGGGTCGGCGCGCTCGTCCCGGAGGGTGATCGTCACCCCCTTGTTCAGGTAGGCGAGCTGGCGGAGCCGGTCGGCCAGGGTGGTGTAGTTGAACTCGAGGACCGAGAAGATCTCCGGGTCCGGCTTGAACCGGACCGTGGTCCCGGTGCCCCGCGCCTTGCCCAGCACGCTCAGCTTCTTGACCGTCTGGCCCCGGACGAACGCCATGTGGTGCCGCTTGCCGTCCCGGTCGACGATCACCTCGAGCCGCTCCGACAGCGCGTTCACCACCGAGACGCCCACGCCGTGGAGGCCGCCCGACACCTTGTAGGTGCTCTTGTCGAACTTGCCGCCGGCGTGCAGCACGGTGAGCGCCAGCTCCACGCCCGGGATCTTCTCGGTCGGGTGGATGTCGACCGGGATGCCCCGGCCGTTGTCCGCCACCGTGATCGAGTTGTCGGGATGGATGGTGACGCCGATGGTGTCGCAGAACCCGGCCAGCGCCTCGTCGATCGAGTTGTCCACCACCTCGTAGACGAGGTGGTGCAGGCCGTTCTCGGCCGTCGACCCGATGTACATGCCGGGGCGCTTGCGGACCGCCTCCAGCCCCTTGAGGACCTGGATCGAGTCCGCGCCGTACTGCGACTTGCCGTTCGTGCCGTTCTGTTCCTTGGCCATGGTCCCTCGACATTGAGGCCGGCGCCGGCCTAGCGGCCGGGCAGCCAGCGGATTTCCCTGATGCGCCCCGCGCGTCCGCCGTTGAGCAACGCCAGGATCTTCGGCGTCATCAGGCTCAGCTCGGTGGCCCACGCGGCGGTCGCCACCCGGACCCGCAGCACCCCGTCCGGCGTCACCGACTCGGGGCTCGTCACCGCCGCGATCTGCGGCCCCACCAGGCGCGGCCACTCCTCCACCACGCCGGCCTGCTCCAGCCGCTTCTTGAACCCCGACTGGCGGAGGTAGCTCTCGAGCGCCTCCGCCAACGAGACGGGACGGCGACGTTCCGACATGGTCCCCCTGCCTCCCGGCGACACCGCGGCGGTCAGTCGCCGGGGCGGACGCGGCCCGCCGCCACTTCCCAGACCGGCAGCCCCAAATCCGCCGGCACCTCGTCCAGCCGCGGCGCGGTGAGGAACACCTGGCGGACGCCGCCGTCGCGCACCCGCGCCGCCAGCCGCCGCTGGCGCTCGGCGTCCAACTCGGCGAAGACGTCGTCGAGCAGCAGCGCCGGCTCCTCCCCCCGCGCCCGCGCCAGCGTCCAGAGCTCGAGCAGCTTGAGCGCCACCGCGGCGCTCCGCACCTGACCGGTGGAGCCGAACGCCCGGACGGGACGGTCCCCCAGCGTGAGCGTCAGGTCGTCGCGATGCGGCCCGATGGTCGTGGCACCCCGGGCGCGGTCCCGCGGCGCCGAGCTCGCCAGCGCCTCCGGCCAGGCGGCGGGCTCGGCCAACTCGGCGGCCCCGCGATACGCGAGCCCCGCCGGCTCGGCTTCCCCCATCGCGGCGAACTCGACGGCGAACCGCGCCGACGCCTCTTCCAGCCAGCGAAGCCGCGCCGCCACCACCCGCGCCCCCGCCTCGGCGAGGGGGCGGTCGAACACCGCCGCCAGCTCGGGCCGCCCCTGACGAAGCGCCGCGTTCCGCTGCGCCAACGCCGCGCGGTACCGGGCGAGCGCGCCGAGGTAGGCGGGGTCGGCCAGGGAAAGCATCCGGTCGAGGTACGAGCGCCGCTCCGCCGAGCCCCCCGACGCGAGACCGACGTCCGAGGGGAGGAAGACCACCGCCAGCCAGCCCCCGACCGCTTCCGCCAACCGGGACGGCTCGGCACCGTCGATCGAGATCCGCTTCTGACGGGTGCCCACCAGGTAGCTGGCACTCACGGTGCGGGCCCTCGGCTCCGTCCGGAACCCCGCCTCGATCCGGAAGCCGCCCCCGCCAAACCGGACCAGCTCCTGGTCAGGGGCTCCCCGCAGCGAGCGGAAGAGGACGGGATAGTAGATCGCCTCGAGCAGGCTGGTCTTGCCCTGCGCGTTGGAGCCAAGGAAGACCACGCCGGACGGCGGCGGCGTCAATTCCGTGTCCGCGAGATTGCGGAAGCCGCGGACCGCCAGCCGGGTGAGCCGCACTACTGCACGATCAGCCGCCGGGACACCGCCGAGCCGCGATTCCCGGCCATGTCGACACCGTAGATCGAGACGTCGATCGTCTGGCCCGACTGGTCGTCGGTCGTGATCGGCAGCGCGAAACGCACCGTGTCGTCGCCGCCGCCCACCAGCGGCGTGAATCGGGTCGCCCCGCCGGCAATGTCGAAGTAGACGGTGTCGAGACCCCCCGCGTCGGTGACCCGCCCGGTGACGAACACCGACCCCGACGCCTCGGAGACCGTCGTGTCCTGCGCCGGCGACTCGATCGTGGTCACCGGGGGGTCCCGGTCGCCACCGCCACTCCCGCCGCCCCCCGGCTCCTCGAAGACCAGACGCTCCCGCTCGGAGCACCCGGCGAGGAAGAGCGCGGTTGCGACGAGGGCGGCGGGGGTCCTGGGCATCACCTAAATCTAGCCGGTCGACCGGCAAAATTCGAGTGCCGCAAGCTGGCCTGTCGTAAAGACTTGGGGCTCTGTGACGGGGCTCGCTACCGGCCCCGGAACCGGGCCGGACGCTTCTCCAGGAACGCGGTCATCCCCTCCCGCATGTCCTCGGTCGAGGCGAGCAGCCCGAAGTGGTTGGCCTCAAGCAAGAGTCCCTCGTCCAGCGTGAGCTCCAGTCCCTCGTCCACCGCCTCGAGCACGAGTCGAACGGCGAGCGGGCCGTTGTCCAGGATGCCCCGGAGCAACGCCTCGGCCTCGGCGAGGAGTCGATCCGCCGGCACCACCCGGTTCACCAGCCCGATCCGGAGCGCCTCCTCGGCGTCGATCATCCGCCCGGTGAGCAGGAGGTCGAGGGCCCGTCCCTTCCCGACGAGCCGAGGCAGGCGGATGGTCCCGCCATAGCCCGGACCGATGCCCAGCTTCACTTCGGGCTGCCCGAACTTGGCGTTCTCGCTCGCCACCCGGAGATGGCAGGCCATCGCCAGCTCGCAGCCGCCGCCGAGGGCGAAGCCGTTCACCGCCGCGATCACCGGCTTCCCACAGCGCTCCAGCCGGCGGAAGACCGCCTGACCCCGCATCGCCCGGGCCTTCCCGTCGAAGGGGCCCTGGGCGGCGAGCTCGGCGATGTCGGCCCCCGCCACGAACGCCTTCGGGCCGGCGCCGGTGACGATCGCCCCACGGATGACGGGGTCGTCGCCGATCCGGCCGACTGCCCGATCAAGCTCCCCGATCACCGCGTCGTTGAGGGCATTGAGCTTGTCGGGGCGGTTGATCGTCACGAACGCGATTCCGTCCCGCACGTCGAAGAGCAGCGTCGTGTAGGTCATGGGCTCATGGGTTGAAGGGAACGGTCGGCCCGGCGAACCGGGAAATGCTGCGACGAATCTACAGCGCCACAGCGGGTGTGGCAGGGGCTCTGCGATCCGGCTCACACTTCCGCATCGACTCGGGGCCTGAACCGGAGTGTCAGGAATTGGTCGTTGTATGAAGTGTTGACTGTTGAGCGAACCTATCCTGGGTCTACGACCTTCAAAACAAGCTGGATGCATTCCTAGTGTAACTACTAGCTGTCGTGTACTTAGGCGCTGCAATCGCAGTCTGGTGCGACGGTTGCATCCAGGTATCGTCGGGATGGGTCTCCCGATCCCGAACCTTCAATCCTTCGCACCTGAGGTCTGCCGTGAACGTCCTCCTTCGCCGGTTTCGGTTCGTCGGCCTGGTCGTCTTGGGACTCGTCGCGGTCGCCGGGTGTCGTACCGCCTCGGCGCCGACGGAGCCGCCGGAGGCTCCCGCCGCGGACGCCACGCCACAGGCCATCTCGATCGGTCCGATCGATCTGGACCTGAGCCGACTCCTGCTCCAGTGCACCCCGTTGCCCTACGCCCGGGTGGAGCGGGTGATCGGCCCGGCCGGGGGCGTCCTCAGCGTGGGGCCGCACGTGCTCACGGTGCCCCCCGGGGCGCTCGACCGGCCGGTCGCGATCACGGCCGAGCTGCCGTCCGACCGGGTGAGCTCGGTGCGCCTCTCGCCCCATGGGCTCGAGTTCGCGCCCGGCCGGCCGGCGCGGCTCTCCTTGTCCTACGCCCATTGCCAGGGCGCCGGGATCCTGCTCCCCAAGCGGATCGCGTACATCACCGAGAGCCTGGACCTGATCGCGCTGCTGCGGTCGATCGACAACCCGTTCCAGCGACGGGTCTCGGCCGAGCTGGAGCACTTCTCCCGCTACGCCGTGGCGTGGTGAGGCAATGACCCAGCTCGCGGCGCTTCCCCCAGGCGTCTCCCGCCGGCCGGCCGCGGCGGAGGCCTGCCGCGCCGCGGTCTGGCTCGACCGGGCCCGGAAGAGCGAGCGCGCCGGCGCCGTCGCCGCGGCGATCGAGCAGTACCGGACCGCGATCGCCGAAGGGGAGCGCAGCCGATCCCGCGCCGTGGTGGCGGAGGCGCTCCGGCGGCTCAGCGTGCTGCATCACCATCGGGGCGAGGCCGCCGACGCGCGCGAGCTTTGTGAGCGCAGCTTCGCGCTGGCCCGCGAGCTGGGCGATGACGTGCTCGGCGCCGAGGCCCTCAACACGCTGGCCGGCTTCGAGTTCGAGACCGGCGCGATCGACGCCGCCCGCCGGACCTACCGGCGGGCGCTCGAGCTCGGCGGGCATGACCCGTCGCTCGGTGCCCGGGTGGAGCAGAACCTCGGGATCCTGGCCAACATCCAGGGGGATCTCGCCGCGGCGCTGGCCCACTACCGGCGCTCCCTGGAGGCCTATCGCGCCGCGGGCGACGAGAAGGGGCTCGCCATCGCCTATCACAACCTCGGGATGGTGAGCGCCGACCGCGGGCTCTGGGAGGAGGCGGATCGTTACTTCACGCTGAGCCTGGCGGCGGCCGAGCGTCTGGGCGAATTGCACCTCAGGGGGCTGTGCCTGCTGAACCACGCCGAGGTCCACTTGGCGCGGGAAGACTACGAGCGGGCCCGGATGCAGGCGGAGACGGCGCTCTCGGTCTTCGACCAGCTGGGGGCCCGTCTCGACAAGGCGGATGTCTACCGGGTGCTCGGGGTGGTCTATCGGGAGACCGGGCACGCCACCCTGGCCGAATCGCGGCTGCGCGCGGCGCTCGAGCTCGCCGTCGAGACCGGGTCGATCCTGAGCGAAGCCGAGGCCGCCCGCGAGCTCGCCCGGCTCTACCAGGGGATGGGCCGGAACCAGGACGCGCTCCAGCTCCTCAACCGGGCGCACCGGCTCTTCCGCCGCCTCGACGCCCGGGTGGACACGGTCGACGTCGCGGCCAAGATGGCGCGGCTCGAGGAGACCTACCTCACCGTGGTGCGGGAGTGGGGCCAGTCGATCGAGTCCGCCGACGGGTACACCCACGGGCACTGCGAGCGGGTGGCCGCCTACGCCCTCCAGGTGGCCCGGGCACTCGGGCTGGACGAACAGGAGCAGCGCACCATCCGCCTGGGCGCCTACCTGCACGACGTCGGGAAGGTGCGCGTGCCTCACGAGATCCTGAACAAGCCCGGGCCGCTCACCCGCGAGGAGCTCGAGACCATGCAGATGCACCCCGTCTGGGGGATCGAGCTCCTGGCCGGGGTGGAGTTCCCCTGGGACATCAAGCCGATCATCCGCTGGCACCACGAGAAGTACGACGGCAGCGGCTATCCCGATCGGCTCCGGGGCGACGAGATCCCGCTCGGGGCCCAGATCATCGGCATCGTCGACGTGTACGATGCCCTGACCACCACCCGCAGCTACCGTCCCGCGATGAGCCGCGAGGCCGCGCTGGAGCAGATGCGCGCCTGCCGCTCCTGGTGGCGCCCGGACGTCTTCGAGGCGCTGATGCGCTCGGTCGTGGCGGACCCGTCCGGCGCGTAGCCCGCCCCGACGTGGACCGCCCGGCCCCCTCCGCCTCCCCGGCGCCGGGGGGGCGCCTATTTTCCCCGCATGGAGCTCCGTCATCTTGCCTGGGCCAGCGGGCATCGGGTCCGGATCCTCGACCAGAGCGCCCTCCCGCGCGAGGAGCGCCACCTCGAGCTCGCGACGGTGGAGCAGGTGGCGGAAGCGATCGAGCGCCTCAGGGTGCGGGGGGCGCCGCTCATCGGCATCGTGGCGGCGATGGGGGTGGTGCAAGCGCTGCGCGGCGACGAGCCGCGGGCCGAGGCGATGGACGCCGTGCGGCGGGCCTGCGAGCGTCTCCGCGCCACCCGCCCCACGGCGGTGAACCTCGCCTGGGCGCTGGAACGGACCGCGCGGCGCGCGGCACGCACCCCGGGGGACGGCGCGGCGATCCGGGCCGCGCTGATCGCCGAGGCCGACGCGATCTGGGCCGAGGACCGGGAGATGTGCCACCGGCTCGGGCGGGTCGGCGCGGCGCTCGTCCCCGACGGGGCGGTGGTGCACACCCACTGCAACGCGGGCGCGCTGGCCACCGGGGGGATCGGGACCGCGCTCGCCCCGATCTACCTGGCCCACGCCGCCGGGCGTCGGGTTCGGGTGATCGTCGGCGAGACCCGGCCGGTGCTGCAGGGTAGTCGGCTTACCATGTGGGAGCTGGCCCGCGCCGGCATCCCGTGTACCTTGATCGCCGACGCGGCCGCCGCGAGCCGGCTGGCGCGGGGAGACGTGAGCTGCGTCATCGTCGGCGCCGACCGGGTGGCCATGAACGGCGACGTGGCCAACAAGGTGGGGACCTATGCGCTGGCGCTGGCCGCGCGGGCGCATGGCGTGCCGTTCTACGTCGCCCTGCCCAGGTCGACCCTCGATCCGGCGGCGGCCAGCGGCGCGGCCATCCCGATCGAGGAGCGCGGGCGCGACGAGTTGCTCGATCCGGCCGGCTGGCGGGCCCTCGGCGAGGTCGCGGCGGCCTGGAACCCCGCGTTCGACGTGACGCCGGCCGAGCTGGTCACCGGCTTCATCACCGACTGCGGCGTCCTGGCGCCGGCCGAGCTCGCGCGACTGGTCGGCTGAGCTCGAAGCTCGAGCGACCCGACCCCTGCGGCGCTCGCCGACCCAGCGGGCATCCGGGAGGTCGCTCGCGACCGCGGCGCGCCGGGGCGGTCGGGGCCCGAGCCGGATCCCGTTGGTCACCACGATGCTCGCGGCGATGCAG
>DATLZT010000160.1:0-8389 GCA_035573835.1 Gemmatimonadales bacterium
GGCCCGCCGCCCGCGCCTCCCGCGCGCCGCCACCGCCTCGGGCGCCTCGGGCGGGGACTCGAGCCGGACCAGGTCCGGCGCGAGGTGGAGCAGGAGCGAGGTGTCGAGCTCGCCCCCGTGGACCGGACCGTCGGGATAGCTGAGCAGGTCGCCGAAGTCCATCGCGAAGACGTCGACCACCCGGAGCCGGGCCTCGTTCACCCGGATCGTGGCGAGCGCCTCCTGGTGTGGCTCGTGGCCCTGGGCGGTGAGGACGAGGAAGTCCCGTACGCCTGCCCCCGTCTCCCAGGAGTCGATAAGTTCGTTCATGAGTCGGTGGAGCGTCTTGCGCTTGAGCGTGGCGCTGCCGGGGAAGACCGGGGCATCGAACGCGTTCACGCCGTACTCGAGGGTGGGCGCCCGGACCACGCCGAGCCGGGCCGAGAGGTCGTCGGTCAGGCGCTCGACGATGATGGTGTCGGCGCCCAGCGGGAGGTGGGGGCCGTGCTGCTCGGTGGTGCCCACCGGCACGAGCAGGGTCGGCCGCCGCGCCAGCCGTTCGCGCACCTCGGCCGGCAGCATTTCCTTCAGACGCCAGGGTCCTGAGTGAGTCATCGCTCGCGTTGGTGGTCGGCGGCGGTCGCCGCGGTGGTGGCCGCGGGCGCCGAGTGGCTCCATGCGCCGGCCGCGCCGTGGGTCGCCGGCCTGGGGCTCGGCGCCGCCGCGGCCTATTGGGCGCTCCGGCCGCTCGAGAGCTGGGGCCGGCGCGCCGTGGTGGGGCTCGCCCTCCTCCTCGCCGCCAGCGCCGCGGCCGTGCAGCTCGAGCTCCACCAGATCGAGCACGACTGGCCCGACCGCCGGCAGCGCGGGCTCGCCGCCGACTCCGCCCGTGTCGCCAAGGAGCTGCGGGCCACGCTCGAGCGGGCCGACCGGCTGGTCCGCGTCGCGGCGCTGGCGAGCGAAGGGAGCCGCGCGGCCGCTTTCGAGACGCTCACCCGCGCGATGCCGGGAGGCGGTCCCGAGCTGGGGGTCGCGATCCTCGAGCGGAACGGCGTGCCCTGGGCCTGGGCCGGCCGCCACCGGATCCGCCCCTCGCCGGTCGGCGACTCGATCGACGCGCGGATCACCGGATATTATGTCGTCCTCGAGACCCGCCGCCACCTGCCGGCGGGGCGCGTCGCGGTGGCGAGCGCGCTCGTCTGGGCCGATCCGGTGGTCCCCGATCGGGCGCGGAGCCTGGCCGAGCGCTTCCGCGCCCAGACCGGTGTGGGGCTGAGGGTCTATCACGCCGACTCGGCCCCCGACCGGCCCGACGTCTTCGACTACGGCGACGCCGCCGGCTCCCGCACCCTCTTCAGCGTGCAGCCGCTCCCGCCGGAGCAGGGAGAGGCGCGGGCGCTCGCCCTCCGGCGCGGCAGCGGCGCGGTCGCCTGGGCGACGGTGCTCCTGGTGGTGGCGGGGCTGGTCGCCGCCGGTCGTCCCGTCGAGCGGTACGCGCTCCTCCTGGTGCTGCTCTACACGGCGATCCGGAGCCCGATCGGCCACGCCCTCGGGCTCGGCTCCTTCTTCTCACCCGCCACCTTCTACCGCCCCGTCCTCGGGCCGCTCTCCAGCTCGGTCGGCGTGCTGGTGCTGACCGGCGCGCTCGCCACCCTGGCCGCGGTCTCGCTCTGGCGACTCCGGCCCCCCCGGCATTGGGCCGGCGTCCTCGCCGGCGCGGGGCTCCTCTTCACGGCGCCCTACCTGGTCCGGGAAGTGGGACGCGGCATCACGCCGCCGGCGGACGGGGTGCCGACCGGCCTCTGGCTCACCTGGCAGCTCGCGCTCGCGCTCACCGTGGCCGCGGTGATCGTCCTCGCCGCCGCGCTCTTCCGGGGGCGGTCGCCGGCGCCGGAGCGGGTCTGGCCCGGTTGGGTCGGCGCGGGAATCGCGCTCGCGGCCACGGTGATCGGGCTCTTCATCTGGAGCCCGCGCGGCGGATGGCCCAACTGGTATACCTTCCTCTGGACGCCGGCGCTGGTCCTGGTGACCCTGCCGACCCGCCGCCGGTTCGCGGTGATCGGCATCGCGTTGGTGACCGGGAGCGCCGCCGCGCTGGTCACCTGGGGCGCGGTGCTCGAGGGGCGGCGCGACGTGGCGGCCCGCGACGTGGCGCGGCTGGGGAACGAGCCCGATCCGCTCGCCGTGGCCCTGCTGGAGCGATTCGGCGCCCAGATCGCCGACGCCCGGCCGCCGACCACCCCGACCGAGCTCTACGCCCTCTGGCGGCGCTCCGCCATCGGAGCCGAGGACTATCCCGCCCGGCTCGCGGTCTGGGGCACCGACGCCAGGCCGCGGGTCGAGCTCTCGCTGGACTCGCTCGACCTCCCGACGCCGCTGGTCTCCGCCCTCGTGGCCGGCCTCGACTCGACCCGGGAGCGCAGCGTGGCGACGCTGCAGCGGGTGCCCGGGATCCACTATCTCCTCCTCCGCCGGCTCGGGCCCGGCGCGGTGCTCACCGCCGCGGTGGGGCCCCGGAGCGAGCTCGTCGCCCCCGACCGCCTCTCCCGGCTCCTCGAGGGCGAGCCGGACGGCTCGGCGCTCTACGAGATCGCCCTCTCCCCGCCCGGCGCGGGCGAGACGCGGGTCGAGGGACCGTCGCGCTGGCGGCGTGAGGGATGGTCCATCCGGCTCGACCGGGCGCTCGCCCTGCCGGGCGGGGTGCGCCACGTCCACGCGACCATCGACCTCCGGGGACCGGTGCCGGTGCTGGTGCGGGGCGCGCTGGTGGTGCTGCTCGACGTCGCCGTGCTGGCGGCGCTCTGGTTCCTGGCGGAAGGGCTCGCCGGCGAGCGCGCCGCGCGGCTCCGCTGGCGCCGAGCCGCCCGCTCGTTCCGGATCCGGCTCGCCGTCGCGCTGGCGATGTTCTTCGTGGTCCCGGCGGCGGGCTTCGCCGGGTGGAGCTTCGCCCGGCTCGACGACGAAGCCGAGCGGGGGCGGGACTTCCTCGTCTCCCAGACGCTCCGCGATGCGATCCTCTCGGCCGGCTCCCTGCTGCAAGCGCCGGGAGCGCAGGTCGACGACGGCCTGGGCGAGCTCAGCCGCCGGATCAACGCCGACCTCGCGCTCTACAGCGGCGGCGTGCTCGCGGGGTCGAGCTCGCCCATCCTCGAGGATCTCGGCGTCGTGCCCCCATTCGCCGATCCGGTCGCGTTCCAGACCCTCGCGCTGGGCGACGAGCTCGAGGTCACCCGGGACGGGCCCGGGCGCGAGCTGCCGCTCCGGGTCGGCTACCGGGTCGTGCGGCTCGGCCCGCCCGGCGGGATCGGCATCCTCGCCACGCCGCAGCCGTCCGACGGCGGGCTCATGGCCGAGGAACAGCTCGACCTGGCCTACGTGCTGCTCCTCGCCACGCTCCTGGGCGGGGGGGCCGCGCTCGCGGCGGCCCAACTCGCCGCCCGCGCCCTCTCCCGCCCGGTGGCGGAACTCCGCCGCTCCGCGCTCGAGCTGGGGCGCGGGCACCCGATGCCGGAGCCGAGCGCCACCCCGCCGGTCGAGTTCGAGCCGGTCTTCGCCGCGTTCGAGCGGATGGCGGCGGACATCCGGACCAGCCAGGCGGCGCTGGAGGAGGCGCGGCGCCGCACCGCCACCGTGCTCGCCACCGTGGCGACCGGGGTCGTGGCCCTCGACGCCGCCGGGAAGGTGCTCATCGCCAACCCGCGCGCGGCGGAGCTCATGGGGACCGCGCTCCCCGAGGGGGAGCGCTTCGATGCCCGGCTGGGGCCGGAGTGGCAGGGAGTGAAGGATGCGGTGGGCCGGTACCTCGAGGCCGGCGGCGCGGCGGAGGCGGTGCAGGAGATCGAGGTGCAGGGGCGCCGCGTCCGGCTCCAGTTCGCCACGCTCGGCGCCGGGCTCGGCGGCATCGTGCTGGCGGTGGACGACCTCACCGACGTGACCCAGGCCGAGCGGGTCCTGGCCTGGGGGGAGATGGCGCGCCAGGTGGCGCACGAGATCAAGAATCCCCTCACCCCCGTCCGGCTCGGCATCCAGCACCTCCGCCGCGCCTACCGCGACCGCCGGCCGGGGTTCGACCGGACGCTGGAAGACACCGCCGAGCGGATCCTGGGGGAAATCGACCGGCTCGACACCATCGCCCGGGCGTTCAGCCGGTTCGCCGCCCCGACCTCGGAGCAGCTCCCGCTCGACGCGGTGGACCTGGGCGCCACCGCCCGGGAAGTCGTGGAGCTCTACCGGCTGGGGAACGAGGGCGCCGACCTGCGGCTCGAGGTCGAGGGCGCGGCGGTGGGGCTCGCCCGGAAGGACGAGGTGAAGGAGGTCCTGGTCAACCTGCTCGAGAACGCGCGCAACGCCGGGGCCGGCAGGGTGGTCATCACCGCGGGGCCGGGTCGGTTCGCCGTCTCGGACGACGGCTGCGGCATCCCGGCCGAGCAGCTCCCCCGGATCTTCGAGCCCCGGTTCTCCACCACCACGAGCGGCTCGGGGCTGGGGCTCGCCATCGTGCGGCGGCTGGTGGAGAGTTGGGGCGGGCGGATCGAGGTGGAGAGCGAGGTGGGGCGGGGGACCCGGGTGGGCGTGACACTCCGGGTGCCCGAGCCACCGCCGGACGGACGGGCGTCCGGCACTTGATCGGCGACGTATTATGGATGGGAGGACGGACCGCGCGGGGCGGTTCCGCGGCCCGGTGGGCGATGCGACGGCGGATCGTCGATTTTCATCAAGACGATGACGGGGCGTGGGTGGCCGAGCTCGACTGCGGCCACGCCCGGCACGTGCGGCACGATCCGCCCTGGGAGGTGCGCCCCTGGGTGCTCACCGCCGCGGGCCGGGCGAGTCGACTCGGCCGGGAACTCGAGTGCGGACGATGCGCCGCGCCGTCGGTCATGCCGGCGAGCGAGCCCGCCGACGGCGGCGCCGGACCAACCTGAGGTGGCCGTGGTGATCGAGGTATGACGTCGCGAGCGTTCTACTACCGGATGACGCAGGGAATCCGGGTCACGGTGAAACCGTCGTACCTGGCGTCGGAATCCCGTCCCGACCTGGGGCGCTACGTGTTCGCCTACCATGTCCGGATCGAGAACGTGAGCCGCCACACGGTGCAGCTCCTCGCCCGGCGCTGGCTCATCGCCGACTCGATCGGGGAGCAGACCGAGGTGCAGGGCGAGGGGGTGGTGGGCCAGCAGCCCACCCTCCGGCCCGGAATGGTCCACGAGTACCAGAGCTTCTGCGTGCTCAAGTCGCCGGAGGGGCACATGGAGGGGCAGTACTTCTTCCGCCGCGATGACGGGGCGCGCTTCGCCGCCGAGATCCCCCGTTTCCATCTGAACGCCGCCGGGATCGGCCCGGTCCACTGACCGGAGGGCCGGCGCCGTCGGCGGGGCGCTGCGGGCCGCGGCCCGACTCCTGCATCCACCGCCCGGCATGAGCGCCCACCACCGTCCCCCCCACCTCGCCGTGGTCCGGGATCTCCTCCGGGAGACGCTCGCGGTCGCCCGCGAGAACGTCGACGACTACGGCTACGGCCTCGCCATCTTCCCCCGTCCCGGCCGCTTCGGCGACCAGCAGTTCGGGGTGATGACCAGTGGCGGCGAGTCCACGACTCTGACCTACCGACTGTTGCGGGAGCTCCACGACACCCCCCTCTACGTCTCGGGCCGGGTGTTGGCGGAGATCGGCGAGGGACTGCCGGGGAGCCCGCGGCGGGAGATCCCCCCGGTCCTGCTGGATCAGCCGGTCCTGCGGCTCAACCTCCGCTGCTGGATCGGGATCACGCGGGACGACCGGGACCGGGTGATGCCGCTCGATTCCACCTTCCTCGCGAGCGAGCTCCTGGCGCCCATCGTGCTGCTCCTGGACGAGCGGCCCGCGGGGTGGCCGGCGTGATCCCGACGCCGATGCCCCGCCGCTCCATCGCTGGTCCCGCCGCGTACCGTGCCTGGCCCGCGGTGCTCGCCCTCGCCGCCCTGGGCTGCGGGGAGGCGACCGCGCCCGCCGCCGACGCCGCCGACACGGGCTCGACGCCGGAAGTCGTCGTCGCCCAGTTGACCGGCCGAGGCACCGACCTGGGCACCCTCGGCGGGGCGGCGAGCTTCGCCCACGACGTGAACGATCAGGGTGTCGTGGTCGGCGTGTCGCAGACCGCCGCCGGCCTCTCGCGCGCCTTTCGCTGGACCGCCTCCACCGGCATGGCCGAGCTCGGCACCCTTCCCGGGGACCTCCAGAGCACGGCGGTGCGGATCCTCAACTCCGGGAAGATCCTCGGCACGAGCACATCGGCGACCGGCGTCGTGACGCCGGTCATCTGGACCGCCGCCGGCGAGATCGTGCCGCTCGCCATCCCCCGGGGCCCCGGGCTCGACGGGGCGCTGCCGGTGGACTTCAACGACAAGGGCGACGTGGTCGGCCGCGGAGTCGACGACGAGGGCGTCGGCCACGGCTGGTACTGGTCCGAAGCGACCGGCAGGATCGACCTCCGCGCCGAGATCCCGAGCTGTTCGGAGAACGAAGCCTCGGCGATCAACGCGCGTGGCGACGTGGCGGGCACGTACTGCCGCGCCGACATCGGTTGGCTCCACGCCTTCGTCTGGCGGTTCGGGCGGGGCTATCGGGATCTCGGGATCGTGGGCGACGACGTCCCGAACGCCAACGTGAGCGGGCTCGCGATCACGGATGCCGGGATCGTCGCCGGCTGGATCGACCCGCACGGCAACACCGCGCCGGTCGGCTACCTGTGGACCGCGGGCCGGGGGTTCACCCTCCTCCCGAACCTGCCGGGTGGGGTCTCGTTCGGGCACGCACAGGGCGTCAACGGGCGTGGGGTGGCCGTGGGCGCGAGCTTCGACCCGGGGGCGAACGCCTTCTTGCCGGTGGCGTGGCCGTCGCCCAGCGCCATCGTGAGGCTCGACGGCGGGACACCCCATCCCGGCGTTGCCCTGGCCGTCAACGACCGGGGCGCCGTGGTCGGCTGGCATCGGGTGAACGGCTCGCCGCGCGCCATGCTCTGGCAGCTCGAGCCGAATCAGACCGCGAGCGTGGCCACGGTCGCCGCAGCGGCGGCACGAGCGCGCCGCGCCGTCCCGGTGACGCCGGTCACGGGGGCCGAGTCCTGCCTCGGCGATCGTGCGGTGCTCAGGTCGAAGGCAGCCCTCTTCCGCTGCGCGGTCGAACGAATGTGAAGCGCCGCGGGGGCGGCGGGGAGAACCGGCCGCCCCCTCCCGGGTACCACCCGTCGCCCCTTCCGCGACGAGGCCCCCGTCCATGCCCCGCTCCCGCCACATCTCGCTCGCCGCCCTGGCAGTGGCCGCCTTGGGATGCGGCGGCGCCACCGAGCCTCCGGCCGCCGGGAGCCCGATCGACGATACCGTCGCCCAGCTCGCGGGGGGCGCGGTCGAGCTCGGCACGCTGGGCGGTGCCTCGAGCCTGGCGCAGGACGTCGACGACCACGGCGTGGTGGTCGGCGTCTCGGAGACCGCCGACGGCGCCTCGCACGCCTTCCGCTGGACCGCGGAGGGCGGGATGGTCGATCTCGGCACCCTGCCGGGCCAGGTCCAGAGCGCCGCCGTGCGGATCCTCACCTCGGGGAAGATCCTGGGGTGGAGCGGGTCGGGGTCGGGAGAGGTGACGCCGGTGATCTGGACCCGCTCGGGCGAGATCGTCCCGCTCGCCATCGCGTCGATTCCCGGCGTCGACGGGATGTTCCCGGCCGACTTCAATCCGCGGGGCGAGGTCGTGGGGAGCGCGGTGGACGCCGAGGGGTTCGAGCACGGCTGGTACTGGTCGGCGCGGGCCGGCACCGTGGACCTGCGGGAGGAGATCCCGAGCTGCGGCGAGAACGCGGCGGCGGCGATCAACGCGAGCGGCCTGGTGGCGGGGACCTACTGTCGGCCGGACGTCGGCTGGCTCCACGCGTTCGTCTGGCGGCTCGGTCGGCCGCACCGCGACCTGGGGATCGTGGGAGACGACCCGGCCAACGCCAACGTGGCCGCGCTCGGACTCGCCGATGACGGCACCGTGGCCGGCTGGATCGATCCGCACGGCAACAGCGCGCTCGGCGCCTACCTGTGGCGCCGCGCCGCTGGGTTCACGCTCCTGCCGAGCCTGCCGGGGGACTTCCCGTTCGCCTACGCCCAGGACGTGAACGAGCGGGGGATCGCGGTCGGCGCGAGCTACCACCAGGCGCACGACGCCATCCAGCCGGTGGCGTGGACCTCGGCCCACCGGATCGTCCAGCTCAATCCGGACGACCCGAGCCCCGGCGTGGCCACGGCCGTGAACCAGCGGGGCGTGGTGGTGGGCTGGGTGAGCGGGAACGGCGTCCCCTCCGCGCGCCTCTGGCGGCTGGGCCACGAGCGGACCGTGACGGCGGCCGCGAGGGCGGAGCGGGGGACCGGGGAACGGCGCGGCGCGCCGCCCG
>DATLZT010000161.1:0-10865 GCA_035573835.1 Gemmatimonadales bacterium
CCGTCGGACCCGCCCCTATGCACCTTCATGCTCCGCCAGGCTCCGGGTCCCGCACGCGGGGTACCGGTCAGCGGCTCCCGCGGCGGAACCGGAGGCCAGTGGGCGCCGGGAGGGCCCCCTCGTCGACCTCGAGCAGCGGGCGCTCGCACGCCTGCCGCGCGATCTCCTTGATCGGCTCCGTGAGGTGCTCGCCGTAGTGAAGCAGGAACACCGCCCGGGAGCGCTTCTCCAGGAGGAAATTCAGGAAGGGACGGTCGGCCTTGGCGGCGTTGCAGGGCCGGCAGGCCAGGACCAGGTTGTCCGGCCGGTCATATGCGGTCTTCCCCCGGCGCGGCCGGACGTGGTCGAGCGTGATCGATTCGGGCGAGGTCTCGACCCCGCAGTAGGCGCACACCGGACCGTGCTGATCGAGCAGCCACTGACGGTGGGACTCTAGCGAACGACCACTGGAGCGGCGAAACGCGCGAGGGGCAACCGAGGCGTGAGCGGCGGGCGGACGTTTGCGAAAACGACGTGCCAAGCGTAAGAATCCAGCTGAGGTTTGTAAGCCTAACTTCATAATACAAGAGAACTTCGAGGCCTGGAATCTAACACCACACCCCCCGTTCCACCAGCCCCGCAGCGAACCCGATGACCCAACCCCTCGTCACGATCCCGCTCCCCGAGGCCGAGCGCCAGGCGCTTTCCGTCAAGTGGAGCAATCATCCTGCCATGCGCCACATGGGCGCCCGGGCGGATTTCACCGACCCTGACGCCGTGCGGCTGGTCATCGATCCAGTCCAGCCCCACCACCGGGGTGGGCTGGGCACCGAGGCGGTGAATGGCGCGGTGATCGCAGGTCTCCTGGATGTTGCGGTCGGGGCGGTGGGACACTTCCAGGCCATCGGCCAGCGCGCCGGTACCGCCCAGCTGAGCATCCAGTTCCTCCGACCGGTGCTGGGGAACCGGGTCACGGCGGTCGCCCGGCTGGTGCGTGCCGGGCAGACCCTGGTGTTCGCCACCGCCCATGTGGAGGACGAGCAAGGAAAGGTCTGCGCCCGGTGCGAGGGCATCGTGGCGGTGTCGCGCGCCCCGGGCGGGCTGGGTCTGGCGGTCTAGCCGGCGGCTGGCGGCGGCTGGCGGCGGCTGGCGACGGCCCCGACGGGCTGCCCTCGGAAAACGATCCGGCGACCGGGGTACCTCAGGGGACTCCCCCGAGGTTTGGTCCCACTCGCCCCCGGAGCGCCCATGCGCCTGCCCTTCCGCCGCCCGTCGCGGCCCCGCCGGATCCGCCCCGACATCCGCCCCTGGCTCGTCCCGCTCGCGCTCGCCGCCGCCGCGTGCCGGGAAGACTCCGGCGGCGGGCTCGACCCTCCCGACGATGCAGACCAGGGGACGTCGCCCACGCCCGGCTGCGTCGACGGCACGCTGGAGAGCGGGGCGCTGTTCCGGATCTGTTTCCCGGGGCAGTGGAACGGCGACCTGGTCGTCTACGCCCACGGCTACGTGTCGGCCTACGAGCCGATCGCCCTGCCGGACGACCGGGTGGAAGGCCGCCGGGTGGAGGAGATCGTCCAGGACCTCGGCTACGCCTACGCGACGACCAGTTACCGTGCCAACGGCCTGGCCGTGACCGAGGCGGTGGAGGACCTCCGACTGCTCGAGGCCACGGTGCGGGCCCGCTACCGGCCCGATCCACCGCGTACCTACCTGGTCGGCGTCTCGGAGGGCGGACTCGTCGCGACTCTGGGCGTCGAGCGCGCCGGCGAGCCGTTCGACGGCGCGCTGGCCGCCTGCGGGCCGATCGGCGACTTCCGACACCAGATCGACTACATCGGCGACTTCCGGGTGGTGTTCGACTACTTCTTCCCCGGGGTGCTCCCCGGGAGCCCGGTGCTGCCGCCGGACGAGGTGCGGGCCGACTGGGATCGCTACGGCGCCGAGATCGCGCGGGCGTTGCTCGATGATCCGATCGCCACGCTCCAGCTGCTGCGGGTGACCGGCGCGTCCGTGGATCCCGGGCGCCCCGCGACCGTGGGCGCCACGGTGCTCGGGCTCCTCTGGTACAACGTCTTCGCCGCGCCGGACCTCCAGCAACGGCTCGGGGGCCAGCCGTTCGACAACACCAGCCGGGTCTACGCCGGCTCCCTGGACGACGCGGCGCTGAACGCCGGCGTCGCCCGGTTCGCCGCGGACCTCGCGGCGAACCGGAACGTGGCGGAGCGCCTCACCACGACCGGCCACCCCACCGTGCCCCTGGTGGCGCTCCACACCGACCGCGATCCGGTGGTGCCGGTCGAGCAGCAGCGGCTGTACGGGGAGAAGGTCGCGCAGGCGGGGCTGGCCGAGCGGGTGGAGCCGATCACGGTCGAGCGCTACGGGCATTGCGCGTTCACGCTGGCGGAGCTCACCGACGCCTTCACGCGCCTGGTCGAGCGGGTCGCCGCGGAGCCACATCTGGCGGGCGTCCTCGGGGGACCGTAAGCTCGCCTCGCTGGCCTGTCCTATCGGCCGCGCTCGGCCGCGCGGCGGGCGAGCCGCCACGGGCGAGCCGCCAACGGAACCGCCATCCCGCCGACCATGGCCCAGCACGTCGAGCCCTCGACGGGGCCGCCCCGGAGGAGTCCCGCCGGGGCAACCGGCAGGGTCAGCGAGTGGGGTCGTGGATGACGGTCGTCGTGTCCCGCATCCGGCGGTTCCTGACGATCATGGACGATCGTGTGGGCGGCCGTTCCCCTTACCGCCCTCGGCCGCCCCCGCCGGGGCCGCGTCCCCCGTCCCGCTTCCCCTCATCCGGCTTCCGGGTCCGTGCCAGGCGCTCGGCTTCCGCCGCCGCGCGGCGGATCATCTGCTCCGGCGTGAGCTGCTTGGGCAGCGTGCGGGCCGGACCGGCGGCGAAGGTGGTCTTGCCTTCGGTCGTCTCGGGCGTGAGTGGGCGCAGGCTGCTGACCTCGAAGCAGCCGAGAACCGTTTCCTGATCCATCGACGCGAGTTGCAGCCGCGAGACCAACGCATCGCGGCTCTCCACGCCGGCGAGGAGCGGAGTGGACTTGGGATCCGCCCCGCGCCGCAGGTAGAGGATGGCGCACTTCGCGCCCCGGAGCGAGGGCTGGACCGCGACCTCCCGCCCCGCGACTTCCCGGGCCCAGCGGACCGTCTCCCGCTCGGCGGGGGAGAGATCCCCTCGGGTCGTGCCCGGCTGCGGGGCGGTGGACGCGCCCGGCCGCTGGCGCTGCTGCTGTTGGCGGATGGCCTTCAGATAGGCTGGTTCGTCGTTCGCCACGGCGTACTCCGACTGCGGTGATGGATGTGTCGGCTCGGCAGCAAGATAATAGCCCGCCGGCCGGGGACGGAGCGCGGCCCGGCGGCGGGCGGCTTGCATGCCGGCGACGGCGCTTTTATTATGTGCTGAGTTATTCAAGCTTGAAGTGGTTCGGTCACCGCAAGGGAGGACTCATGCGCCGATTCCTGCCGCTCGACGTCGATCTCGGGATCCTCGTGCTCCGCCTCGCGCTCGCCGGGGTGCTCCTCTACCACGGCATCCCCAAGATCGCCAACTTCGCCGCCGTCACGGGCTTCATGCAGAGCCTGGGGCTCCCGGCCCCGGCCCTGGTGACCGCCTGGTCGATCCTGGTCGAGGTGGGCGGGGGGCTGCTCCTGATGCTGGGCGTCGCGGTCGATCTCGCGGCGGCCGCGGTGGCCATCCAGATGATCGGCGCGATCGCCACGGTGCACTGGAGCAAGGGGTTCGACTTCACCCAGGGCGGCTGGGAGCACCCGTTCACGGTGCTGGTCATGGCGCTGGCGGTCGGGTTGGCGGGGGCGGGTCGCTACGCCATGGCCCGGGCCGACCGCCCGGCCAAGCGGGTTTAGCCTGCCGCCGTGGGAGGGGCGCGGATGGCGCCTCTCCCACCACCCGCCGTTCCGCCGCTCCGCTCCCCCTGTTACCTTCCCTGCTCCACACACGAGACCGGTCCGTCGAGGCCGGACCAGAGGAGTACTTCGTTGACGACACCGGCCACTACCGCGCGCCAGCCCGCGGCGGAGCACCGGCGGGGTGACGACGCGGTCGCCTGGCGCTGCATCAACGCGATCCGCGCCCTCTCGATGGACGCCGTGGAGGCGGCCCAGTCGGGGCACCCCGGCACCCCGATGGCGCTCGCGCCCGCGGCGTTCGTGCTCTGGACCCGGTTCCTGCGGCACGCCCCGCGGCATCCCGACTGGGCCGACCGGGACCGCTTCGTGCTGTCCTGCGGCCATGCGTCGATGCTGCTCTACGCCCTGCTCCATCTCACCGGCTACGACGTCTCCCTCGACGACATCCGACGCTTCCGGCAGTGGGGCTCCAAGACGCCGGGCCACCCCGAGCGGGGCCACACCCCCGGGGTCGAGACGACCACCGGACCGCTGGGTCAGGGGGTCGGGAACGCGGTGGGGATGGCGCTCGCCGAGCGGTTCCTGGCCGACCGGTTCAACCGGCCGGGCTTCCCGGTGATCGACCACCGCGTCTGGGGCTTCGTGAGCGACGGGGACCTGATGGAAGGCGTGGCGAGCGAGGCCGCCTCGCTCGCCGGGCATCTCAGGCTCGGCAAGCTCAACCTGATCTACGACGACAACCGGATCACGATCGACGGCTCCACCAGCCTCGCCTTCACGGAGGACGTCGGGCGGCGGTTCGACGCCTACGGCTGGCACGTGATCCGGGTGGACGACGGCAACGACCTGGCCGCGATCCACGCCGCCCTCGACTGCGCCCGTCGGGAAACGTCCCGCCCCTCCCTGATCGTCCTCCGCACCCACATCGCCGATCCCGCCCCCACCAAGCGCGGCACCGCCGCGGCCCACGGGGCGCCGCTCGGTGCCGACGAGGTCCGGCAGACCAAGGCCCTCCTGGGCTGGCCGGCCGACGAGCCGTTCCACGTGCCGGCGGAGGCGCGCGCCTTCATGGCCGGCGCGGTCGAGCGGGGCGAGGCCTGGCGGGCCGAGTGGCATGCGATGCTCGAGCGTTACGCGGCGGCCCATCCCGAGCTCGCGGCCGAGCTCGAGCGCTGGCTCTCGGGCGCGCTCCCGGCCGGTTGGGACGCCGAGCTGCCGAGCTTCACCGCCGCCGACGGCAAGGTCGAGACCCGCAAGGCCTCGCAGCGGGTGCTCAACGCCATCGCGCCCCGGGTGCCCAACCTGCTCGGCGGCTCGGCGGACCTGGCCGAGAGCACCGGTGTGGTGATCAAGGGAGGCGGGTCGTTCGGGCCCGAGGCGGTGGGGCGCAACCTCCACTGGGGTGTGCGCGAGCACGGCATGGGGGCCTGCCTCAACGGCATGGCGGCGCACGGCGGGGTGCGGCCGTTCGGGAGCACCTTCCTGATCTTCACCGACTACATGCGCCCGGCCATCCGTCTCTCGGCGCTGATGTCGCTGCCGGTGATCTACATCGGGACCCACGACTCGATCGGCCTGGGTGAGGACGGGCCCACCCACCAGCCGATCGAGCAGCTGGTCTCGCTCCGGGCCATTCCCAACCTGGTGGTGCTCCGCCCCGCCGACGCCACCGAGACGGTGGAGGCGTGGCGGGTGGCGCTGGAGCGAACCGACGGCCCCACGCTGCTGGCGCTCACCCGCCAGAGAGTGCCGGTGATCGACCGGACGAAATACGCGCCCGCCGCCGGGGTGCGCCGCGGCGCCTACGTGCTGTACGAGCCGCCGGGCGCCGGCGCGCCGAGCGCGATCCTCGTGGCCACCGGCTCCGAGGTGCAGCTCGCGCTCGCGGCGGCGGAGCGGCTCGCCGCGGAGGGGATCCGGACCCGGGTGGTCTCGATGCCGTCGTGGGAATTGTTCGAGCGGCAGCCCCGCGCCTACCGGGACGAGGTGCTCCCGCCGGCGGTGCGGGCGCGGGTCTCGATCGAGGCCGGCGCCACGCTGGGTTGGCGGCGCTACGTCACCGACGACGGCGAGGCGATCGGCATCGACCGGTTCGGCGCCTCGGCGCCCGGCGACCGGCTGTTCACGGAGTTCGGCTTCACGGCGGACCGCGCGGTGGAGGCGGTCAAGCGGGTGCTCGGCCGGCGCCCGGGCGGCGCGGGCACGGAGGAGCGCGCATGACGAATCCCCTGGTACGACTCGGCGAGCTGGGACAGAGCCCGTGGTACGACTTCATCACCCGGGACCTGGTCGTCTCGGGCGAGCTGGCGCGCCTGATCGCCGAGGACGGGCTCAGGGGGATGACGTCGAACCCGACGATCTTCGAGAAGTCGATCGCCGGCAGCCGGCTCTACGACGCCGACATCCGCCGCCTGGCCGAGGAGGGGCGGGGCCCGGCGGCGATCTTCGAGGCGATCGCGGTGGCCGACGTCCGGGCCGCCTGCGACGTCTTCCGGCCGCTCTACGAGGCGAGCGGGGGGCGGGACGGGATGGTGTCGATCGAGGTCTCGCCCACGCTCGCGCATGACACCGAGGGGACGATCGCGGAGGCCGAGCGGCTCTGGGGCGCGATCGACCGCCCCAACGCGATGATCAAGATCCCCGGCACGCTGGCCGGGCTCCCCGCCATCACCCACTGCATCGCGCGGGGCATCAACGTCAACGTCACCCTGCTCTTCGCGGTGGAGCGGTACCGGGCCGTGATCGACGCCTACCTCGCGGGGCTCGAGCAACGGGCGGCGCGGGGGCTCCGGCTCGACCGGGTGACCTCGGTGGCGAGCTTCTTCGTGAGCCGGGTGGACAGCAAGGTCGATCCCCTGCTCGACCGCCTCGCGGACTCCGGCGCCGGTGAGCGGGCCGCCGCCCTCCGCTCCCGGGCCGCGATCGCCAACGCCTGCCTCGCCTACCGGGCGTTCGAGGCATCGCTCGCGGGCGAGCGGTGGACCCGCCTCCGGGCCCTGGGCGCCGCGGCACAGCGGCCGCTCTGGGCCTCGACCAGCACCAAGGACCCGCGGCTCCCCGACACCTATTACGTCGAGGCGCTGATCGCGCCGGAGACGGTCAATACCCTGCCGCCCGAGACCTTCGCCGCGTATCGCGACCACGGCGCGCCCGCGGTGCGGATCCGTGCCGGGATCGAGGCCGCGCCCGCGGTGCTCGACGGGCTGGCCGGGCTCGGCGTGTCGCTCGACGCCGTCACCCGCGAGCTGGAGGAGGAGGGCGTGGCGAAGTTCGCCGCGTCCTACCGCTCGCTGCTCGAGGGCCTCGAGGCCAAGGTGGGGGTGCTGAGCGCCTAGCACCCCCGACGTCCACCCCACCCCTCTCACCCCGGTACGCCGGCTATGTGGCGCACGCTGCGGAATCTCTCGCTCACCTGGTGGATCTTCATCGGCATGGCCGTGGGGGTCCTGATCGGTTGGCTTGACAGCCAGGTCTGGGTCGACACGGACGTCGGCGCCACGATCAAGCCGCTGTCCACCGTGTTCCTGCGGATGATCAAGTCGATCGTGGTGCCGATCATCTTCGGCACCCTGGTGATCGGCATCGCGGGCCACGGGGACGACCTCAAGCGCATCGGCCGGCTGGCGCTCAAGTCGCTGGTCTACTTCTGGATGATGACCGCGGTGGCGCTGGTGATCGGGCTGGTGGCGGTCCACATCACCCGGCCGGGCGACGGGGTGGTGCTCCCGCCCCCGGACCCCAAGGCCGCGATTCCCCAGGCCGCCCCGACCACGTTCGGCGGCTTCCTCGAGCACGTGGTGCCGCAGAGCTTCTTCGCGGCGGCGGTGAACAACGAGGTGCTGCAGGTCGTCTTCTGGGCCACGCTCTTCGGCATCGCGCTCACCCAGGTGAAGGGCCGGCCGAAGGAGGCGATCCTGGCGGTCTGCGAGGGGCTGGCCGAGGTGATGTTCAAGTTCGTGGGCATCATCATGCGGTACGCCCCGATCGGCATCGGGGCCGCCATGGCGGTGACGGTGGGCCACAGCGGGATCGGCGTGCTCAAGAACCTCGGCATGCTCATCCTCACGCTCTACGGGGCGCTGATCGTCTTCGCCCTCGTGGCGCTCCTCCCCGCCGCCCTCATCGCCCGGGTGCCGGTCCGCCGGTTCCTCAAGCAGGTGAAGGACCCCGCCATCATCGCGTTCACCACCACCTCGTCGGACGCCGCGCTGCCGTTGGCGATGGAGCGGATGATCCAGTTCGGCGTGCCCCGCCGGATCGTGGCGTTCGTGATGCCCACCGGGTACTCCTTCAACCTCGACGGCTCGACGCTCTATCTCGGCGTGGCCTCGGTCTTCGTGGCCCAGGCGGCGGGTGTGGAGCTGTCGTTCAGTCAGCTCATGCTGATGATGGTCACCCTGCTCGTCACGAGTAAGGGGATCGCCGCGGTGCCGCGGGCGTCGCTGGTGGTGCTCTCCGGCACGCTCACGGCGTTCGGGCTCCCGCTCGAGGGCGTGGCGGTGATCCTCGGCGTCGACGAGGTGATGGACATGGCCCGGACTTGCGTCAACCTGGTGGGCAACTGCCTGGCTACCGCAGTGATGGGCCGGTGGGAGGGCGAGTTCAACCCCGACGCGCCCCCCAAGGCGGAAGCCCACGGGGCCGCGCCCGAGGTCGCCGCCGCCGAGGTGGCCGCGGTCGGCGTGGCGGAGCGCTAGCCGCCGACCCGGGCCGACACCAGGGCCGCCGCCTCGCTCGGCGCGAGGGGGGTCGGCTCGGGGAGGAGGCCCGAGAGATGCGCCGCGCGGCCGATCACCTCCGCCGCCGCCATCCCGGCCGCGCGCATCTCCCTGATCCCGGTATCCCGGTCCGCCTTGCTCAGCTTCGCCCCGCCCGGCTTCCGGATGAGCGGATGGTGGAAGAACATCGGCGGTTCCGGCCGGCCGAGCATCCCGGCGAGGAGGATCTGGCGCCCGGTGGACGGGAGCAGGTCCTCCCCGCGGATCACCAGGTTCACGCCGTGTCGCATGTCGTCCACCGTCACGGCGAACTGATAGGTCCACTGCCCCAGCCGATCCCGGAGGAGCAGGTCGCCGCACTGGCGAGCCGGCTCCTGCGCCTGCTCGCCGAGGAGGCCGTCGACGAACCGGACGACGCCGGGCGGTAGCGCCACCCGGATCCCCCGCCCCGGTCCGGGCTCGAGTCCCCGCTCACGGCAGCGCCCCGGGTACGGCGTCTCCCGGTTCGCCACGTCCCCCAGCTCGGCCGCGATCGTCCGCCGCGAACAGTCGCAGGCGTAGACCAGCGCGCCGCCACCGAGCCGCGCGAGCGCCGCCTCGTACACCTCCCCGCAATCGCCCTGCCGGAACGGCGACGGTCCGTCGCGGAACCCGGCGATCGGGCCGACGTCGGGCTCGAAGCCGAGCCACTCGAGGTCCTCGAGCAGGGCGCGCTCGAACGCCGGCCGGCAGCGGGTGCGGTCGTGGTCCTCGAGGCGCAGGAGCACCCGCGCCCCCCGGGCCCGCGCGATTCCCCAGACCCAGATCGCGTTGACGACATGGCCCAGGTGCAGGTAGCCGGTGGGGCTCGGCGCGAAACGGGTGAGAAGATCGGCGGGGGACGTCACGTCCTACGGGGCGATCGCATCGCCGTGAAACATAAGTGCGCTCGAGCCGCCGTCGAACGTCTACCAGCGACGCCATGCCTCGCCACCACACCTTCCCCGCCCGCGCCGCGCTCCTCGGGCTCCTCGCGCTTGGCTGCCGCGAGGGGACCGGCCCGAACCGGGCGCCGGTCACGCTCGCCGTGGCCGCCGGCGATCGGCAGATCGGCCGGATCGACGAGACGCTGCCGCTGCCGGTGGTCTTCACCGCCACCGACCGCCGGGGGGAGCCCCTGGCCGGGGTGGCCATCGAGCTCGCCCCCTCCCACGGAGGCCGGGTGGCGGTCGCCTCGCCCGTCACCGGGAGCGACGGGCGGCTCGTCGTCCTCTGGACGCCGGGCCCCGCCGCCGGGCTCCAGACGCTCGACGCCACCGCCGCCGAGGCCTCGTCGGCGCGGGCGATCGCCAGCGTGCACGGATGCACCACGCCGGACTGCGCCCCGCGGGTCCCGCCGGTCTTCGACCTGATCGAGCCGCTCGAGCTCGACACCTACGAGGGCTCGGGCCAGGTGGTGCACCCCGACGTGGTGCTGGGGGCGGGAAGCGCGGGGCCGAACTACTGGCTCGGCATCACCCCGTACCCCTGGGGCGACGCGAGCCACGAGAACCCGTCCATCTTCACCGGCCGGAACGGCTACTTCTGGCAGGTGCCGACCGGTCTCGCGAACCCGATCGCCCGTCCGGCAAGCGGCATCTTCTCCGACCCCGACCTGGTGATCGACCCGACCGGCGAGCTCCGGATCTATTTCCGGCAGGTGGCCGGGGGCCGGAACATCCTCCTCCTCGCGACCAGTACCGACGGGGTGCGCTGGAGCGCGCCCGAGGCGCTCTTCGACGTGCCGAGCCACGAGATGGTCTCGCCCGCGGTGGTGGTCGGCGCGCCGCACGGGGCGTGGCAGCTCTGGGCGGTCAACTCGGGAGCGGCGGGATGCATGGCCAGCTCCACCCGGGTGGAGCGGCGCACCTCGACCGACGGGCGGCACTGGAGCGCCGCCGCGCCGGTGGGCCTGCCCGCGGACGGGGAGGTGATCTGGCACCTCGACGTGCAGTGGATCCCGGCCCGGCAGGAGTATTGGGCGCTGTACGCCGTCTTCCCGCGCGGCTCGACCTGCGCCACCACCCGGCTCCGGCTGGCGCGGAGTCCCGACGGGCGGAACTGGACCGTGCACCCGTCGCCGGTGCTCACCCGCGGCGCCACCGAGGCGTTCCGGGACGTGGTCTACCGCGCCTCGTTCCTGGTCGAGCCCGACGCCGCGGCGGTGACCTTCTGGTACTCCGGGGCGCGCTTCGAGGGCGGGCGCTACGAGTGGCGGGCGGCCACCGAGAAGCGGCGGGTGGACGAGCTGCTGGAGGCGCTGGATCACGAGTC
>DATLZT010000162.1:0-11621 GCA_035573835.1 Gemmatimonadales bacterium
TCGGGGCGCCGTTCCCGAGCGCGCTGCGCCCCAGCGCCCGCCTGCGCCGCGGGTGGAGCCTCGCGCGGTGCCGGAGCGGGCGAGGGAGGAGCGAGCGGGCCTCGGGGCGCCGTTCCCCGCGATCGCCGCCCCGCCGGGGACGCCCGAGATTCGGATCGGCCTCGGCGTGGGACTTCCCCACGCGCCGCTGGGTGGTGGGGCGGCGCTGCTCGTGACCGATCCCGACGGCGTGCCGGTGGTGGAGATCCCTGCCGGCGAGCGGTGGACCGTCCTCGCCGTCGCGGGAGGCGTGTCGGTCTCGAGCGGCGGCTGGCGCTCGACACCGGCGCTCCGACTCGGGATACAGGCGGCGCCGGGGCTGCCGGTCCGGGTCGACGACCGGGAGTACCGCGGCAGGCTCGAGATCCTGCGGGACCGCACCGGCCTCACGCTCGTCAACCGGGTGGGGCTCGAGGACTATCTCGCCGGCGTGGTGGCGGGGGAAATGGGGCGCCGCCTCGAGTCCGAGGCCGCCGCGCTCCGCGCCCAGGCGATTGTCTCCCGCACCTACGCGATCCGGAACCGGGGGCGCTGGCGGGCGCAGGGATTCGACCTCTACGCCACGGTGGCCGACCAGGTCTACGGCGGGCTCGGGGTGGAGAACGCGCTCGCCCGCGCGGCCGTGGAGGCGACGACCGGCCTGATCCTCACCTACGAGGGAGCGCCGATCGACGCGTTCTTCTATTCCACCTGCGGTGGCCGGACGGCGGAGGGGACCGAGGTCTTCGCCAACGCGCGGCGACCCTACCTCCGGGCGGTGTGGGACCAGGACGCCGGGGGAGAAGCGTACTGCCGGATCTCGCCCCGGTACCGCTGGCGGCACGAGTGGAGCGGGGAGGAACTCCGGGGGATGCTCCGGCGCACCTTGCCGCCGGTCACCGGCACCGCGGCCGAGGCGATCACGGAGATCCGCTCGCTCCGGGTGGCGAAGGTCACCGCCTCGGGCCGGGTCGCCGCGCTCGCCATCGGGCTCCGGCGGGGCGAGGTGGCGGTGAACGGGCAGGGGGCGGTGCGCCAGGTGCTGCGCCCCGCGCCGGACCAGCCGCTCCGCAGCAACCGCTTCACGCTGACCGCCACCGCGCGCGACGGCCGCCTGGCGCACCTGGTGGCCGAGGGCGGCGGCGCCGGGCATGGGGTCGGGTTCTGCCAATGGGGTGCGGTGGGGCGGGCGAGGGCGGGGCAGGAGACCGACGCCATCCTGGCCGCTTATTATCCGGGCACCCAGCTTCACCGCCTCTACTGACGCACCATCCATGACCGACTCGTTGAAGGTCGCCATCATCGGCGCGGGCGCGATCACGCAGGTCGCCCACCTCCCGACCCTGCGGAAGATGAAGGGGGTCGAGGTCGTCGCCATCTGCGACAACGACTTCCCCAAGGCGCGGGCGATCGCCGACCGCTTCCGGGTCAAGGACGCGTTCAACGACATCGAGGAACTGCTGGGATACGAGCGGCTGGACGCCGTGCTGCTCTGCACCCCGAACCACCTGCACGAGGCGCACATCCTCGCGGGCCTCTCGGCCGGGCTCCATATCCTGGTGGAGAAGCCGCTGTCCACCTCGCTCCAGAGCGTGCAACGCATCATCCGCGCGGCGGAGAAGCGGCCGGGGCAGGTCGTGATGGTGGGGATGAACCACCGTTACCGGCCGGACGTGCAGACGGTGCGCGGCTTCGTCCAGAGCGGCGAGCTGGGGCAGATCGAGAGCGTGCGGGGGAGCTGGCACGTCTTCCGGCCCAGCCGGGCGCAGCTCGGCTGGCGGTTGCGGCGGGAAGAATCGGGCGGCGGGGCGATGCTCGACCTCGGCCTCTCCATCCTCGACCTGGGCCTCTGGCTGGCGGGGAATCCGACCCCGGCGCGGGTGAGCGCCACCCTCGAGCGGCCGGCGGGGCGCGAGAAGGCGGTGGAACAGTCGGGGAGCGCCTTCGTGGTCTGCGAGAACGGCGCCTCGGTGTTCGTCGACGTCACCTGGCACCACATCGGCGGGGGCGAGAGGTTCGGGGTCGGGCTCCGGGGGAGCAAGGGGACCGCGGCCATCAATCCGCTGGTGGTCTGGAAGGAACTGCACGGCGTGCCGACCGACGTGGCGCCGACCTCCTCGGGGAGCCGGGAGAACAGCTTCAGCGCCTCGTTCCGGGCCGAGTGGGCGCACTTCCTGGCCGCCATCCGGGGCGAGGCCAAGGCGCCGAGCCTGGACGAGCAGGTGACGCTCCACCGGGTGATGGACGCGATCTACAAGTCGGCGGACGACGGCCGGGACGTGGTGGTGTGACCGGGCGGCGGGTGGGGACGGTCCTGCTGGCCGCGGGCCTGGCCGTGGCCGGTGGGGGCGCGCCGACCAGCGCGCAGGAGTCCGGGCCGCGCCGGCCCGCCATGGCGGAGCCCGGCGCGGAGCTCACGGTCTACGTCATGACGATGGGGCCGGGCGAGCGGATCTGGGAGCGGTTCGGCCACAACGCGATCTGGATCGTCGATACCGCGCGGGGCACGAGCAAGGCGTACAATTACGGGCTCTTCAGCTTCCGCCAGGAGAATTTCCTGCTCCGGTTCGTGCAGGGGCGGATGCTCTACTGGATGGGTTCGGCCGACGGGCTGGAGGACGCGGCCCGCTACGCCGCCGACGGCCGTGCGGTCTGGGTGCAGGAGCTCGACCTCCCGCCGACCACCCGGGCCGCATTACGCGATTTCCTCGAGTGGAACGAGCGGCCGGAGAACCGGTTCTACCGCTACGACTATTATCTCGACAACTGCTCCACCCGGGTGCGGGACGCGCTCGACCGGGTGCTGGGCGGGATCATCCGGGCCCAGCTCGACACCGTCCCCACCGGCACCACCTATCGCTCCCACACCCGGGCGCTCACCGCGCCCGATCCGCTGCTCTACACCGGGATTCACTTCCTCCTGGGGCATCCGGCCGACCGGGCGCTCGACGCGTGGGATGAGGGCTTCCTGCCGCTCCGGCTCCGGGATCACCTCCGTCGGGTGACCGTCACCCATGCCGACGGACGCGTCGTCCCCCTGGTCCGCGCCGAGCGGGCCCTGTACGAGAGCGCGCTCCCGCCGCCCCCCTCCTCGCCGCCGGCGTGGGTGCCGGCCTACCTCGCGATCGGGGGCGCCGTGGGACTGGCGCTGGTTCGGTTGGGTCGTCGGGCGGGCCGGACCGGGGGGCGGGGATTCGGGCTCGCCGGCGCCGGCTGGGCGTTCCTGGGTGGGCTCGCCGGGTTGGTACTGCTCGGGATGTGGTTCTTCACCGACCACGTGGTGGCGAGCCGGAACGAGAACCTGCTGCAGGCGAACCCGCTGCTCCTGCCGCTCGCGCTGGTGCTCCCCCGGATCGGTCCCCACGCCAAGCGGCTCGCCCCGCTCGCGGTGGGGCTCGCCGCCGGGGCGGCGGGACTCTCGCTGCTGGGCCTGGTGGTCCAGCTCCTGCCGGGGTTCGATCAGCCGAACGGGGAGATCCTGGCGCTCATGGTGCCGGCCAACCTCGGGTTGGCGTTGGGGACGAGGCTCGCCGCCGGTTCCCATCCCTGAGCCGCCCGGGCCGGTCGCTCAGCGCTCCCCCTTCGTGCCGAGCTCCCACACCCGCGCCGTCACGAACAGCCGGAACAGCTCGGCGTCCAGCATGCCGGCCCGCACCTCGTCCTCGATGATCTCCAGGGCGCGGACGGGCGGCACCGCGCGCTTGTAGGGGCGATCGGCCGCGGTGAGCGCGTCGAAGATGTCCGCGATCGTCATCATGCGGGTCTGGATCGGGATCTCGGTGCCGCGCACCCGGCGGGGGTAGCCCTCGCCGTTCAGCTTCTCGTGGTGTCCCCGGGCGATCTCGGGCACCCCTGCCAGCTCCTTGGTCCAGGGGATGTTGCGGAGGAAGGTGTAGGTATGGGTCACGTGGCTCTGGATCTCGAGCCGCTCCGCCTCGTCGAGGCTGCCCTTGCGGATGGTGAGGAAGCGGAGCTCCTCGGGGGTGAGCAGGGGGACCCGGTGCCCATCGAGGGTCTCGACCTCGGCGCGGACGAACTCCTCCAGCGCGGCGAAGTCGCCCTCGGGGAGCACGGTCGGCTCGTTGTATTGCTGTACCATCCGGAGGAAACGTTCCAGCCGGGCCACCTCGCGGTCCCGGTCGGCGGCGAGCTCGGCCAGCCGCCGGTCGTAGCCGCCGCGGCCGTGGCGCTCGAGGTACGCCGCCCGCTCCCGCTCGAAGCGCCACTGGACGGTACGGATGGCGAACGCCTGGCGCTCGCGCACCAGGGCCAGCATCCAGGGGTAGAGCTTCTTCGCCTTGAGCAGCACCTCTTCCCGCACGCCGACCTTGCCGAAGTCGTGCAGCAGGCCGGCGTAGCGGAGCTCGCGCAACTGCTCCCGGGAGAAGCGCACGTAGCGGTACGCCCCGTCGTCGGCCCGGTCGACGGTCTCGGCGAGCCCCACGGTCATGAGCGCCACCCGTTCCGAGTGGCCGGAGGTGGCCGGGTCCCGCTGCTCGATGGCGGTCACCGCCGCCCGGACGAAGCCCTCGAAGAGCCGCTCGATCGACTGGTAGAGCTGGCTGTTCTCGAGCGACACCGCCGCCTGGCCCGCCAGCGCCTTCATGAGCTTCACCGTGTGGTGGGTGAAGGGCACGACCGACCGCTCGGCGTCCTGGGGCGTCAGGAGCCGGTCGGCGGCGGAGCGCTTCCGGTTGATCAGCTGGAGCACCCCGATCACCTCCCCCAGGTGGTTCTCCATGGGGATCGCCAGCATCGACTTGGTGCGATAGCCGTGGCGCTCGTCGAAGGAGCGGTTGAAGCGGTAGGCGGCGCCGGCGGGCGGGGCGTAGACGTCGTCGAGCACCAGCGGGGCGCCGAGCTTGGCCGCGTAGCCCGCGAGCGAGGTATGGTCGAGCGGGATGGTGAATTCGGCGAACGAGATGTCCGGGCGGCTCTCGTTGCGGGCGAGGATGAACCGGAGCCGGCGGGCGCCGTCCTCGGCGGTCTCCACGATGTAGATGCTGCCGGCGTCGGCCTGGCTCAGGCGGCAGGCCTGCTCCAGGATCAGCTCGAGCAGCCGGTGGTAGTCGCGCTCGGTGGTGAGCTGGCGGCCGATCTCGGTGAGCTCCTCCAGTTCGCTGGTGCGGGCCACCGATTCGCGCCGCGCCCGCATCGCCGAGCGGCGGGCCACGGTCTCGCGGTAGGCCGCCCGCAGCGCCACCAGGAATTGTCGGGGGCCCGCGTCGGCGGGGAGGAACGCGCTCAGGATGTCGTGGGGGAGCGACGGGGGGACATCCCGCTCGCCGGCCGCGGCGAGCGCGATCACCGCGCCGCCCTCCGCGACCAACCGCCCCACCGGCTCGGTACAGCCCCAGGCCCGGGCGCCGGGGTCGAGCACGAGGACCGTCGGCCGGCCGTCGGCCGCGATCGCCTCGGGCCCGGGGCAGACCCGGGTCTCCACCTCGTCGCCGGCGAGCGCGTCGCGCACCGCGCACGGCGCCCAGGTGGGGGAGTGGAGGAGGAGGTATTTCATGCGGGCCGGGGCGCGGACTCAGGACGGGCGGGCGCGGCGGAGTCCCTCCCGCGCCTCGACGTACTCGGGGAAGGCCTGGAGCGCCCGCCGGTAGGACTCGACCGCCTGGTCGATCTCCCCGCGGTCGTGGTGGAGCAGGGCCCGGCTGTAATGGATGAGCGCCTCGGTGGGAACACTCCGGGTCTTGGCCGCGCCGGCCGCCTCGGCCGGGAGCGCCGGGAGGCCGATCTCCTCCATGATCCGCTGGGCCGCGGTCTGGATCATCCGGAAGAGGCCCTGGCGCTCCCCTTGGCCGACCGACACCACCTCCACGATCTGGCCGGTGGCCGCGTCCACGATGCGGGCGTCGATCCGCACCTTGCCGTAGAAGTCGGTGAAGCTCCCCATGACGACGTGGCGGGCGCCGAGTTCGCGGCCGATCCGGGCCGCGGTGGCGGCATCCACCCGGCCCCGGTCGCCCAGGTCCTGCCGGGCCACCAACTGTTGCACCTCGCCCCGCTCGGCGACCTGCGCCGCCGGGTTGCGCGCGAGCTCGCTCGCGAGCATGGCCGGGATGCCGAGCCGGAGCGCCTGGAACGTCTCCTTGTCCTGGCCGTAGGAACCGGCGTCGTCGAACGGCATCACCGCGATGCCGGCGCGCGCCGCCTGTCCGGCGAGCGGCGCGGCGCCGACGGTGAGGGCGAGCGCCGCCAGCAAGTGCCTTCGCATCGCTGCTCCTCGGGTGCAGGGCCTAGAGGATGAGCCGCATCCCTTCCATGGCGGCGTCCACGGTGAGCCCGGGCGCGGCGTGCCGCGCCAGCGCGCGGGCGTCGGAGACGATCTGGTCGATCATGGCGTCGTCGTGCTCGGGCTCGTGATGGAAGAGCACCAGGTGGCGGACCCGGGACTCCGCCGCCAGCGCCACCGCCTCGGCCGGGGTCGAGTGGCCCCAGCCGGCCCGGCTGCGCATGAGCTCGTCGCTGTACATCGCGTCGTGGATCAGCGTGTCCACCCCGTCGAGGAACGCGACCAGCCGGGCTCGCCAGTCCGCCGGCAGGTCGTAGGAGCCGCCCGGGCCCAGCTCGTTGTCCGTGAGGTAGGCGAGCGCGGGACCCCCGCCCCGCGGCGTGAGCCGGAACCCCAGCGTGGTGCCCGGGTGCCGCAGCCGGAAGGCCGCCACCCGGAACCCGTCCACGTCGAACTCCCCGTCCGCCACCTCCACCACCGTGAGCTCGGCGGCGAGCGCCTTGAGGGGGATGGGGAAGACCATCGGGTCCATCTGGCGCCCGAGGATCGACTCGAGCGGCACGCCCTCCTGGGCCGCCCCGTAGATCCGTACCGAGCAGCCGCGGGTGTTGAGCGGCTGGAAGAACGGCAGCCCCTGGATGTGGTCCCAATGGGTATGGGAGAGGAGGATCTCGGCGCGGGTGCAGCGGGCCGACCGGGCCAGGCTGCGTCCCAGCGGCCGGATGCCGCTGCCGGCGTCGAGGATCACCAGGCCCTCCCCGGCCCCGGCCACGGCCACGCAGGGCGTGTTGCCGCCATAGCGCGCGGTCTGCGCGCCGGGGGTCGGGATCGACCCGCGGGTGCCCCAGAACGTGATGGAGTAGGTCACGGGATGAGCGGCATGGAAAAAATATGCCGGGGCGCGGGGGGTCGAGCCGCGCCCCGACTCACCCCCGTCCGGTGATCGGGATCACGCCCGGCGGGCCGCCAGCTCCAGGAACGAGCGATCGGTGATCCGGATCTCCCGGCGGGTCACCTGGATCACGCCGCGTTCGGCCAGGTCCCGCATGGTGCGGGAGACCGTCTCCCGGCTCGAGCCGATCATCTGGGAGATCGTGTGGTGGGTGGGCTTGCGGGTGATGCGGTCGCCGCCCTCCTCGTCGGCCAGCCGGAGGAGGAGATCGGCCACCCGCCCGTTCACGTCCAGCAGGACGAGGCTCCCGATCTTCTCGTCGGCCCGCCGGAGGCGGCGGGAGAGCTCCCGGAGGAGGCCGATCGCCACCTCGGGCGAGGCCCGGAGCCGGGCGTGGAAGTCCTCCCGGCGGAGCGCGAGCAGGGTGGCGTCCTCCATCGCGATGACGTGGGCGGAGCGGGGCTCGTCGTCGAGGAGCGCCATCTCGCCGAAGAAGCTCCCCTCACCGAGGACGGAGAGGATCACCTCGCGTCCGTCCTCGCCGATCAGGACCACCTTCACCTGGCCGGCGGCGACGAGATAGAGGGCGTCGCCCGGGTCGTCCTCGAAGAGGATGACGCTGCCCTTGGGGTAGGCGCGTTCGCGGGTCAGCTCGGCGAACGCCTGCAACTCCGACTCCGGGAGGGAGGCGAAGAGCGGTACCTTCCTGAGCACCTCGAGTGGGGTGAGCGGCACGGCGTCTCTCGCTGGCAAGGGTGTCGCGTCGTCAATACCTTACTCGCCCTCGGAGCGAGTGTCAAACCGGCGGTGACGGGCCACTTCCGTCTCCCCCCGGCGGACGCTAAATTACGCCGCTTCCGGATTTTACGCAGGTCCCGCGAGGGGATCGGCGGACGCCGCGGCCCGTCGGGGCCGCCAGGGAGGAGCGAATCGTGAAGGCGGACATCCACCCCAAGTACCAGAAGGTGACGGTGGTGTGCGCGTGCGGGAACCAGTTCGAGACCCGCTCGACCGCCACCAACATCCACGTCGAGGTCTGCGCCAAGTGCCATCCGTACTTCACCGGCAAGCAGCGCCTGGTCGACACCGCCGGCCGGGTGGATCGTTTCCGGAGGAAGTACCAGAGCGAGGCTCCGGCCGCCGAAGTCGCCCAGGGCTGAGCCATGGAGGCACGACTCCGCCAGGCGCTCGCCCGGGCGGAGGAGGTCGGTCGCCTGCTCGCCGACCCCGGGACCGCGCGGGATCCCGAGAAGCTCAAGTCCCTCGGCCGTGAGCACGCCCAGCTCGCCCCGATCGTGAAGGCCGCCGATCGGCTGGCCCGGCTGGAGAGCGATCTACGACAGGCTCGGGAGTTGGTCGACGAGACCGATCCCGAGCTTGTCGCGCTTGCGCGGGCCGACCTGGCCCGGCTCCCCGAGGAGATCGACGCGGTCCGGCGGGAGCTGCACGAGCTGCTCCTGCCGCGGGATCCGATGGACGATCGCGACGCGATCGTCGAGATCCGCGCCGGCACCGGGGGCGAGGAGGCGGCGCTGTTCGCGGGCGACCTCTACCGCCTCTATCGCCGCTTCTGCGAGCGGCACGGGCTCCGGGTCGAGCTCATCTCGCTGAGCGAGAGCGATCTGGGGGGGATCAAGGAGGTCGTCTTCGCGGCCCGGGGCCCCGAGGCCTACGGCCTGCTCCGCCGGGAGTCGGGGGTGCACCGGGTGCAACGGGTCCCGGCCACCGAGACCCAGGGGCGGATCCACACCTCCGCCGCCACGGTCGCGGTGCTGCCGGAGGCGGAGGAGATCGACGTCCAGCTCAACCCGCAGGACCTCCGGATCGAGGTGTTCCGGTCGTCGGGACCCGGCGGCCAGAGCGTGAACACCACCGACAGCGCGGTGCGGATCACCCACCTGCCCACCGGCATCGTCGTCTCGCAGCAGGACCAGAAGTCGCAGCTCCAGAACAAGCTGAAGGCCATGGAGGTGCTGCGGGCGCGGCTCCTCGACCGGATGCTGGCGGAGCAGGAAGCGCAGCGCGCCGCCCAGCGCCGCGCCATGGTCGGCACCGGCGATCGCTCGGCCAAGATCCGGACCTACAACTTCCCCCAGAGCCGCGTCACCGACCACCGCATCAATCTCTCGATCCACAACCTCGACGCCGTGCTCGACGGCGAGATCGACGAGTTGGTCGACGCGCTCCGACTCGCGAGCCGGGAGGAACTGGGGCGTGACTGACGTGTCGCTCCGGGTGGGCGATCTCCTCCGCGAAGCGGCGTCCCGGCTCGGCCGGGCCGGGGTCGCCGGGCCCACCCAGGAGGCGCTCCGGCTCTGGGCCGGGCTCCGGCACGAGTCGCCCGGGGCGGCCTATCTCGCGCGGGACGAGGCGGTGGAGCCCGAGCGCCTGGCGGCGTTCGAGGCGGCGGTGAGCCGGCGGGAGCGGGGGGAGCCCCTCGCCTATGTCGTGGGGTGGACCGGCTTCCGGCACCTCGTGCTCCGGACCGACCCGCGGGCGCTCATCCCGCGGCCCGAGACCGAGGGGCTGGTCGAGCACGTGCTGCTGCGGGTATCCTCCGGACGGGTCGCGGACGTCGGGACCGGCTCGGGGTGCATCGCGCTGAGCCTGGCCACCGAGGGGAGCTACCAACGGGTGGTGGCGGTCGACGCGTCCCCGGCGGCGCTGGAGCTCGCCCGCGCCAACGCGGCAGAGCTCGGGGTCGACGTGGCCTTCGTCCGGGGCGATCTCTGCGCTCCGCTCGCCTCCGGCCGGTTCGACGCGGTGGTCGCCAACCCGCCGTACCTGAGCGAAGCGGAGTACGCGGTCCTCGACGCGTCGGTCCGGGGCTGGGAGCCGGCAATGGCGCTGGTGAGCGGGCCGAGCGGGCTCGACGCCACCCGGCGCCTCCTGGACGAGGCGCGCCGGGTGCTCCGGCCCGCCGGGTGGCTCGCGCTCGAGGTGGATTGCCGCAGGGCGCGGGCGGTGGCGACCGAGGCCGAACGGCTCGGCTGGGACGGGGTTGAAGTGCACGAGGACCTTTTCGGGCGCGCGCGCTACGTGCTCGCGCGCAGGAGCGATGCACCGTGATCTGGGACAAGGCGGCCGAGCTGGGACGGCTCATCGGACAGTCACCGGAGTACAAGGCGCTCCGGCGGGCGGAGACCAACCTCCGGGAGGATCCGGAGGCGGTCGCGAAGCTGGAGCAGATCCAGACCCTGGCGCGGCAGGTGGAGCAGTTGCTGGTGAGCGGGCAACAGCCCGACGAGGCCACCGCCCAACAGTACGAGACGGCCGTGCGGGAGCTCGAGATGAGCCCGATGGGCCAGGCGTACGTGGTGGCCCGGGCCAACTTCGAGAAGTTGATGAACAAGGTGAACCAGCAGATCAGCGAGGGGATCGAGCGGGGGGCCCAGAGCAGCATCATCACGCTGGGATGAGCGGCGCCGGTTTCTTCGTCGTCGTGGAGGGCCCCGAGGGGGCGGGGAAGACCACGTTGACCCGGTCGCTGGCCGACCGGCTCGTCGCCGTCGGTCTCGACCCGGTGGTGGTGCGGGAGCCCGGCGGCACCGAGGTGGCCGAGGCGATCCGGCGGGAGCTGCTCGACCCGGCGCGGCGCTTCGACCCGGCCCGGGAATTGCTCTACCTCGCGGCCGCGCGGGCGGACCTGGTGCACCACGTCATCCGGCCGGCGCTCGCCTCCGGCCGGTTCGTGCTCTCGGACCGGTTTACCCTCTCGACCCGGGCCTATCAAGGGGCGGGCCGGGGGCTGGATCCGGCGTGGATCGACTGGATGAACCGGGTGGCGACCGACGGGATCGAGCCCGATCTCACCCTGGTGCTGGACGTCCCGGCGGCGGTGGGGCTGGCCCGGCAGCGGGCGGGCGGCAAGCGGCCGGACCGCCTCGAGCGGGAGGACGCCGCCTTCCACGAGCGGGTGGCGGCGGCGTACCGGGCGGCGGAGGGGCCCGGCGTGGTGCACCTGGACGCCACCCGGCCGCCCGACCAAGTGCTGGAGGAGGCCTGGCGGGCCCTGCCGATCGCCGCGGCCCGGCCGGCCCGGCCCTGACGCGAGGAACGGATTAGATTTGGCGGGACGGCGGAGCCGGCGGGTGGGGTCGCCGGCTCCCGGCTTTGGAGGGTCTATGCGGCAACGTTGGGGGGTCGTGGTCGTCATCGCGGTGGTCTCCTTCCTCACCGGCGGCTGGCTGGTGCAGCGGGGCCGGGAGGGGAGCGTGTACGACCAGGCGCGTCTCTTCGAGGACGTGCTGGCGCACGTCGATCGCTACTACGTCGACTCCCTCGGGGAAGCGGAGCTCTACGAGCGCGCCACCCGGGGGCTCCTGGAGCAGCTCAAGGATCCGTACTCGGTCCTCCTGGTCGACGAGGAGTTCAAGCAGCTCACCGAGGCGACCACCGGCAACTACGGCGGGCTGGGGATCCAGATCGACGTGCGGGAGGGCTGGATCACCGTGGTGGCGCCGCTGCCCG
>DATLZT010000163.1:0-4246 GCA_035573835.1 Gemmatimonadales bacterium
CGGCGGGCCGACATCCGGATGGTGCTCGACCTGGTCCCGCAACCGATCGGCTGCTGAGCCTCGGTCGATCCGCGGCCGGCGACGGGTGTCCCCCACCGAGGGGGATCCGCGCGGAGACGGACGAAGGCACCGAAGCCGTCCACCCAGGAGGAGCGGATCATGACCAGACCGAGCGCCGCCGCGGACTTCCCGGCCGTCTCCCCACCGGCCCCACCGACGTCCCATCGCCTCGACGCCATCGATCTGGTGCGCGGGGTGGTGATGGTCGTCATGGTGCTCGACCACGTCCGGGCGTACTTCACCGAGGCGCGGTTCGACCCCACCGATCTCGGCCGGACCAGCGCCGCGCTCTTCCTCACCCGGTGGGTCACCCACATCTGCGCGCCGACGTTCGTCTTCCTGGCGGGGACGAGCGCCTGGTTGAGCGGCCGCCGCCGCACCACGGCCGAGCTCTCGCGGTTCCTCCTCACCCGCGGGGCCTGGCTCGTGCTCCTCGAGCTCACGGTGGTGAGCTTCGCCTGGTACCTCAACCTGCGCTTCGAGCTGGGCGCCTTCGCACAGGTCATCTGGGCCATCGGCCTCGCGATGACGGTGCTGGCGGCGCTGGTGCACCTGCCGCGCGCCTGGGTGGCGGCGATCGGCGCGGCGCTGGTGGCGGGGCACAACCTGCTCGACGGCATCACGCCGGCATCGCTCGGCGCGTCGGCGCCGCTCTGGACGGCGCTGCACGTCCAGGGGCCGCTCGGCGGGCTGCCGGTGTTCGTGGTGTACCCGCTCCTCCCCTGGATCGGCGTGATGGCGCTGGGCTACGCCGCGGGGCCCCTCCTCGCCACCCCGGCCGGCCGCCGCGAGCGGCTGCTCGGCCTCGGCGCGGTCGTCACGCTGACGTTCGTGGCACTCCGCTGGACCAACCTCTACGGCGACCCGCGTCCCTGGGCCCCGCAGGACGACGCGGTCTTCACCGCGCTCGCGTTCGTCAACCTGACGAAGTATCCCCCCTCGCTCCTGTTCCTGCTCATGACGCTGGGACCGATGTTCCTCCTCCTGGGCGCGGCGGAGCGGGCCCGGGGACCGGTGGCCCGGGCGCTGGTCACGGTGGGGCGGGTGCCGCTGGTCTTCTACGTGGCGCACCTGTACCTGGTGCACCTCCTCGCGGTGGGCGCCGGCGCGCTCGCCGGAACCGATCCGGGGAAGCTCCTCACCGTGTTCATGCTCTTCCCCGAGGACCACGGGTTCGGGCTCCCGGTGATCTACCTTGCGTGGGCCATCGTGGTGGTGGCGCTCTACCCCCTCTGCCGGTGGGCGGCGGCGCTCAAGGCCCGCCACCGGGCCGCGTGGTGGGTGTCGTACGTCTGATCCGTTCCCGACCGTCCCCCGACGGGACACTCCCGTCACCCCCTGGGGACAGGCCCGCCGACCGGCCCAGCGGAGCCCCGGTTTCGGGCCCCGAACCCGGGCCGGCGCGGCCCGTCCCTTGCACTGGGCCTGGGTGCCCGATCGCGGCCGGTGGCCCGATAGCCGATATGTGACCCAGGTCACGCGGTCCCCCGGGGCTTCGGGGTAAGCTTTCCTTAGAGGGCACACGGGAGGTGCAGATGCAGCGGTTCTTCATCATCGCGTTGGGCTTCCTGCTCGCCGTGGCCGGCGTCCGCCGGCTGGTGGCGCAGCAGCAGGCGCAGCCCAGGCCGGTCGCCGCGGCGCTCGCCTCCGAGTTCCGGCTTCAGGGCGCGCAGGTGAGCACCCCCGAGGGCGGCCGGGTGACGGTGGCGTTCACCGACCCGTCGTTCGCCGCGCTCTCGCCCGCGGAGCGGACCGAGCGGGCCCGCGCCATGGCGGCCTGGGTCTGGCGCCGCTACGCGCGGGAGGCGGGAGCCCGGACGGTGCAGGTGATCCACTCCATGCGCGACGCCCCCGGCGCGGCCGGCGGCCAGAAGACGGCGGCGTTCGAGTTTTCCGGCTCGAGCCTCGAGCGCTGACCGGGCCCCGCTCCTCCGATCGGGGCGGAACCCGCCGAGGCTGGCGGGTTCTTCTTTTTCCGGGTAGCGTGGTGGCATTCCGACGGGAACCGGGGAAGCGACACCAATGAGCGTGAGGGAGACGTACCGGCTCGCGGCCGAAGTACACCGGGCCTACCGCGGCGACACCTGGCACGGGCCGTCGATCGGCGAGTTGCTGGCGGACGTCGACGCCGCCGTGGCGGCGTCCCGGCCGATTCCGGAGGCGCACACGATCTGGGAGATCGTGCTGCACGTGACCGCCTGGGTGCGGGAGGTGGCCCGGCGGCTCGAGGGGGTCGAGCCCGGGCTCCCCACGCCCGGCGACTGGCCCCCGGTGCCCAAGCCCACGGCCGAGGCATGGGAGGCCACCCGCGCCGCGCTGGCCCGGGCGCACGAGGAGCTGCGCGACGCCCTGGAACGGTTCCCCGAGGCCCAGCTCGACGAGCTGGTGGGCGAGGACCGGAGCGCCCCGCTCGGCACCGGCGTCTCCTACTACCGGATGCTGCACGGCCTGATGCAGCACGATGCCTATCACGCCGGCCAGATCGCGCTGCTCAAGAAGGCGGTGCGCGCGCCCGGCGACTGAACCTCCAACCCCCGCACTCGCCCATGCGTCGCATGCGCCCGATCGCCGTCCCTCCGGTCGCGCCGGCCCTCGCCTGGTGCCTCCTCCTTCCGCCCTGGCTCGCCGTCGCGCCCCTGGCGGCGCAGGCCCGCGCCCGCGATCTCGGCATCGCCCCGGGCACGCTGCCGCCCGGGGCGCACAACGCGATCACCGATGTGGCCGGGGTGCGGGTGGGCCACGTCACCATCACCGCCGGCGACTCGGTCCGCACCGGCGTCACCGCCATCCTGCCCCATGCGGGGAACCCGTACCTCGAGCGGGTCCCCGCCGCGATCCACGTGGGCAACGGGTTCGGCAAGCTCCTGGGGGTCACCCAGGTGCGCGAGCTGGGCGAGCTCGAGACCCCGATCCTCCTCACCTGCACGCTCTGCGTCTGGCGCGCGGCCGATGCGCTGGTCGAGTGGATGCTGGAGCAGCCGGGGATGGAGCGGGTGCGGTCGATCAACCCGCTGGTGGGGGAGACCAACGACGGGCTCCTCAACGCCATCCGCTCCCACCCGATCGACCGGGCCCGGGTGCGGGAGGCGCTGGCCCGGGCCGATACCGGCCGGGTGGCGGAAGGCGCGGTGGGCGCGGGCACCGGCACGGTGGCGTTCGGCTGGAAGGGCGGGATCGGCACCTCGTCGCGGGTGCTGCCGGCCGAGCGGGGCGGTTGGCGGGTGGGCGTGCTGGTGCAGTCCAACTTCGGCGGCGACCTGCTGGTCCAGGGCGTGCCGGTGGGGCGGGAGCTGGGCCGCCACGGGATCCGGCGCGCGGAGCCCGAGCCGGAGCGGGGCTCGATCATGATCGTGGTCGCCACCGACGCGCCGCTCTCCGACCGCAACCTCGGCCGGCTCGCGTCCCGCGCCATGCTGGGGCTGGGCCGCACCGGCTCGGTGGCGGCGAACGGCTCGGGGGACTACGTCATCGCCTTCTCCACCCATCCCGGCGTGCGCCGCGCGCCGGACGCCCAGCGGCTCTCCACCGCCGAGCTCGGCAACGAGGAGATGACCGGGCTCTTCCAGGCGGTGGTGGAGGCGACCGAGGAGGCGATCTACAACTCGCTCTTCATGGCCACCACCACCCGCGGCGCCGGCGGGGTCACCGTCGAGGCGATCCCGCTGGAGGAGGTGCGGCGGGTGCTGCGGAAGTACGGAAGGGAGGGCCCATGACGCTCGCGCTCACCTCGCCCGCCTTCGTGCACGGCGGCGCGATCCCCAAGCTCTACACCTGCGACGGGCGCGACATCGCGCCGCCGCTCCAGTGGACCGGCGTCCCCCAGGGCGCCCGCAGCCTCGCGCTGATCGTGGACGATCCCGACGCCCCCGATCCCGCGGCGCCCAAGCGGGTCTGGGTCCACTGGGTGCTCTACAACATCCCGCCCGACGCCTCGAGCCTCCCCGAGGGCGCCACGGCCGACGACCTGCCGCCCGGCACCCGCGAGGGGCTCAACGACTGGAACCGCACCGGCTACGGCGGTCCCTGCCCGCCGGTCGGGCGGCATCGCTACTTCCACAAGCTCTACGCGCTCGACGCGGTCCTCCCCGACCTGGGACGGGCGGGGAAGGCCCAGGTCGAGCGCGCCATGGAGGGACACGTGCTGGCGCGGGCGGAGCTGGTGGGCACCTACCAGCGCTGAGCCGCG
>DATLZT010000164.1:0-3378 GCA_035573835.1 Gemmatimonadales bacterium
CGTCTCCGGGGTGAGCCCGCCCGCCAGCACCATCGCGGCGCCCGCGAGACGGCGCCGCGCCTCCCGCGCCAGGCCGAGGTCGAGCGCGACGCCCGTCCCGCCGAGGCGGCCCGGCACCCGCGGCTCCACCACGACGGCGTCGGCAGCGTCGACCAGCCGATCCAACCGCTCCAGGTCCGCCCGGCCGGCCAACCGAGCCACCCGGAGCACCATGAGTCCCGCCCGGCGGAGCCGACGAGCCGTTTCGGCGTCCGATCCGCCGTGCAACTGCACCCCCCGGAGCCCGACCTCCCGCGCCGTCGCGAGTATCTCGTCGACCGGGCGGTCATCGAACACGCCGATCACCGGGACGTCGGCCGCCGCGGCCACGACGGCACGGGCCCGTTCCGCGTCGATCCGGCGCGGCCCGCCCGCGAACACCACGCCCAGGAACGACGCCCCCGCAGTGACGGCGACGGCGGCATCCTCGGGCCGGGTGACCCCGCAGATCTTGACCCGCACCCGGGCGGGGACCGGCGCCGACCCTCCCACTGCCTAGCGTCCCGCTCGCGGCACCGACGCCAGCGCGCGCACCAGTTCCCCCGGCTCCGGCGCCGCCGACAGCGCCGTGCCGACGAGAACGGCGTCCGCCCCCGCCCGGGCCGCCGCGGCCACGTCGGCGGGCGTCGCCATCCCGCTCTCGGCCACGGCGATCCGGGAGGCCGGGATCCGGCGGAGCAACTCCCAGGCCGCCGCCACGTCCACCCGGAAGTCGTCCAGGTTGCGGGCGTTCACCCCGACGATCTCGGCCCCGCTCTCCAGGGCCGTCTCGAGCTCCCGCTCGTCGTGGGCCTCCACCAGGGCGGCGAGCCCGCACCCGCCGGCGAAGCGCAGCAGCTCGGCAAGCCGGGCCGCCGGCAACGCCCGGGCGATGAGCAGCACCGCCGCGGCGCCGGCCGCCCGGGCCTCCAGAACCTGCGCCTCGTCCAGGATGAAGTCCTTCCGCAGGACCGGCACCGCCACCCGGGACGCCACCCGCGCCAAGTCGTCCAGCGAGCCGCCGAAGAAGGGCCCGTCGGTGAGCACCGAGATCGCCGCCGCGCCGTGACGCGCGTAGGCCTCGGCATGGGCCGCCGGGTCCAGCTCGGCCCGGATCGTCCCCTTCGAGGGGGATCGCCGCTTCACCTCGGCGATGAGCGCCACCCGCTCCCCCACCAGCGCCTTGGCCAACGACGGCGGATCGGGCGCCGTCGCGGCCCGGCGCTCGAGCTCGGCCCGGCGCGCCCGGAGCGCCGGGAGCGTGGCCCGGGTGGAGGCCAGGATCCGGTCGAGGGTGGTGGTCATCTTGCCCTTCGGCCGCCGTTCGGGTACTATGATTCGGGCTCTGTTCGGTCAACTCCAGCCACGAGGCACTCATGGCCCTGACCAAGCGGCAGAGCGAGATCCTCGACTTCCTCAAGCGGCACATCGCCGAGCACGGCTACGCGCCGAGCTTCGAGGAGATCGCCGAGCACTTCGGCTTCCAGTCGCTCGCCACGGTGCACGAGCACCTGACCAACCTGGAACGGAAGGGCTACATCCACCGGCACTACAACGAAAGCCGCGCCATCGAGCTCCTGCCGCCCAAGGGCCAGGCCGGGGCCACCGAGATCCCGCTCCTGGGCAGCGTGGCCGCCGGCACCCCGATCGAATCGCTCATGCATCAAGAGACGATCGCCGTTCCGGACAGCCTGCTGCCGCGGCGGGGCCCCAACTTCGCGTTGCGGGTTAAGGGCGATTCGATGATCGACGAGCACATCATGGATGGCGACTTCGTCATCGTCCACGGCAAGCAGACCGCCGACAACGGCGAGATGGTCATCGCCCTGGTGAACGGCTCCGAGGCGACGGTCAAGAAGTTCTATCGGGAGACCGGCGGGTGGATCCGGCTCCAGCCGGCGAACCCCACGATGCAGCCGATGCGCTTCCAGGAGCGCGACGTGCTGATCCAGGGGGTGGTCGTCGGGGTGATTCGCAAATATTAACCGATTGTCCCGGCGCGAGATAGTCTCCCCGCCCGGGCCCGGGCCTAGCCCGTCCGGGGGGCGGCCGCCCGGAGCCGGTCCAGCGCGTCCTTCGCCGCTCCCGAATCCAGCGCCTCGCCCGCTCGCTCGAGCGCCGCCTCGAAGCTCGCTTCCGCACCCGCCACCAGGATCGCCGCCGCCGCGTTGAGCAACACGGCCGCTCGCGCCGCGCCGCGCTCGGAGCCCCCGAGGACCGCCTCGATCCGGCGGGCGTTCTCGGGGGGCGCCCCGCCGGCCAGCGAGGCGAGGTCGTCATGCTTGAGCCCGAGCCGCCCCGGGTCGATCGTCCACTCCCGCACCGAGCCGGCACGCACCTCCCACACCTCGGTGGGGCCGCTGGGGCTGATCTCGTCCATCCCCACCGTCCCGTGGACCACCAGGGCGTGCTCGGCGCCGAGCCGGGCGAGCGCCTGCGCCACCAGTGGTGCCCTGGCCCGGTCGGCCACGCCCACCACCTGGCGCCGGGCCCCCGCCGGGTTGGCCAGCGGCCCCACCAGGTTCATCACGGTGGCGATCCCGAGCTCGCGTCGTACCGGGGCCACGTGCCGCATCGCGGGGTGGTAGGTCGGGGCGAAGAGGAAGACGATCCCCGTCTCCCGCAACACCGCCGCCGCCCGCTCCGGCGGGAGCAGGATGTCGACCCCCAGCGCCTCGAGCACGTCGGCCGAGCCGCAGCTCGAGGTGAAGCTTCGGTTGCCGTGCTTCGCGAGGCGGATCCCGGCTCCCCGGGCGACGAACGCCGCGGCGGTCGAGAGGTTGATCGTGGCCACCGCACCACCGCCCGTGCCGCAGGTGTCGACCAGGACCCGGCCGTCGCTCGCGAGCGGCACCATCACGGCCCGGAGCGCCGCGGCCGCGCCGGCCAGCTCGTCCGCCGTCTCGCCCTTGACCCGGAGCGCCACGAGCAGCGCGGCGACGAGCGCGGGGCTCGCCTCGCCGCGCATGAGCGCGCCGAACGCCTCGGTCGCCTCAGCCGCGGTGAGGGAGTCGCCCTGGCTGAGCTTGCGGAGGGCCTGCTGCAGGACGGGAATCACACCGTAACATACGATCGCCGGCGGGGGAGCCGGCAGGGGTATCGCCCCGGCGTCCCGGACGGGGCCCGGCTCCGATTGCCATCTTCCACTCCTCCAACGATTTGCACGGCTTGCTCCGGTCGGCTGACGGGGCTAGATTCCCGCCCGATGAGCCGGACCTTCCTGGCGTTGCTGCATTACGACGGTACCCATTTCGTCGGTTGGCAGCGTCAGCCGACCGGACGGACGGTCCAGGCCGAGGTCGAGGGGGTCCTGGAGCGCCTCTTCGGCCGCCGGGTGGTGGCGCATGCGGCGGGTCGCAC
>DATLZT010000165.1:0-9770 GCA_035573835.1 Gemmatimonadales bacterium
CCCGCACCAGGCCGCTCCGGACCAGCGCATCCAGGGTCCGGTAGATCGTGGCGAGGGCCACGGCCTCGCCCCGTGCCTGGAGGAGGCGCTCGATGTCGTCCACCGAGAGATGCTGGTCCGAAGTCAGCACCAGCTCCGCGATCCGCTCCCGCTGGCGCGTGACCGGCTGCCGGTGCTCCCGGAGGTAGCGCCGGAAGCGCTCCAGGAGGGCGGCACCCTCACCCTTGGCGAGGTGCGCCATCGGCCAGCCGGAACCAGGCGGCGGGGTCCACCGGGCGGGGATCCTCGTCCTCCAGCCGCCGACGCACCCCGGCGACGAGTTCGCCGATCGTCTCCGCGGGACCGCTCCCCACCTCCTCGAGCGCGGACTCGAACTTCCCCCGCTCCTTCCCCGTGAGGACATGGACGAAGCGCGCGGTATAGACCCGCCGGCGTTCCCCCCGCTCGCCGTCCACCCGCGACAGAATGGCAGTGCCGAGCTCTCGGCCCTCGCGCCGGAGGGTGCGGAACTGCCAGACGGCGTCGATCTCCTCGACCGGGAGGGCCTGGGCGACCGCGTTTGCCAGGCGGCCCCACCCCGAACCGGGCTGGTTGAGGATCACGAGGCCCCCTGCTCGACGTAGAAGCGGAGCACGTGCATGAAATCCTGGGCGTTCGTGACCACCCCGTAGGCCTGGTGGGTGCCCCGGTCCTTGAGCTTGTTGACCACGAACTCCGTCTGGTCCACGCAGATGGTCATGAGCGGCTGGGGCACGCCATCATAGTGGGTGTGGAACGCCGGGAGCATGTTGCCGACCGCGATGGCGTGGAGCGCCGTGGCCACGAAGATCGCGCCGGTGGCCCGCACCGTGTGCTCCCGCATGGCGTCCTGCGCCGCGAGCGTGTCGCTGTAGACCCCGGGCAGCGGGCCGTCGTCGCGGATCGAGCCGGCCAGCACGTAAGGCACCCGGCAGCTCACCAGCGCGTGCATGATCCCGCTCCGGACCAGCCCCGTCTCGACCGCCCGCTCGATCGAGCCCAGGGCGCGGACGTGGTTGATCGCCCGCATGTGGAGCCCATGCCCCCCCTCGGTGGGCTCGCCGGTGTTGGTCATGCCCAGGGTGGTCCCGTAGATCGCGGCCTCGATGTCGTGCACCGCGACGGCGTTCCCCGCCAGCACGGCCTGGACGTAGCCGTTCCGGATGAACCACTCGAAGTCAGCCCGGGCCCGGGCGTGCACCAGTGCCGGCCCGATCACCCACACGAGATAGCCGCCCCGGTTCCGCTCCTCGACCAGCCGCGCCGCCAGCTCCTCGTAATTGACCGGTCGCTCCCGGCTCACCTCGGTCGACATGAACCGGAACTCGTTGGCCCCGTGGGTCCCGGCCAGGAACCCCTCGGTGTGGACCACGATGCCCTGGGTCCCGTCCTCGGCCTCGCCCATGGCGACCAGGTCGCCCCGCTTGAGCCGGCGCGGCTCGATCACCTCGAGCCCGTCGGGCCGACGGACGATGACGCAGTCCATCCGGGGGCGGCGCGGCATGACCCACTGGCCGTCGACGTGGACGTAGGTGGGGAGGTTGGAGGTCGAGAAGAAGCCTTCGGGAAGCACCCCGTCGGCCGGGAGGGGCTCGAAACGGGCCTCGGGCGCGCCCAGGAACGGCGGGCGCCGGAAGTCCGGCGCGGCGTAGACGGTCTCGGCCATAGCGTGGGAGGTAAGCTAGAGGATGGGAATGGGGTATTCAAGGCGAGCGGGACGGGAACTACGCCTCCGGCAAGCCCTAACTAGATTTCGCGGGGTCACGTCGGCTCTTCCCGCCGCCCCGGGGCGGCGGAGCCGCCAACCCCGAGGAGGCACGTGATGCGTCAGACGTGGCTCGTCCCCCCGATGCTGCTGGCCGCGTTCGCCGGCACCGCCGCGGCGCAGGTCCCGGTCAGGCCCGACACCCTCGCCCGCGACTCGATCCCGGTCCAGGAGTTGCCGACGGTCACCGTCACCGTCACCCGGACCCCCGAGACGCTGGACCGGGTGCCGCTCGCGGTCGGGATCCTCGATCGCGCCGATCTCCAGCGAGGACAGGCCACTATCGGCCTCGACGAGGCGCTCACCAACCTGCCGGGCGTCCACGTCGCCAACCGTTACAACTTCTCGCTCGACCAGCGGCTCTCGATCCGCGGCTTCGGCAGCCGCTCCAACTTCGGCGTCCGGGGCGTCAAGATCCTCCTCGACGGGGTGCCGCAGACCCTCCCCGACGGCCAGAGCCAGCTCACCAACGTGGACCTGGCCTCGATCGGCCGGGCGGAGGTGATCCGGGGCTCGGCCTCGGCCCTCTACGGCAACGCCTCCGGCGGGGTGATCGCCCTCACCAGCGAGCCGGCGAGCCAAGCGCCCTTCGCGCAACGGATCCGCCTCCTGGGCGGCGGCGGGCCGCGGGAGCAGGACGGGTTCTACAAGGCGCAGAGCTGGAGCTCCTTCCGGAGCGGGGCGGTGAGCGGCACGCTCTCGCTCTCCCGATTCAAGACCGACGGCTTCCGCCAGCACAGCGCGGCCGAGGCCCGTCAGCTCAGCGCCAACCTCGACTACCTCGCCTCGGGGAGCACCACGGCCTTCCTCCGGCTGGGGCTCGCCGACAACCCCCGGGCGGAGAATCCCGGCGCCCTCACCGCGGCGGAGCTGGCCACCAACCGCGACTCGGCCGCGGCCAACAACATCCTGCGGCGGGCCGACAAGGACGTGCAGCAGCACCAGCTCGCGGTCGGCCTCCGCCACTTCGACGCGGGCGGGAACGAGTACGAGGCGATGGCCTTCGGCCTGCTGCGCGACCTCAAGAACCCGCTGGCCACGGCGAATTACGTGCGGATCGATCGCTCGGTGCTCGGCGCCCGGCTCGCGCACCAACGCCGGCTGGGCCCGGCCGAGCGGCCGCTGCGGCTCAACCTCGGGCTCGACCTCCAGCGGCTGCGCGACGACCGACAGAACTTCCTCAGCGACGCCGGCGAACCGACCGACAGCGTGACCGTCGACCAGCTCGAGACGGTCATCGAGATCGGGCCCTTCGCCCAACTCCTCTGGCCCCTGCCGAACGGGCTGCTGGTGAGCGCGGGTGTCCGCTATGACTGGGTGCGCTTCGACGTGGATGACCGCCACCTCACCGACGGGGTCGACAACGGCGGCGCCCGTACCATGGCGGCGCTGAGCGGTCACCTGGGGGCGAGCTTCGCCCGGGGCGATGCGGTGGTGCCCTACGTGAACGTGTCGACCTCGTTCGAGACCCCGACCACCACCGAGCTGGTGAACCGGCCCGACGGGACCGGCGGCTTCAACGACCTGCTGGACCCGCAGCGCGCGGTGACGCTCGAGGTCGGCGCCCGGGGTCAGCCGGTTCCCGAGCTCACTTACTCCGCCGCGTTCTTCCTGGGCCGGATCACCGACGCGATCGTCCAGTTCCAGGAGATCGGCGGCCGGGCGTTCTTCACCAACGCCGGCAAGACCCACAACGACGGCGTCGAGCTGGGGCTCTCGTACGCCCCGACCGCCTGGCTCGCCGTCAACGCCGCCTATACCTACGCCCGCTACCGCTTCTCCGACTACAAAGTGGTGCGCGGCGCCGTCACCGACACCCTGGACGGCAACCGCCTCCCCGGCGTCCCGGAGCACTTCTGGCGCTTCGGGCTCCGCACCGCTCCGGCGCGGAACGTGTTCGTGGACGTCGACCACACCCTCAGCTCCTCGGTCGTGGCCGACGACGCGAACACGCTCTGGGTGGACGCATGGGGCGCCGGGGTGACCAACGTCCGGCTCAGCCTCAACGCCCGGGTGGGGGGCGTCACGTTCTCGCCGTTCCTGGGCGTGAACAACGTCTTCGACCGCCGGTACGTGGGGTCGGTCACGATCAACGGCTTCGGCGGGCGGGTGTTCGAGCCGGCGCCGGGGCGGCACTTCTACGTCGGGGGGGAGATCGGGTGGGCGGCCCGCTGAGGAGGCGGGCTCAGAGCAGGGCCACCGCGTCGCGGTCGAGCACCATGCGCACCCCGCGGGGTCGCGCCGCCCGGCGCGCGAGATAGCGCAGCAGCCGCCCGAGCGGTTCGCGCGGTCCCTTGAGCAGCACGTGCCAGCGCCAGCGCCCCTGCAGGCGCGCGAGCACGCACGGCGCCGGCCCGAGCACCGTGAGTGGCAGCCCTCGCGCCGTCACCACGGACTGAGACAGCTCGGCAAGCTCCGCCGCGGCAAGCCCCACCTCCCGCTCGTCGAGCCCCGAGACCACCACGTTCGCCAGCGAGGTCACCGGCGGATACGGGGGACTTACCCGCCGGGCCAGTTCCTCGGCCAGGAACCCGTCCACGTCGTGGGTGGCGGCGTGGCGCAGCGCGTGGTGGTCGGGGTTCCGCGTCTGGACCACCACCCGGCCGCCCTTGGGCCCCCGCCCCGCGCGCCCCGCCACCTGCGCCAGGAGCTGGAACGTCCGCTCGGCCGAGCGGAAGTCGGGAAGATGCAGTGCCGTGTCGGCGTCGACCACCCCGACCAGCGTCACGTTCGGGAAGTCGAGCCCCTTGGCGATCATCTGGGTGCCGACCAGCACGTCCACCTCTCCCCGCTCGAAGGCCCCCAGGATCCGCTGGTGGGACCACTTGGTGCTGGTGGTGTCCAGGTCCATCCGCGCGATCCGGGCCTCGGGGAACCGCTCGGCCAGGACCCGCTCGAGTTGCTGGGTCCCCACCCCCTTCATGTGCTGGACCGCGTGGCCGCAGCGCCGGCAGGCCCCGGGGGTCGGCTGCTCGAAGTTGCAGTAATGGCAGCGGAGCCTTGCTGGCGACTGATGCACGGTGAGCGCGATGCTGCAGCTCCCGCATTGCCAGACCTCGCCGCAGCTCGGGCACTGGAGATACGATGCGTAGCCCCGCCGGTTGAGGAGCAGCAGCGCCTGCTCCCGGCGGGCCAGGACGCCGAGCAGCGCCGCGTCCAGTTCCTCCGACCAGGCGACGCCGGCCATCCCGGGGACCTTGGGCGCCACGCGGAGATCGACCAGATCGACCCGGGGGAGGGGACGGTCACCCACCCGCGCCGGGAGGCGGAGCTGCCGGAACCGGGGCCCCACCCGGGCCACCGTCTCGGGCGACGGCGTCGCGCTCCCGAGGATGAGGCGGGCGCCCTCGAGACGGGCCCGCACCGCCGCCACCTCGCGGGCGTGGTAGCGGGGCGACTCGCCGTTCTTGTAGCTCGCTTCGTGCTCCTCGTCCACCACGATCACGCCGAGATCGGCCACCGGCGCGAACACCGCCGAGCGGGCCCCCACCGCCACCCGGCGCTCCCCCCGGCGGAGGAGGCGCCAGGCGTCCGCCCGCTCGCCGTCGGAGAGTCCGCTGTGCAGGACGGCGACCTGCTCCCCGAACGCGCCGCGCACCCGGCTCACCGTCTGGGGGGTGAGGCCGATCTCGGGCACCAGGACGATGGCGCCCTTCCCCTCCGCCAGCGCCCGCCGGATCGTCTCGAGGTAGACCAGCGTCTTCCCGCTCCCGGTGACGCCGAAGAGGAGCGCCCCGTCGCCCGGCGGGAGCTCGGCGATCGCCGCCAGCGCGGCCTCCTGGTCGGGCGTGAACGTCGCGGGCGGGGGCGTGCCGGGCTGGCCCGCGAACGGGTCCCGCACCCGCTCCACCTCCTCCCACCGCGCGAGCCCGCGCGCCACCAGCGCCCGCAGCACCCCGTCGCGGAAGCGGAGCCGGTCCTTGAGGTGCCGGGCCGGCGCGCTCCCGCCCAGCTCCTCCACCGCCTCGTAGAGGAGGCGCTGCAGCGGCGCCCGCTTGAAGAGCCGCTCCCGCTCGAGCAGCGACGGGGGCGATCCCGCGAGCACCAGCACCCGCTCGGTGGCCCGCCCACTCTCGACGTTGGGCGACTCGACCCGGAGCGCCACGGCACCGGCCCGCATCAGGCGACCCACCGCGTCCCAGAGCGGCCGCTTCAGCGCCCGCGCGCAGGCGGCGACGCTCCCCTCACCCCCCTGCCGCTCGAGCCAGGCGAGGACCTCGGCCCCGAGCGCGCCGCCGGCAGCGGCGCCGTGCACGAGAGTCATGATGACCTCGGAGTGTCCCCACATCCCGGCCGGCAGCACGCATCGCAGGGCGATCCCCAGCGGCGCGGCGTAGTACCGCGCCATCCACCGCGCCGTCTCGAGCAGCGGACCCGGCAGCGCCGGCTCGGGATCGGGGGCGCCGAGGATCGGCTTCGGCTCGACGCCCGGCGGGTCGACGCCCACGTCGGTGACGATGCCGACCATCTCGCGCCGGCGCACCGGCACCACGACCCGCGCGCCGGGCGCCACCCGCTCGCGCAGCGCGTCGGGGATCCGGTAGGTGTAGGGCTGGGCGAGGGGGAGCGGGAGGGCGACGTGGGCGAGCGGCTCGGTCATCGGCGGGCGACGCCGAGCCCCGGCCCCGACGGGAGCCTGACCTGTCCGCCGTCGATCGTGGCGCCCACGAACGGATCCCGGGCGAGGAGCGCGGCGCCGTCGAGGTCCACGATGTCGACCAGGGGCGTGACGTGGGCCGCGGCGGTGATGCCGAGCGAGCTCTCGATCATGCAGCCCACCATGACCGTGAGCCCGTGGGCCCGCGCCACCGCGACCATCCGCAGCGCCTCCCGCAGGCTGCCGCACTTGGCCAGCTTGATGTTGATCCCGTCCACCCGTCCCACCAGCGGCGGGATGTCGGCCGCCGTGAGGCAGCTCTCGTCCGCCACGACCGGGATCCGGGCCGCCCGCCGCACGGCGCCCAGACCCTCGAGGTCCCGCGGGGGCAGGGGCTGCTCCAGCACCGTGACGCCGAATTCCTCCAGGACCGGGAGCATGGCGATGGCCTGCTTCACCGTCCAGGCCGCGTTGGCGTCGACCCGGAGCTCCTTCTCGGTCGCGTCGCGGATGGTGCGCAGGATGGCGACGTCGTCGCCGGTGCCCAGCTTCACCTTGAGGATCGGGTACTGCTCCGCCTCGAGCACCTTGGCCCGCATCCGCTCGGGCGTGTCGATGCCGATGGTGAAGGTGGAGCGCGGGGCCCGGGCAGGATCGAGCCCCCAGAGCCGATAGACCGGCACGCCGAGGCGCTTCCCCACCAGGTCGTGCAGCGCCGCCGAGAGCGCCGCCCGGGCGGAGGGATTGCCCCGGAGGGTCGTCTCCAGCCGCCGCTCCGCCTCCTCGAGGTCGAACGGGTCCGCCGGCAACGCGGCGGCGTAGGCCTGCAGCGCCGCGAGCACCGTCTCCGGGGTCTCGCCGTAGAAGCGCGAGGGCGCCGCCTCGCCCCATCCCTCGTTCCCGTCGCCGTCGCGCAGCTTCACCCACACGGTGCGGTACTCGCTCTGGCCGCCGCGGGCGATGATGAACGGGTGCCTGGTCGTGAGCGGGAGGATCTCCGCTTCGAGGCGAAGCTGCTCGGGCACGGTCGCTCCGGGATGGGGGTCGGGTCGAGCCACTGCGGAGGCATGGAGTATACCGCGGCGCGCAAGAGGCGCGGGAGATGGGGCGGACCGGCGGCGAGTCGGCTCGGGCGGCGGGCGAACCTCGTCCCCGGCCCCGGGTACTCCCACCCGACCCCGACGCCCTGAGACCGATCCGCGCCGCCGAGGAGCCCGGGCATGCCGTCGTGGCTCGAGCCCAAGCCCCAGCTCACCGAGCACGACCTCGATCACGGCATCCGCCTGCTCACCCTCGACGGCGTCTGCAGCCAGGCGATGGGGACCCTCGTCGGCGGCGCCTTCCTGGTGGCCTTCGCGCTCCAGGCCGGCGCCTCCAATGCGGTGATCGGCGCGCTGGCGGCGGTCGGCCCCGTGAGCCAGCTGGCCCAGCTCCCCGCGATCGCCATCATCAACCGGCTCCGGCGGCGGAAGGCGGTGGCGGTGGCGACGGCCCTCGCGAGCCGGCTCACCTGGCTCCTGATCGCGCTGAGCCCCTGGCTTCTGCCCCGGAGCTGGTGGGTACCGACCCTGCTCGCCGGATTGGTCGTCGCGTCGATCCTGGGCACGGTGAGCGGCGCGGCCTTCAACAGCTGGATGCGCGACTTCGTGCCCGAGGCGAGGATGGGGGTGATCGTCGGCCGCCGGCTCGGGATCGCCACCGCCGCGAGCGCGGCCGTCGGGCTCGCGGCCGGCCTGGCCGTCGACCGCCTGACCGACGCCCGCCCGCGCCCGATCGAGCCGTATGCGGCGGTGCTCCTCGCCGGCGCCGCCATCGGGCTCGCCGGGCTCTGGTTCCTCGGTCGGGTGCCCGAGCCGGCCATGCACCCGCCCCCGGCCCGCCCGCTGCGCGACATCCTGCTCCAGCCGCTGCGGGACCGCAACTACCGGAACCTGATCCGGTTCCTCGGCGTCTGGAACTTCGCGGTCAATCTCGCCGCGCCATTCTTCGTGGTCTACATGCTCCGGCGGCTCGGCTTCACGATGGGCGTGGTGATCGCGCTGCCCGTGCTGAGCCAGGGGGTGAACGCGCTGGCCCTCCGCGCCTGGGGCACGGTGGCCGACCGGTTCGGCAACAAGTCGGTCCTGGACGTGGCGGGAGGGCTCTTCCTGCTCAGCATCCTGCTCTGGCCCTTCGCCGGCGTCCGGCCCGGCGCCGGCCACGTGCTGGCCCTGGCGGCCGCGATCCACGTCCTCGCCGGCCTCTCCACCGCGGGGGTCACCCTCTGCGCCGGGAACATCGCGCTCAAGTTCGCCCCCCGGGGCGAAGCCACCGCGTATCTCGCCACCAACGCGATCTGGTCGGGCGCGATGGCCGCGCTCGCCCCGCTCGCCGCCGGCGCCGCGGCCGACCGGCTGGTCACCCAACAGGTCCAGCTCAACATTCGCTGGATCTCGACCGCGGGCGGACCGGGGTCGCTCACGCTCACCCCGATCGACCTCCGGGGCCTCGATTTCCTGTTCTTGCTCGCCTTCCTGGTGGGGCTCTACGCCATGCACCGACTGCTCGCGGTGCGGGAAGCGGGGGAGGAGACGAGCGAGCGGGCGGTGGTGCTGGCCTTCTATGCCGAAGTCCGGCGCGGACTCCAGCACGTGTCCAACGTGCCGGGACTGCGCCAGCTCACCGAGTTTCCGTTCGCGATCCTGGCCAACGTCTTCCCGGAGCGTCGCCGCCGGCGGCGGCGGCGGCACGAGGACGCCCCCGCCGGCGACGGTCACCCCCGGCCCGCCGAGGCGCGGTCGAGCTGAGCGGACGCGCGGGACGCCGGGTGCGGGGCCCCCGGCGACTCAGGCCAGCGCCTCGACGTGCGCCGCCACGCCCTCGGCGAGCCGCGAGGGGACGTATCCCCCCTCGAGCACCCCGACGATCGGCACCCCGGGCAGCCGCTCCCGGATCCGCCGGGTCCATTCGGCGTAGTGCTCCGGCTCGAGGGTGAACCCGCCCAGCGGATCGCCCCGCATCGCGTCGAAGCCCGCCGAGATCAGGACCAGGTCGGGCCGCCAGTCGGTCGTCGCCGCCACGACGGCGGCCCAGAGATCGGCCACGTAGGTCTCGGGCGGCAGGCCCGGGCCGCGGGGGACGTTGAACACGTTTCCCACCCCGCGTTCGTGCGCCGCGCCGGTGCCCGGATACCACGGCCACTGGTGCAGCGAGACGAACCGGATGGTGGGATCGGCCTCGACGAGCGCCTGGGTACCGTTGCCGTGGTGCACGTCCCAGTCCACGATGAGCACCCGCTCCCGGCCGGCGCGCTGGGCGTGCCGTGCGGCGATCACCACGTTGTTGACCAGGCAGAAGCCCATTCCCTTGGCGGCCAGGGCGTGGTGCCCCGGCGGCCGGATCGCGGCGAAG
>DATLZT010000166.1:0-13255 GCA_035573835.1 Gemmatimonadales bacterium
GCCCAGGGCCCGCCCGAGTTCACCCGGATCGGCCCGGGGCTCGGGGAGGCCCGGCTGTGGGTGCGGCCCCTGCCGCTTCCGCCCCGCGAGCTGGCGCGGCGCCTCCGCCGCACGCACGAAGAGCTGCTCGACAGCGCGGTCACCGCCACGGTCCAGGCCTTCCTCGACTCCATCGCCCGGGATCCCGAGCTCGCCGGAACCAAGCTCCCCAGCTGGACCACCGAGATCGCCGGGAAGAAGTTCGGGATCGACCAGAACAACATCTACATCGCGGGACTCAAGATCCCCTCCGCGGTGCTGGCGCTGCTGCCCCTCTCGGGAGCCAACATCGACCAGACCCGGGCCTACAACCACCTCCAGGAGCTGCGGCGCGACCTGCTGCAGGCGGCCAACCGGGCGGCCACCGCCGAGGAGTTCCGCCAGGCGATCCGCGAGATCCGCGAGCGGAAGGAGCGGGAACGCGAGCTCCGGCGGGCCCAGCGCGAGGCCCCGCCGCCGGATTCGGCGAACGCACCGGTGCCCTGACGGGCTCGCGGGGAGCACGGCAGCCATGAAGCTCATCGACACCGACGAGACCGTGATCATCGTCACCGGCAGCGATCTCCGGGCGGAGGAGCGCGACCGGCCGATCGCCTACCTGCTCAAGCGCGAGATCGACCGCCGCGGGGCCGGCTACCCCTACCGCCGCGCGGTGGTGGTGGGGGACGCCTGGTACCTCGACAACCGGATCTTCCACGTCAACCCGACCATCGCGGTGGGCGGGCCCGGCGTGAACGCCCTGAGCCAGGTGTTCGCGCCCGAGCTCCCGACGATGTGGGCGGTGCCGGACCGGGCGTTCATCCAGGCGGAGTGGAGCGGGGAGCGGAAGCGGGTGGCGATCTGGGGGATGGACATGCAGGGCACCGCCGACGCGGCGACCGCGTTCATCCAGCAGGGGCTGCTCGACGACCTCCTCGCGCACGTCTGGCGGTTCCGCTCCGACGTGTTGGCCTGAGTCCCGTGGGGCGGGCTCAGTCGCTCGCGACCGGATCGGGCGGGGGGCGGATGGTCCCGTCGTCGTCGATCGTCGCGGCAGTGGGCCCGAAGTCCTCGCGGGAGAGCCGCCGCACCAGCTCGATCGCCCGGCGTCGCTCGTCCGGCACCGGTCCCCGCCGCGGGATCTGCACCAGCGGCGCGAGCCGCGCCCCTCGCAGCGCCCCGTTCCCCCCCAGCTCCAGCCGCAGCACCCCGGTGATCCCGAGCGGCCCGGACAGGTTGAATCCCCGGTAGGTGAGGAAGTTGCCGAGGGAGTAGGCGATCGGCCGGCCGCGGTGGAACTCGATGCCCCGGAGCACGTGGGGACCGTGGCCGACCACGGCGTGGGCCCCGGCGTCGATCACCGCGCGGGCCCAGCGGCGCAGGTCGCCGCGCGGCTCGTTGCCGAGGAACTCCATCGTGGTGTCGGTGTGGACCGCGCGCGCTCCCTCGGCCCCGCCGTGGAACGTCACCACCACCACGTCGGCCAGCCGGCGGACCGAGTCGACCACCGCGGCGCTCCGCTCGATCTCGAGCAGGTTGTAGGCGAAGGGATAGGTGGTGAATCCCACCAGGGCCACCACGGTGAGGCTGTCGCCGCGGCGCAAGGTGTCCAGCGCGATCCGTCCCAGCGGCCCGTAGGTCTCGAGGCCCAGCGACCGGAGGATGCTGTCGGTCGCGAGCCGGCCGCCGGGCCCCAGGTCCTGGGCGTGGTTGTTGGCCAGGTTCAGGTGGGTGAACCCGGCCTCGACCAACCTCGGCGCCAGCCGCGTCGGCGTGATGAACGCGTGGCAGTTGGGGCGGGGCGCCGGGGCGCGCCGGCCCGGCACCCGGCGGAGGCACTTCTCCGAGGTGCCGCTGTCGGCGAGCACCCCCTCGAAGTTGCCCACCACGAGGTCGGCCCGGAGGAGCGTGTCCACCCGGCCGAGGAGGCCGCGGCCGTCGTCCGGGGGCACGCCGTCGGGAAGCGTGGTCGTGCCGAGGTTGATGTCGCCGGTGAACGCCAGCGTGACCGCCAGCGCGCCGCGGACGACGGCGGGGGCGGGCTCCGAGCGGGGGACGGTATCGAGCGGTGCGGTGTCGACCGGCGCCGGCGGGGTAGTGTCCACCGGGGCCGGTTCGGGGGCGGGAGGAGGCATGGCCGGCCGCGCGCACCCGGCGGCGGCCGCGAGGAGCATGGCGGCGAATCGCCGCATGGGGCGAGCCCTCAGGCGGCGCGGCGGAAGGCGCCGAGCCGTGCCAGGCTCTCGTCCCGCCCGACCACCACGAGCAGCTCGTTCACCGGCTCCGACACGGTCGACCCGGTGAGCGCCACCCGGATCGGCTGCATCACGTCGCCCAGCTTCTTGCCGTGGCGCGCGGCCACCTCCTGCAGCGCGGCCAGGAGCGGCTCGGGGGCCCAGGCCGACGGCGGCAGCGCCGCCAGCGCCTCGGCCGCGAGGGCGAGGCTCGCCTCGAAGCCATCGCCCATCTTCCGGACGAGCTGGTCCGCCTTCTCGTCCAGCCGCACCCGGGAGGCGTCGAGCCGCACCGCCACCTGGTCCGCCACGTGGAGGATGGTGCGCGACCGCGCCTTCACCGTGTCGATGATCGGCCGGAGGTCGCGGCCCCGCGGGTCCACCCCCATCCGCTCCAGCTGCCGCAGCACCGGTGGGAGGAGCTCGTCCGCCGGGAGCGTCTTGAGGTACTCCCCGTTCATCCACTCGAGCTTGGTGACGTCGAAGACCGCGGACTTCTTCTGGATCCCTTCCAGCGAGAAGAGCTCGATCAGCTCCCGCTCCGAGAGGATCTCCCGGTCCCCGCCCGGGGACCAGCCCAGGAGGGCGAGGAAGTTGCGCATCGCGGCGGGGAGGATGCCCTTGTCCTGGTACTCGCCCACTGCGGTGGCGCCGTGCCGCTTGGAGAGCTTCTTCCCGTCGGGCCCGTTGATCATGGGCACGTGGGCGAAGACCGGGGGCTCCGCCCCGAGCGCGCGGTAGATGGCGATCTGCTTCGGGGTGTTGGAGATGTGGTCGTCGCCCCGGATCACGTGGGTGATCCGCATGGCGATGTCGTCGGAGACCACCGCCATGTTGTAGATCGGGCTCCCGTCGCTCCGGAGGATGACGAAGTCGTCGAGGTCGCGGCCCTGGAAGCTGATCCGGCCGTGGACCGCGTCGTCCCAGGCGAGCTCCTCGTCCGGCATGACGAGCCGGAGGGTGAACGGCACGCCGCGCTCCAGCCGGGCCCGGACCTCGTCAGGCGGGAGCCGGCGGCAGCGGCGGTCGTAGCGGAAGGCGCTCTTGTGGCGCTCCGCCTCGGCCCGCTGGGCGTCCAGCTCCTCCTTGGTACAGAAACAACGGTATGCCTTGCCGGCGGCGAGGAGCCGCTCGGCGTCCGCCCGGTGGCGGTCGACGGCGGCACCCTGGAAGTAGGGGCCCTCGTCCCAGGTGATCCCGAGCCAGGCGAGCCCCTCGAGGATCACCCGGGTGTGCTCGTCGGTGCTCCGCTCCCTGTCGGTGTCCTCGATGCGGAGCACGAACACCCCGCCCGTCTTGCGGGCGAAGAGCCAGTTGAACAGCGCCGTACGGGCGCCGCCGACGTGGAGATAACCGGTGGGCGAGGGAGCGAAGCGGACGCGGGGAGCGGTCATGGGTGCCAGGTGCCGGGTGACGGGTGCCAGGGGTCGGGTTCGGGCATCGGTGCGCCGGGCGCGCATCGGAGCCGCTGGCACCTCGCACCTGTCACCTGGCACCTACCACGGAGTGGGAGGGATTCGAACCCTCGATAGGGGTTTTCACCCCTATAACGGTTTAGCAAACCGCCGCCTTCAGCCACTCGGCCACCACTCCAACGGCGGGGAACGCCGGCCCGTAACTTCGCCAGTCACCCACCCTTACGCAAGGTGCCGGAGGCGACGCCCGACCCGCAGCGTGGAGCGCGGATGGCCGGGGGCGCGGGACGGCTCAGGCCGGAGATCGGTCCGGTCCGGGCACCTCCTCGTCGAGCCAGTCGGGCCGCCACCCGCCGGCGGCGTCGAACCGGCGCTTGAGCTCGGACAGCTCGTCCCAGGTGAGCGGGCGCTCGGGGCCGCCTTCGATCCGCCGGGGCTCGGCTCGCACCGCCTCGATCAGACCGTCGACGAGGAGCCCGAGCTTGGCGAGCGCCTCGCCCTGGAGGCCCGAGGCGTCGAGCACCGCGCGCCGCCACTGCGCGACTTCACTCACCGCGGGAGCCCTCCCTGGGCGCAAGAACGGGGAGCGGCGTGGGTGAGATTCGAACTCACGAGGGGCTCGCGCCCCTGGCGGTTTTCAAGACCGCTGCCTTAAACCACTCGGCCACCACGCCTTACGCCGGGCAACATAGGTCCGCCGGGGGGCGCACGGCAAGTCGGCGCGGACGCCGGCCGCGGCTCAACTCCGCCCGCCGGCATCCGATACTCCCACAAGAGTCACCGCCTCCGACCGCAATCGCTCGAGGAAGGCCGTCCCGTCGCGCCATGGCCTCGCTCACCGCGTGCGCCCGATGCCAGAGCACCGTGCCCCCGGGTGCACGGTTCTGCATGCATTGCGGCTCCGACGTCACCGGCGAGCTGGGCGCGGGGGCCCTCCCCTCGGCCATCCCCACCCCCGTCCTCGACCAACCGGTCGACGCCCTCCGCCGGGCCACCGCCGGGGAGTACCAGATCCTCTCGGAGCTCGGGCGCGGCGGGATGGCCACCGTGTTCCTCGCGCAGGATCTGGCGCTCGAGCGCCGGGTGGCGATCAAGGTCATGGCGCCCCATCTGGCCCAGAGCCCCGGCATGGCGGAGCGCTTCCGGCTGGAGGCGCGGACGGCGGCGGGGCTCAGTCACCCGCACATCATCCCGATCTACGCCGTCAAGCAAGTCGACGGGTTGCTGTTCTTCGTCATGAAGTACGTCGCCGGTCGGCCGCTCGACCTGATGTTGCGCGAACTCGGGCCGTTGCCGATCCCCCTGGTCCGGACGATCCTGGGCCAGGTCGGGTCGGCGCTGGCGTATGCCCATCGCAAGGGCGTCGTGCACCGCGACGTGAAGCCCGGGAACATCCTCATCGACGAGGACGGGAACGCCGTGGTCACCGACTTCGGCATCGCCAAGGTGGCCGCGGGCCAGCATCTCACCCTGACGGGCTCCACGGTCGGCACGCCCGCCTACATGAGCCCCGAGCAGTGTGCCGGCGGACCGGTCACGGCGGCATCGGATCAGTACTCCCTGGGCGTGGTGGGCTACGAGCTCCTCACGGGGCGGTCCCCGTTCGCGGCCGATTCGGTGCTGGGTATGCTCTGGTCCCATTTCAACGAAATCCCGCGCCCGGTGCAGGACCTCCGGGTCGACTGCCCCGACGCGCTGGCCGAGGTCGTGATGCGGATGTTGGCGAAGGCCCCCGAGGCGCGGTGGCCCACCCTTGCCGACGCGGTGGCGGCGATCGCCAAGGTGCACGACGGCGAGGGCGGGGCCGGGCTGATCCCGGCTGTCGGCGGGCCCCGCAGCCCGGTCCAGGCGGTGCGCCGGGTGGCCGAAGCGGTGACGCTGCGCACCGACGGGTACGAACCGGTTGCAAGCCTCACGCTCTCCCCCGCGAGCTGCAGCCTGCGGGTGGGGGAGACCATCCGGCTGGGCGTGATCGCGCGCGACGCCCGGGGGGCGGCCGTTCCCGGGCGGACGATGATCTGGGCGAGCTCCGACCCGGGAGTCGTCACGGTGTCGCCCAGCGGCTTGGTCACCGCCCACCGGGCGGGGGCGGCGACGGTGACCGGCACCGTCGACGGACGGCGCGCGTCGGTCCGGGTGGTGGTGACCGCCGCGGTCGAGGCGCTGCGGCTCGCCGTGGACGGCGGGACCGCGACGGTAGGGGAGTCGATCCCGCTCCGGGCGCTGCTGGCCGAGGACACCGGCGCTTCGGTGCACGCCGACGACGTGTCGTGGACGACGAGCGACCCGAGCGTCTTGCGCGTCTCGGAGGACGGGACGCTCACCGCGCTGCGGGTCGGCACAGCGGTCGTCGGTGCGAGTCACGGGGAGCTCCGGGCCGAGGCGGTCCTCCACGTGACCCGGGTCGGCGTCGCCAGGATCCGGCTCGCCCCCGAGCCCCGCGAGCTCCCGGCCGGTGAGGAAGTGCGTCTCGTCGCCACCTGCGTCGATCGGCTCGGAGGGGTCCTCACCGGCCGGCTGGTCGTCTGGTCGTCCAGCGATCCGGGCGTGGCGGCCGTGACGACCGGTGGCCTGGTGATCGCGCAACGCCCGGGCGTCGCGCGGATCCTCGCCAGCAGCGGCGGCGCGACCGAGGCGGTCACGCTCAAGGTCACCCCACCGAGGCCCGCGGCGCTGCGGATCGATCCGGCCGAGACCCTCCTGCGGGTGGGCGAGGAAACGCGCCTCCGGGCGGTGCCGCTCAATTCCGGGGGTCGGGAAATCGAAGGCCTCGCCGCCTCCTGGGTCTCGATGGATCCCCGCGTCGCGACGGTGAGCCCCGAGGGCGTGGTGACGGCGGTCCGGGTGGGAGCGGTGAAGATCGGTGCGGTGCTCGCCGGCCGCCGGGCCACCGCCGCGGTGCTGGTGGTCCCGCACCCTGCAAGACAGCCCGGCAGCGCGCATGGCTGACCGGGGTCGGGCCGGCGCTTCGGCCCGGCTCGGGACGCCCGGCGTTGGTACGCCGCCTGCGTAGCCCGCCGCCGTGCCCACGTCCCGCCTCCGACGCCGCCGCGCCGTTTCCCTCCTCGCCCTCGCCGGTGTGGGCGGGTGCGGCTTCGACCCGGTGGGGGAAGTCCCCTTCGATCCGCCGGCGGAATACCGCGCCTGGTGGGCGGCCACCGAGGCCTGCTCGGGCCGGCGGGGGGACTTCGATCGGGTCCGATGGTTCGTGATCGAGGGGGAGGGGTTCCAGTGCCCGAGCGGGCGCTGCGCGGGGCACTGGGAGGACGACCACACGATCTATCTCGCCAGCGCCTGGACCCGGAGCGAGCTGGTGGTCCGGCACGAGATCCTGCACGACCTGATCGGTCGGCCGGGGCACCCCGACCCGCCGTTCGGCCGCGGCTGCGGGCTCACCTGGGAGACCTGGCGGGACGGCGGCGACGGCGCCGGGTCCGTCAGTCCCCCCTGATCTCTTCCCGCACCTCCTTCGCAACCGAATCGGCGAACGCCGCCGTGGCGTTGTCGCCGCGCTCGCGGAAGGTACTCGCCGCGGCGCCGTACACCACCGAGTACAGGTGGAGGATGGACGCGGATGGATCGTCCACCCACCCGGCCGGCCGGTCGCGCCCGGCGCTCCGCCAGTGGTAGACCTCCCTGAGCAATGCCTTGGTCCGGGGGATGTTGAGGTAACCCAGCCCCCGGCTCAGCACCACCGAATCGCTGGGCGCCACCTGCCGGGGTGCCAGCTTCCGCACCAGGCCGTGGGTCACCAGATACCCGGTGAGGCCGAGGGTCCGGTCCGGGTACCCGCCCGCGCTCCAACTGAAATAGATGGGGCGCTTCCCCAGGTTTTCCTTGATGAGCGCGAGCGTGGCGATGTCCTGGAGCTGGAGGTACTCGTCGCCGAACGCCACCTGGATCTCACCGATCTCCAACCCGCTGCGCGCCGGCACCGGCAGGAGCTCGGGGAGGCTGTCGATAGCGCCCTCGGCGAGTCCCAGGATCGGCCCCGGGGGTTTGGCCGGGGGCGCCGAGCGGCCGTCGGTCGGGCCGGCGTCGGTCGAGCGGTCGGTCCGGTCGCGCAGCTCGATTTCCGGCTCGCGGCGCGGGGCGTCGCGCCAGATCGGCGCCGCCGTCCCGGGATCGAAGTCCGGCACCTCCCGCCGGCGGAGCTGCTTGAGGTGCCAGCGGGTGTTCATCAGGGAGAGGTTGGCGAGGGTGACGTCGCGCCGGACCCCCAGCACCTCCTGGGCGAACCAGAGGGGGAAGGTGTCGTTGTCGCCGGCGGTGATGAGGATCCCGTACGGCTCCACCGACTCGAGCAGGTCCACCGCGAAGTCGCGGGCGAGGGTCTCGCCGGCGCGGCTCGCGGTGACGCGGTTGCCGAGGAGCGGCACCAACGCGAGCGCCAGGACCGGGGTGCTGACGGCCCAGCGGCCGGTCTCGGAACCGCGATCGCGGAGGACGTCGGCCACGCCGCGGAGGAGCGCGCCGAGGCCCACGGCGACCCAGACCCCGAACGCCGCGAAGGACGCGACGAAGAAGTAGTCGCGCTCCCGGACCTCGCGGGGCAGGTCCCCGAGCTCGGGATAGAGCGAGTAGCCGTACTTGAAGTTGAGATAGAAGACGAGGAGGACGGTCAGGGTGGCCATCAGCGCGGTAGAGGCGGCTGCGGCCCGCCGGTCCCTCCGCCAGAGGGTCGCCGCGCCCAGGAGGCCCAGCGCCGTGAAGACGGCGGCGGCCACCCGGGACCAGCGCCCCCAGTCCCGGGCGAACTGCCAGGAGAAGTACTGCCAGTAGTTGTGGAGCTGGGCGGTGAACGCGGCCTGCCGCTCGAGCACCGACGGCTTGCCGTACTGTTCCCGGTTGAGCACGTCGATGAGCGCCTGCCAGGTGGTCGGTTCGCCCTCGTTGATCGGGGGGAATTGGGCGGCCCGCATCGGCAGGAAGACGTAGTTGAGCGAGACGCCCACCACGACCGCCCCGAGCGCGAGGTAGAGCAGGGGGTTCCTGCCGTCGCGCCACACGCCGTAGCCCAGCACCACCGCGGTGACGGCCAGGAGGAGGATCCCCTCGGCCCCGCCGTCCACCATCGCGGCCCACTTGCTCGAGACCGCGAGGGCGAGGGTCCAGGCCAGCGCCACCGCCCATCCGCGGGTGACGATCCGCCGGTCGGTCCAGAGGACGTAGGCGGCCACGGCGGGCGCCGCCAGCACACCCATCATGTGATTGGTCGAGGTGAGCGCCAGGACGTAGGCGATCAACACCAGCCAGCGGTCACGGTGATCGCCCGGCGCGTCGTCCCCCCACCGCACCGCGAGCCAGGTGACCAGCGCGATGGAGAGGAGCGAGAGCGTATAGACCTTCTCGTTGACGGTGGACTGGTTCCACACGGTCCACGCCGTGGCGCCCACCAGCACGCCGGCGGCGGCGGCGGCCAGCCGGGCCCACCGAACCGGGACCACGGCGCGGAGCCACCGTTCGGCCACCAGGAACCAGAGGCCGGCCGAGAGGGCGCTGGTGACCGCGGCGAAGAGGTTGATCCGCACCGCGTAGCTCTCGGCGAGCGGGAGCGCCCCGAAGGCGTGGGCCATGACCACGAAAAGCGGATTGCCGGGGGGGTGCGGGATCCCAAGCACGTACGCGGCCGCGAGGTACTCGCTGGTGTCCCAGAAGGCGGTGGTCGGGGCCAGCGTGACGAGATAGATGAGGAGCACGCCCAGCGCGGTGAGTCCCGCCCAGAAGTAGGGGGGACGGGGCTCCTGCGGGGGCGTCGGACCGGAGGGCTGGGTCATGCGACTCGTGCCGGGTCGGTGCGGGGCCTAGTGGCGGAACTGGCGCCGGCCGGTGAACACCATGGCGATTCCGTGGCGGTCGGCGGCCGCGACCACCTCGGCGTCCCGGACCGAGCCGCCGGGCTGGATCACGGCGGTGACGCCGGCCGCGGCCGCCTCGTCGACGCCGTCGGCGAAGGGGAAGAACGCGTCCGAGGCCAACACGCTGCCCCGGGGATCGTGGCCCTGCTGGCGGGCCTTGTGCACCGCGAGGAACGAGCTGTCGACCCGGCTCATCTGACCGGCCCCGATGCCGATCGCCATCCCGCCCTTGGCCAGGAGGACGGCGTTGGACTTGACGGCGGCCACCGCCCGCCAGGCGAAGTGGAGGTCGCGCCACTCGTCGTCGGTCGGCGCCCGCCGGGTGACCACGTTCCACCCCTCCTCCGAGGGGTCGAACACGAAACGGTCCTGCACCAGGAATCCGCCCCGCACCCGCTTGAAGTCGAGGCCCGGGGCGGTGCCGGCATCGCCGATCGGGAGCTCGACGACCCGCAGGTTCCTCTTCGCCGCGAAGAGCGCCAAGGCGTCGTCGCCGATCGCGGGCGCCACCACGACCTCGAGGAAGACGTCCTTCATGCGCGCCGCGGTGGCGCGGTCGAGCACCGTGTTGAGGGCGACCACCCCGCCGAACGCGGACTGCGGGTCGGTGGCGAGCGCCCGGCGGAACGCCTCCTCGGCGCTCGCCCCCACGGCGATGCCGCAGGGGGTGGTGTGCTTGACGATGACGCAGGCCGGCTGCGTCGGCCAGAGCCCGACCGCCCAGGCGGCGGCGTCGATGTCCAGCAGGTTGTTGAACGAGAGCTCCTTCCCCTGGCGCTGCACCAGGTCCCGCATCCCGCGGGGCTCCTCGGTGACGTAGAGCCCGGCGCGCTGGAACGGATTCTCGCCGTAGCGCAGCTCGCGGGCCCGCTCCAGCTGCAGGCTGAGCCGGCGGGGCAGCCCGTCCTCCCGGGGGGTGAGGTAGCCGGCGATGGCGGCGTCATAGTCGGCGGTGTGGGCGAACACCTTGGCCGCGAGCTCGCGGCGGACCTCCGCCGGCACGCCCCCCGAGCGCAGCAGCTCGAGCACCATCGGGTAGTCGGTGGGATCCACGATCACGACGACCGCGGCGTGGTTCTTGGCGGCGGAGCGGAGCATCGACGGGCCGCCGATGTCGATGTTCTCGATCGCGTCCTCGAACGACACTCCGGGCCGCGTGATGGTGGCCTGGAAGGGGTAGAGATTCACCGCCACGAGGTCGATCGGGGTGATCCGCCGCGCCTCGAGCTCCGCCCGGTGCTCGGCCACGTCGCGCCGGGCGAGCAGCCCGGCGTGGATGCTGGGGTGGAGCGTCTTGACCCGGCCGTCGAGGATCTCGGGGAACCCGGTCACCGACTCGACGCTCAACACCGGCACGCCGGCGGCGCGGAGGACGGTGGCGGTGCCGCCGGTAGAGACGATCTCCCAACCGAGCTCCACCAGCCCTTGGGCGAACGGAACGACGCCGCGCTTGTCGCTGAGCGAGATCAGCGCGCGCGGCATGGCGACGTCATCACGTGAGACTCTCCGCTGGATCGGGAAACGGGACCGGCCGGCCGGCCCGGGCGGCGGCCAGCACGGCGGCAGGGAGGAGGCGATGCTCCGCCGCGAGCACCCGCTCGGCGAGCGTGTCCGGCGTGTCGCCCGGCAGCACGGGCACCCGCGCCTGCGCCAGGATCGGCCCCCGATCGTAGACCTCGTCGACCAGGTGCACCGTGGCGCCGCTCTCCCGCGCCCCCGCCGCGAGCACCGCCTCGTGCACCCGCCGCCCGTACATGCCGGGACCGCCGAAGGCGGGGAGCAGGGCGGGGTGCACGTTGATGATGCGGCCGCGGTAGCGCTCGATCACCCCGGCGGGCACCAGCTTGAGGTAGCCGGCCAGTACCACGAGATCGACGCGATGCGCGTCGAGGAGCGCGAGCCACTCGCCCGCGTCGTGCGGATCCCGCAGCACCACGGCCGGCACGCCCCGCTCGCGGGCACGCTCGAGCCCCGCCGCGCCGGCCCGGTTGCTCAGCACCAAGACGACCTCGGCCGGGGCGCCGGGGGTGAGGGCGTCGAAGAGGGCCCGGAGGTTGCTCCCCCGCCCGGAAATGCAGACCGCGACCCGAATCGGCATGGGCGCAAAAACTAACCAGGAGCCTCGCATTCGCCTAGCGCGCCGCCCCGAGCGGCGCGGCCCGGCGGCCCCCGACGTCCGGTGCTAAGTGTTCGTAGCTCCGAACGTTCGGTGATGGTACGCTCCTTGCTCGCTGGCTTGGTACGGCTCTTGCCCCTCTCGGGCCCGACTACGATGCCGCGTTTCCGGCTCGTTCTCCTCCGGGTGCCCAAGGAGAGGGTCATGCGTCCGTCGATGCGTTTCCTCACCAGGCTGGTCGGGGCCTACGGCTCGGCCGGCGTCCTGGCGCTCACGGCGTGCTCCAGCGAGCCGTCCGAGCGGCAGCTGCCGACGATCGAGGATTTCATCACCCGCGTCACCACCGGCGACGGTTCGGTCGAGGCGGTCCTCCGAACCGGCGAGCCGCCGGCGCCGGGCAGCGGCGAGGCCCCCGCCTACTCGGCGATGCCGCTGGTGATCACCGGCGGCGGCTCCTACGTCACCCTCTCCAACCTCCAGCCGTTCGGGAAGGTGATCCTGGCGATGGACGGGGTGGAGAACTATTGGGAGATCACCCTCCCCGCGACCACGCCGAGCGCGGACATCATCTACTCGGTGGCCCCCCGCGCCCCGATGATGAGCTTCCGGGCCCGCTATGCGGTGGTCGTCGACGGGGCGCTCAGCCCGTACGCCACGCAGGGCGTGCAGGTGCGGCAGGTGGGGGTCGGCGACGTGCAGGTGAGCGTCGCCTGGACCGGTGACAGCGACGTGGACCTCCACGTGACCGACCCGAACGGCGACGAGGTCTTCTTCGGGCAGCTCCAGGTGCCCAGCGGCGGCCGCCTCGATCTCGATTCCAATCCGGCGTGCAACATCGACGGCGTGAACAACGAGAACATCGTCTGGGCCGAGAACGCGCCGCGGGGAACCTACACGGTCGTCGTGGACTACTTCGACGACTGCGGGGTGCCGCGGAGCGACTACGTCGTGACCATCCAGCGGAAAGGCCAGCCGCCGCTCACCTTCACCGGGGCCTTCATCGGGCCGGGTACGCCGGTGGGTACCCAGCAGATGACGTTCACGTACTGATCCGGATCGAGTCCCCGGGGATGGCTGGGCGCCGGTTGTCGGGATCCCGACGACCGGCGCTCGATCGTTCGGGGCCCGGGGCGATCGTTTCGACCGGAGCCCGGCCGGGGCCCGCTCGACGACCACGCTCCACATCCGCTGCGGTGACGACATCCACCCCGATCTGCTGGCCGCCCGGCTCCCAGGCGAGGCCGAACCCGGCCCACCTGCTGGCCCGGTTCGCCGCCGGACCTGAACCGCTCCCCGGGCTCTCTCCGCTCTGCGTCGGGTCGCGCCCGGAGGTGGAGCGGTTCGTGGGCCGAGGGAATCCACACCCGGATCAACTGGCCTGTCGGTGCCCGGCGTGCCCGGGCCGCACCCACCGCCGCCGGTTCCCGCGGTCTCGTCGGGCTGCCCCGCGACGACACGCCGGCCCTGCCGTTCCTCCACGACGCCCCGAGGCGCCACCTCGAAGAACTCCCCTGGACCACCGACGGGCTCGGCCGGACCGGTCGGTCGATTCTCGGCTCGTGCGCGGCGAGCATCCACCGCTCGAGCTGGACGGCGCCGCACCGGGGCCCGCCA
>DATLZT010000167.1:0-18110 GCA_035573835.1 Gemmatimonadales bacterium
ACGGTCGCCACCCGCCCCTCGGCGAAGAGCCCCGCCACCAGCGCGCGCCCCGCGTTCGGGATGGTGGCGTAGATCCGGACCTGGCGGGTTGCCGGGTCCACCGCGGGATTGATCCGCTGCACCCGCCCGGTGAAGCTCCGACCCGGGAAGCCGCTCACGGTGAACTCCACCGCCGTGCCCGGCGTGAGCTCGGCCAACCGGTCGGCCGGCACCGTGGCCGCGAGCTCCATGCTCGACGGATCGACCACGGTGAAGAGCTCCGCGCCAGGTTGGACGACATCGCCCAGGCTGGCCCGCGCCTCGCTCACCACGCCGTCGAACGGCGCGCGGAGCGTGGTCTTCCCCAACTGCTTCCCGGCCGCCGCGAGCCGCGCCTGCGCATCCGCCAGCGCCGCCTCGGCGCTCATCGCGTTCCAGCGCGCCTGCTCCAGGTCCCGCTCGGCGATGGCGCCCGCCGCGGCCAGCGCCTCCGACCGCTCGGCGTTCCGCCGGGCCACCTGGAGCGCGGTCTCGGCGCTCCGCACCGCCGCCCGGGCCGAGAGGAACGCGTCCTGCAACGCGGTCTCGTCGATCCGCGCCAGCACCGTCCCGCGCCGCACCGGCTGGCCCGCCTCGGCGCGCAGCTCCACGATCGCGCCGGCCACCTCGGCCCGCAGCACCGCCTTACGCTCCGGGTCCAGCGTCCCCGAGATGTTCGGGCCGCTCCGCAACGTCATCGTCTCGACCACCGCGACGTTCTCCGGCCCCAGCGTCACCGTCGGCGCCGCGGTCTCCTCGGCCCGGGCCGCGTCGGAGCCGCTCCGGCACCCGGCGGCGGCCCCGCCGAGTGCCCCGATGCCCAGTCCGGCGAGGAGCCAACCCCGCCCGTGCAAACGCATCCTCATGGTGTCGTCAGTCCCGCTTGGGTGATCGGGTTGGTCGGGCGGGGATCGGCCGCCCGACGCGGCGCGGTGAGCGACGGGGCGGTGACCGGACCGGTCGCCCCGGCGCCGCCCAGCGGTAGGTGGGGCAGGAGCGCCGCCTGGACCCGGGCAACCTGGAGATCCCGCGCCGCCTGGGCCCGGTTGGCCTGCGCCTGCTGGAGCAGGATCCGCGCGTCGGCCAGCTCGAGCTGGGTCGAGATCCCCTCCCGGTAGCGGAGCTCCGCGATCTGGTAGGCCCGGGCCGCCTGCTCCACGGTGCCCCGGCTCGCCTCCCACGCCGCCTCCGCCGCCTCCAGCCGCGCGAGGACGTCACGGGTGTCCAGCTCGGCCAGCTCCCGGGTCTGTTGCAGCCGCTCCCGCGCCTCCTCGAGGTTCGCCTCGGCCACCAGCACGTCGCCCTTGATCCGGCCGCCGGTGAACAGCGGCAGCTGGAGCGACAGCCCCACCGTCCAGTCGGTCACGAAGTCCCCCTCCCCGGGCAGGAGCGAGGCGGGGAAGGCGAGCTTGGCGTAGCGCGACGTGAGCGCGAGCGTCGGGAGCCGCTGCGCCCGGGCCGCCGCGAGCTGCGCCTCCTGGGCCCGCAGCGCCTCGGCCGCCTGCTGCACCGGGGCGCGCTGGTCCGGCGCGACATCGGTGGCCGGCGTGGCAAGGGCGGTCGGGAGCGCCGGCGGCGCGGCGACGCTGTCGTCCGCGGTATCGCCCAACGTCGTGGTCAGCTCCAGCCGCTCGCCGGCCGGGAGGTTGAGCAACTGCTTGAGGCGAAGGAGCGCGATGTCCCGCGCCGCGCGCCGCTGGATCACGACCGGCCGCTGGTTGTCGCGGGTGACCCGGGCCCGGAGGAGCTCGAACTCCGGCTGGGTCCCCACTCGCCGGGCGAGCTGGGTCTGCGCCAGCGTCGACTCCGCCTGCTCCAGCGTCGCCTCGGCGATCGCCAGCAGCCGCTCGCTCAGCGCGGCGTCGAAATAGGCCTGGGTGACGTCCAGCGCCAGCTGCGCCTGGGCCGCGGTGAGCCCCAGCTCGGCGCTGCGGCGGCCCGCCGCCGCGGCCCGGTTCTGGGCCCGGATCCGGCCCCCGGCGAACAGGTTCTGCGAGAGCTGGAGCCCGAAGGTGTACTGGTTCTCCTGCCCGAACGGCAGGTCGGAGAACGCGGCGAAGGGGTTCACCGCCGAGAGGCACTCCACCGCCCGCTCGAGCGAGTCCACCCGCTGGTCGATCGGCAGGGTCGGGTTGGCGATGAACCGGGTGCAGCTCCGGGGCGCCGGGGGCGCCGATGGGTCGGGCTCCCCGCCGGCTCCCGACAGCCCCTCGAACTGCGACTCGAGGGTGCGGGTGTAGCTCGCCGTTCCCGTGAGCTGGGGGAAGTATTCGCTCCGGGCGCGGAGCTGGTCGCCCCGGGCGCGGCGCAGCGCCGCGCGGGCGATGCCGAGCGCCTCGCTCCCGCGCTCGGCCAGGCGCAGCGCGTCCTCGAGGGAGAGCGACCGGGCCGGTGCGGGCGTCTGGGCCGCCGCGGGACCGGCGGCGGCCAGGATCAGCAGGATGGCGGAAAGGACACGAGTCATCATCGGGTCGCCGGAAGCTGGGCCGGGGGCGTCGCCATCACGGCGGCGAGCACGAGGTCGACATAATGCCGCAGGACCGTCTCCGGAGGCGGCGGCTCCTGGGGCAGGTGGTCGCGCCAGAGGGCGTGGCTCAGGATCGCGCCGATCAGGATGCCGGCGGCTGCCTCGGGCGGCACGTCGCCCCGGGCCATCCCGCGCTCCTTCAGACGGGCGAAGTAGCCGGCGAGCTGGCAGTGCACGTCGCCCGGCTCGGCGCAGATCGCCGGCGCGATCCCCGGGTTCTCGACCAAGTCCCCCATCACCCGCCGGATGAGGTTGCGGTGGCGGTAGAACTGCTCGAAGCAGCTCCTGGCGAAAGCGTGGAGCTCGGTCGCCGGGTCGGTCGGCTCGGGCAACGGCTCGGGCCGGCCGAGTCGACCCGCTTCCTGGAGCGCCGCCTTGATGAGGGCCTCCTTGGTCCCGAAGTGGCGGAAGAGGGTGACCTCGTTCACCCCCGCCGCTTCGGCAATCCGGCGCGTGGTGGTTCCGTGGTAGCCGAACTCGGCGTATACCCGGACCGCGGCCTTGAGTAGCTGCTCTCGCATGTCCATGGGCGCAAAAGGTTAGTGGGGGATCTGCTTGTATGCAAGTACCCACTTACTTTCAGCTTGAAGTGTCGGTTCGCCATTCCTGCTCTGGCCCGATCAATGCCGGGTGGCGCCGAACCGCCGGGTCGCCGCCCAGAGCAGCGCCGCCGCCATCCCGGTGAGCGCCAACACCTGGGGCCAGAGCACCTCCAGTCCCACCCCCTTCAGGAAGACCCCCCGCACCACCTCGAGGAAATGCCGGATCGGGTTGACGAGGGTGATCCACTGGAACACCGCGGGCATGCTGCTCACCGGGAACATGAACCCCGAGAGGAGCATGGCGGGGAGGAAGACGAGGAACATCGTCATGTAGGCCTCCTGCTGGGTGTTCGAGACGCCGGAGATGAGGAGGCCCGTGCCCAACCCAGCGAGGATGTAGGGGAGGCTGGCGCCGACGAGCAGGAGGGGACTCCCCTTGAGGGGGATCCCGAACCAGAGCACTGCGATCGCCGTGACCAGGACCAGGTCGGCGAGCGCCACCAGCGCCACCGGGATCGTCTTCCCGATCACCAGCTCGGCCGGCCGGAGCGGGCTCACCATCAGCTGCTCGAGCGTCCCCATCTCCCGCTCCCGCACCACGGAGAGCGCGGTGAGCATGAGGCACATGAGCATGATGATCACCCCCGCCACCGCGGGCACGTTGTACACCCGACTGGCGAGCGTCGGGTTGTACCACACCCGGGGGCGGAAGTCGACCGGCGACTCGACCGCGCGGCCCGGACGACGCAACCCGAACTCGGTCACCAGCCGCGCGGCGTGCCCCTGGGCCACGTTTGCCGTGTTCGAGCTGGTGCCGTCCACCAGGATCTGCACCGCCGGTTCCCGACCCCGCGCCAGGTCCCGGGCGAACCCGCGGGAGATCTCGAGCGCCAGCGTCGCCTCGCCCCGGTCGAGTGCCCGGACGAGCTCGCCCGGCCGTCCCACCTCGCCCACGATCCGGAAGTAGCCCGAGGCGGTGAGCGACTGGACCAGCGCGCGTGACGCGGCGGTCCGGTCCCGGTCGAGCAGCAGCACCGGCGTGCCGCGCACGTCGGTGTTCACCGCATACCCGAAGACCACGAGCTGCACCGCCGGCGCCACGAAGATCACCCGCGCCATCCGGGGGTCGCGGAACAGCTGGCGCAGCTCCTTCCGCACCAGGTGCCCGATCCGGCGCAGGGCGAGCCTCATCCGGTCTCCTTCCGGAACGCCCGAACCGCCAGCCCCAGACCCAGGCCGGCGAAGACCAGGAGCGCGAGCGCCTCGGGCCAGAGCGCCTCGAGACCCACCCCCTTGAGGAACAGGCCCCGCAGGATGGTCACGTAGTGCCGCGCCGGCACGACGGCGCTCAAGGCCCGAAGCGGCAGGGGCATGGTGGCCACGTCGAAGGCAAAGCCGGAGAGCAGGAACCCCGGCAGGTAGCTCACCAGCATGCTCACCTGGGTGGCGAGGAGCTGCGACTTCACCACCGCGCTGATGAACATGCCGAGCCCGAAGGCTCCCACCAGGAAGACGAACGAGATGGCGCCGAGGAGGAGGACGTCGCCCCGGTAGGGCACCTCGAAGACCACGCGCCCGATCGCCGCGGTCGAGAACACGTCGATCAGACCGATGGCCAGATACGGAAGGAGCTTGCCCAGCACCACCTCGGCGCGGGCCACCGGGGTGGCGGCCAGTTGCTCCATCGTGCCCCGCTCCCACTCCCGGGCGATGGTGAGCGAGGTGAGCATCGCGGCGATGATCATCATGAGGACCGCGATGAGCCCGGGCACGATCATCCGACGGCTGTCGAGCCTCTCGTTGTACCAGACCCGGATCTCGGGCCTGAGCGGGGGCTTGGCCGCGGGCCCGCCCCGGCCCGCCGCCCGCCGCGCGAAGTCGGCCACCACCGCCTCGGCGTAGGCGAGCGCGATCCCCGCGCCGTTGGCATCGCTGCCGTCCACCAGGGCCTGGAGCGGCGCCGGTCGCCCGGCCCCCAGCGACGCGCCGAAGTCCGGTGGTATGACCAGCACCAGACGCGCCGAGCCCCGCTCCAGCAGGCGCTCGGCCGCCCCCGGGCTCGCGGGCCGGTCCACCAGGTCGAAGTAGCCGGAGCGGCGGAACCCATCCACCAGCGCCCGACTGCTCGCGCCGTTGTCCCGGTCGAGTACCGCGAGGCCGATCCGGTCCACGTCGAAGCTGATGGCGTACCCGAAGAGGAGCACGAGGAGCACGGGCAGCACGAACGCCATGATCAGGCTCCGCGGGTCGCGCCGGAGCTGGATCACCTCCTTGCGGGCCACGGCGAGAAGCCGCGCCGGGGAGAGGCGGACGCCCGGCCGACCCATCGCTCAGCCCTCGTGGGCGCGGACCAGCGCCACGATGGCATCCTCGAGCGACGGCGTGATCCGCTCCACCCGGCTCACGCGGCGGCCCGCCGCCTCAAGCGTCCGGCGGATCGACGCGGCGCCGTGGGGCCCGTCGCCCGCCAGCGTCACGTGGAGCCGGCGGCCGTACAGCGCCGCGTCGACCACCCCGACGGTGGCGCGGAGGGACTCGATCGCGCCGAGCACGTCGTCGGTCTCCACCTCGTAGAGCGGGCGGCCGAGGCCGCGGCGGAGGCCCGCCGGGGTGTCGAGCGCCACCAGGCGTCCCCGACTCATCACGCCCACCCGCTCGCAGTACTCCGCTTCCTCCATGTAGTGGGTGCTCACGACGACCGTGGTGCCGGCCCCGGCCATCTCGTGGATCAGGTCCCAGAAGCGCCGCCGCGAGATCGGGTCCACCCCGGAGGTGGGTTCGTCGAGGAAGAGGATCGGCGGCTGGTGCAGCACCGCGCACCCCAGCGCCAGGCGCTGCTTCCAGCCGAGCGGCAGCTCGGCGGTGAGCCGTCGCTCGCGGCCTTCGAGTCCCGCCATCCTGAGCACCCAGGCCCGCCGCTCGGCAAGCCGTGGTCCCGTCACCCCGTAGAGCCCGGCGAAAAGGGCGATGTTCTCGGCCACCGTGAGATCGGGATAGAGCGAGAAGAGCTGCGACATGTAGCCGATCCGGCGGCGGATCGCGTCGAGCTCCCGCCCGAGGTCGTGCCCCGCGACCCACCCGTCGCCCGAGCTGGGCCGGAGGAGGCCGGTGAGCATCTTGATCGCGGTGGTCTTGCCGGCGCCGTTCGGGCCGAGGAAGCCGAACACCTCGCCCCGGCGGACCTCGAGGGTGAGCCGGTCCACCGCCGTGAAGTCGCCGAAGCGCCGGGTGAGCTCCCGCACCTCGACCGCCACCTCCGGCCGCGGCGCCTCCCTCACGCCTCCCCCCGCACCCGCGCGATGAACACGTCCTCGAGCGAGGGCTCGATCCGCCGCGCTTCCAGCGCCGCCTGCCCCGCGGCGGCGAGCGCCCGCTCGACTTCCGGCCAGCGCCCGGCCGAGTCGAGCCGCAGGTGGATCGCCTCGCCGTAGAGCGTGGCGCCGCGCACGCCGGGCAGCTCCCGGAGGAGCGCCACCGCCCGGCGGCTCGCGGGCACCCGGATCCGGTAGGTGGCCCCGGGCAACGTCGCCTGGAGCCGGGCCGGCGGGTCCAGCGCCAGCACCCGCCCCCGGTCGAGCAGCGCCACCCGGTCGCAGCGCTCCGCCTCGTCGAGGTAGGCGGTGGAGACCAGGGCCGTCACGCCCTCGGCGACCATCTGGTGCAGGATCAGCCACAGCTCGCGCCGCGACACCGGATCCACCCCGCACGTGGGCTCGTCCAGGAGCAGGAGGCGAGGGCGGTGGATCAGGGCGCAGCAGAGCGAGAGCTTCTGCTTCATCCCGCCGGAGAGCCGTCCCGCCAGCCGACCCTCGAAGGGCCCCAGGCGGGAGAAGGCGTAGAGCCGCTCGAGCCGCGCCGGGCGCTCGCTCCGCGGCACCTGGTAGAGATCGGCGTAGAACTCGATGTTCTCCCGGACCGTGAGGTCGGCGTACAGCCCGAACCGCTGCGGCATGTACGCGAGCGACGGCTTGACCCCCTCGGGATCGCGGGCCACGCTCACCCCGGCGACCGTCGCGTCGCCGCCGTCGGGCCGCAGCACGCCGGCGAGCATCCGAAGGAGGGTGGTCTTGCCGGCGCCGTCGGGGCCCACCAGCCCGAACAGCTCGCCCTCGCCCACGTCGAACGACACGCCGGCCACCGCCACGACGTCGCCGAACGCCTTCCGGAGCTCGCGCGCCTCGATGATCGCCGGATCAGCGCCCATCGCCGGGATCCACGCCGAGCTCCACGTCGGCCGGGGTGCCGGGCTTGAGCTGGAACCCGGGATCCCCGGTGATCCGCACCCGGACCGCGTAGACCAGCTTCACCCGTTCGTCGGCGGTCTGCACGTTGCGCGGGGTGAACTCGGCCTCCTCCGCCACGTGCACCACCCGGCCCGGGTAGCGGCGGTCGGGATAGGTGTCGGAACGGATCGCCGCCGCGCTCCCCACCCGTACCGCGCCGATGCGGGACGCCGGCACGTAGACGCGCACCCACCGGTCGTTCGGGTCGAGCAGGCTCACCACCGGCGCGCCGGGCGTTACCGCCTCGCCCGGCTCGCGGTGGCGCACCGTCACCACCCCGGCGAACGGGGCGCGCACGATCATGTTGGCCAGCGTGGCCTCGAGGGTGCGGAGCTGGGCCAGGGCGGCGGCGAGCTGGGCTCGCCGGGCCGCGATCCGCTCCCGCCGCGGACCCTCCCGGAGGAGCGCCAGCCGCGCCTCGGCCTGGCGTCGCGCACTCAGCGCCACCTCGTAGCTCGTTTCCGCCTTCTCGAGCGCCTGCTCGCTGATGGCGCCGCCGGCGGCCAGCTCCCGGCTCCGCCTGAGGTCGGCCTCGGCGTCGGCCAGCCGTTCCGCCGCCGCCGCGGCCGCCGCCGCGGCGTCCTCCAACTCCGCCGGGCGCGCCCCGCGCTCGAGCTCGAGCAACTGGGCCCGGGCCAGCTCGACTTGCGCCAGCAACTGCTCCCGCCGGGCGGCGAGCTCCGCCGTCTCGAGCAACGCGAGCGTGTCCCCGGCCCGGACGGAGTCCCCCTCGCGCGCCCGCATCCCGGCGATCCGTCCCCCTGCGGCGAAGCCGAGCTCGGCCTCGGTCGCCTCCACGGTCCCGGAGGCGAGCAGCCGCACGTCCGCCTCGCCGCGGAGGCCACGCCACCCGAGCCAGGCCGCCGCCGCCAGGACCAGGAGGAGGGCGATCGGGACGAGCGGCCGGGCACCGGTCATGGCACCTCCGGAGCGGGGGAGAGGCCCCGGCGGGCGAAGCCGAGCGCATGCTCGACCAGCTCCGCCGCGACCTCGGGTCGGTCGGTGAGGCCGTCGGTGAGCTTGGAGAGCCCCGACCGGGCGAGCGAGAAGTAGATCGGCTGGGCCAGGAGGCTCAGGGTGAGGAAGAGCGGGCGGCCATTGACGATCGAGCCGACCCGCTGGCCCTCCTCGATGACGCCGGTGAGGGCGGCGAGGATCCGTCCGAACGCCGCGCGGACCGGCGGGGGAAGGCTGCGGCCCGGTGCCAGGGTCTGGAGGATGAGGCCGGGGAGGTCCCGCTGCTCGTCGAGGTAAGCGAAGTAGACCCGCATCACCGCGCCGAGGCGGGAGAGCGGGTCCCCGGGCCCGGCCGCGGCCCGCACCACCCGCTCGGCCAGGGGGGCCAGGGCCGCGGCCAGCACCTCGTGGTAGAGCCGCTGCTTGCCGCCGAAGTGGTAGGTCACGGCACCGAGGTTGGCGCCGGCGCGGGCCGTGATCCGGCGGACGGAGGCGCCGTCGTACCCGGCCTGGGCAAACAGTCGGCGGGCCTCGGCCAGGAGGCGCGCGCGGGTCGACGAGGAGGTCATACGATCGTATGAATATGATCATACGACCGTATGAGTCAAGCGGCGGCCCCCGACTCAGGCGGAGCTGCGCCGCGAGCCGGCCACGAGGAGCACGATCCCGCCCACCAGGGCCACGCCGCTCAGGATCGGCGAGAGCGGGACCCGATCCTCCCGCTCCGCCGTCACGTCGACCGGGCCCAGGTCCACCCGGTCCCGCTCCCGGTACGGGATGCCGCCGAAGATCAGGCCCAGGAGGCCAAGCACCACGAGCACGATGCCGATCAAGGTGGTCGCCTTCATTCGAGTCCCTCCCGCGAGGGTGGCGCATCCCCCGGCCCCGAGGCCGGGAGGGTGAAATGGAAGCCGGCGCCAGCCCCTACCTTCCCTTCGGCCCAGAGCCGCCCCCCGTGGCGCTGGACGATCCGATGCACGATGGCGAGGCCCACGCCGGTCCCCTCGAACTGGTCGGCGGGATGGAGCCGCTGGAACACGCCGAACAGCCGGTCGGCGTACCGCATGTCGAAGCCGACCCCGTTGTCCCGCACGCCATAGACGAGCTCGCCCTCCCGCTCCGCCCCCGACAGCTCGATCCGCGGCTCGGCCACCGGATCGCTGAACTTGAGGGCGTTGGAGAGCAGGTTGAGGAACACCTGCCGCATCATGGCCCGGTCGGCCCGGGCCGGCGGCAGGGGCGGGAGGACGAACGTCACGCGACGTCGCTCCCGTGCCGTCGTGAGCTCCTCGAACGCCTCCCGGGCCAGCGCCGTCATGTCCACTTCGGCCACCGACATCCCCTGACGGCCGAGACGCGAGAAGGCGAGGAGATCGTCGATCAGCGTCCCCATCCGCCGGGTGTTGGCGCGAATCACGTCGAGGAGCTGCCGGGCCTCGTCGTCGAGCCGGTCGCCGTGCTCCTCCGCCAGGATGGTCGAAAACCCCTCGATGGCGCGGAGCGGGGACCGCAAGTCGTGCGACACCATGTAGCTGAACGACTCGAGCTCGCGGTTCAGCGCCCAGAGGTCCGCCACCCGCCGTTCCAACTCCCGGTTGAGCCGCCGGATCCGCCGCTCCGCCTCCTTCCGCTCCGTCGTGTCGTGCAGCAGCCAGCGGATCGTGCCGGGATCGCCCCGGGCCGGGACCACGCCGGTGGCGGTGAACGCGGCCTCGAACGGCGGGCCGTCGGGCGGCTGGACCCTCGCCTCCCAGTCGAGCTGTCCCGACCGCCGGAGCTCGACCAGCCGTTCGGCGAACTCGGCGGAGGCCTCCGGTGCCAGGAAGCCCGCCAACGGCCGCCCGGCCAGGTCGGGGGTCCGGAGCAGCGTCGTCGCGGCCCGGTTGGCCTCCACGATGATGCCGCGGTCGTCGGTCACCAGGTAGCCGTCGGGGGCCGACTCGAAGAGGTCCCGGTAGCGCCGCCGCTCCGCCTCCGCCGCCTGGTTGGCCGCTGCCAGCTCCTGGTTGCGACGCTTGAGTTGTTGCTGGATGGTGTCGAGCTCTTCGAGCGTTTCCCGGAGCTCATCGAGGAGGACGGAGGGGTCCTGCTGGACGTCGTCGCCGGGCGCCGGCTCTCGTCGGAGGCGCATCCGGGCCACCCGCTCCGGGGGCATCGCGTCCCCCTGGCGCTGGAGCAGGGAAGAGCGGTAGCTCCGGAGCGCGAGCAGCTCCTCCACCGTGAGGCGCTCCCCCCGGCGCTGGGCAGGGCCGAGGATGCGGGAGCGCAGGGCGGCGATCTGTTCCGCGACTCGGGCCCTATCCACGCGTTGAACTCCGTCCGGATGCCTTCATCGGCCCCGGCGGGCGCGGTCGCCGCCCAGGGGCCTCCGATGGCAGTACCCCGCCGCGGGCGACAAAAGTTCCTGTGGATCCGCGAGTTCGGGAGCGGGGGGCGGGGCGAGGGCGGGTCAGGAGGGCCGGGAGCCGCCGATCCGGAGCTCGCGGTACCGCACCGCCTGGTTGCGGCCCCGGCGCTTCGCCTCGTAGAGGGCGGCGTCGGCCGCGGCGATCAGCCCGTCGTCGCTGTCGGCGTCGTCCGGCAGGTAGGCGACGCCGAGGCTGATGGTGATGGGGATCTCGACCGGCCCCCCGGCCGGCGTCACGAAGCGGAACGGCTCCGCCGCGACCACCTGCCGCAGCCGCTCCGCCATCTCCAGGGCGTGGGGGTCGGTCATCTCGGGGAGGATGACGGCCAGTTCCTCCCCCCCGTAGCGGGCCGGCTGGTCCACCGAGCGGAGGTTCTGGCGCAGGAGCCGGGCGATCCAGCGGAGCACCTCGTCGCCCGCCTGGTGCCCGAAGGTGTCGTTGACCGCCTTGAAGTGGTCGATGTCGATCATCACCAGCGCCATCGGCTCGGCGTAGCGCCAGCAGCGGGCGACCTCCTCCTTCAGCAGGCGACACATCTCGCGGCGATTGTAGAGGCCGGTGAGCTCGTCGCGGATCGCCAACTCCCGGAGCGCCGCGAGGGTCCGGGCCCGCTCGATGGCGTAGCGCACCGACCGCTCCAGGAGGGGGGCGTCGACCCGGCCCTTGATCAGGTAGTCGGCGGCGCCCTCCTTCATCGCCTGCACGTCTACCTCGTGATCCCCCTGGCCGGTGAGCAGGATGAGCGGGGTGTGGACGCCCCGCCGGATCGCCTCGCGCAGCAGGTCGAGCCCGTTGGCCGGTCCCAGGCGGTAGTCGATGAGGCAGACGTCGTGCTCCTGGCGGGAGACCGCGGCCAGCCCCTCGTCGTAGGACGCGGCCCACTCCACGACGTACCGCCCGGCGTCGATCTGGCGGAAGAGGTCGCGGGTGAGGAGGAAATCCTCCTCGTCGTCGTCGACCAGCAGCACCCGCACGATCTCGCCCACCTCAGCCCCCGTGCTCGTTCGAGGGGAGCCGGACGAAGTCGCCCCAGTAGCGGCTGAGGACCTCCAGCATCTCCACCAGCTCCTGGTACGAGGCCGGCTTGGTGATGTACGAGCTCACCCCCAGGCGGTAGCTGCGGTCGACGTCCTCCTGGGCGCGCGAGGTGGTGATGACCACCACCGGGATGTCCCGCAGACGCGGGTCGGCCTTGATCTCGGCCAGCACCTCGCGCCCGTCCCGCCGTGGCATGTTGAGGTCGAGCAGGATCAGCGAGGGCCGCGGGGCGCTCCGGCGGTCGGCGTAGCGGCCCCGGTGGCAGAGGTATTCCAGCAGTTCCTCCCCGTCCTCGACGAAGCGGACCCGGTGCCGCCAGCGGGATCCGGCGAGCACCTCCTGGATCAGGAGGCGGTCATCCGGGTCGTCGTCGGCCCACAGGATGGTGAGCGGGGGATGGGGTCCGGCCATCGGGTGCCCCCTAGCGCTCCTGGCGCACCGGCAGCGTGACGACGAACGTCGCCCCCTCGCCGGGCGCGCTGCTCGCGGTGATGTCGCCCCCGTGCGCCTGCGCGATCTTGCGGCAGATGGCGAGGCCCACCCCGGTCCCGCGGTAGTCCCCGCGGCCGTGGAGGCGCTGGAAGATGTTGAAGATCCGGCCTACGTACTTGGGGTCGAAGCCGATCCCGTTGTCCCGCACCCGGATGCGGCAGCGCTCCACCTCCGAGCCCTCCGCCGGGGGGAGCCGCTCGCTATCGATCCGCACCACCGGCGGCTCCCCCGGCCGGTGGAACTTGAGGGCGTTGCTGATCAGGTTCTGGAAGAGCTGCCGCATCTGGACCGGGTCGGCCTCGATCGCCGGCAGCGGGCCAAGCTCCACCCGGCCCCCGCACTGCTCCACCAGGAACTCGAGGTCGGCGAGCGCCTCCCGCACCACGTCGTCCAGCTCCACCCGGGCGAGCCGGTCGCCCCGGGTCGTGACCCGGGCGAACGACAGGAGATCGGTGATCAGCGCCTGCATCCGGCGGGCCGCCTCCTGCATGCGCCGGAGATAATCCTGCGCCTGGGCATCGAGCTGCGGCGCGCTGGCCCGCAGCCGGTCGCCGAACGCCTGGATCTTCCGGAGCGGCTCCTGCAGGTCGTGCGCCGCGACCGAGGCGAAGTCCTCCAACTCGCGGTTGCTCCGCTCCAGCTTCGCCGCGAACGCCCGGAGCTCCTGCTCGGCCCGCTTCCGCTCGGTGATGTCGCGGAAGATGCCGCGGGTCGCCACCGGGCGGCCCTCCTTGAAGGTGCCGCTCAAGTTGCCCTCGACCGTGATGGTGCGGCCCCCCTTCGTCACCAGCATCAGCTCGACCTGTTCCAGCGCCTCCCCCGCGAGCGCGCGCCGGAGCACCGTCTCGGCGTGGGCCCGGCTCGCCGGGTGCACCACGTCCAGCACCGACAGTCGGGCGATCTCCTCGTCGTCATAGCCCAGGGCGGCGCGCCAGGCGGGGTTCACGTAGAGGATCCTCCCGTCCGGCGCCACCTGCTGGATCAGGTCGCTGGCGTTCTCGAAGAGGTCGCGGTAGCGCTCCTCGCTCTCCCGCAGCTGCCGCTCCGCCTGCTTCCGCTCGGTCACGTCGCGGGCGTTGACGATGATCCCGCGGATGATCGGGTCGGCCACCCGGTTGCTGCCCACCGCCTCGAGGTCGATCCACCGCCCGTCGGCGTGCCGGAAGCGGAACTCGAGCCGCCCCTCCTCCGGGAGCGTCTCGGGCGGGCGGGTGACCGCGGGGAGCAGCACCGCCGCGTCGTCGGGGTGCAGGTAGCCGAGCACGTTGGTGCCGACCAGCGCCGTGGGTGGATACCCCAGGATCCGCTCGGTCGACGCGCTGGCGTAGCGGATCGTGCCATCGAGGTCCAGCACGGTGATGATGTCCGAGGAGTTCTGTACCAGCGACCGGAAGCGGAGCTCGCTCTGGCGCAGCGCCTCGGCCGCGCGCTTCCGCTCGTCGATATCCAGGATGCTCACCGCGACCCCGGTCGGCGCGCCGTCCCCGCCCCGGACCGGCACGCAGCTGAACTCGAACCAGCGCCCCGCCCCGTCGCGGCAGCGGACCTCCCGCTCGAACGTGATCGACTCCCCGGCCAGGGCGCAGCCGAAACGGTTCCGGAGAAAGGCCCCGTCGTCGGGCGCCAGCAGCCCGAAGAGGCCGAGCCCCTCGTCCAGCTCCCGTCCCGCGACGATCGTGGCCCAGCGACTGGCCGTCCGGTTGAACGCCAGCACGCTCCCGTCCCGATCGGCCAGGATGAACCCCTGGAGGCTGTTGTTGAAGATCGCCTGGAGGTTGGCCTCCGATTTCCGGAGGGCGGCCTCGGCTTCCTCCTTGGCCCGCTCCACCCGGCTCCGCTCCAGCGCGCCGCGGGCCGCGGGGCCGATCCGGACCAGGTTGTTCTTGATGACGTAGTCGGCCGCGCCCGCCTTCATCACGCCCACCGCGGTCTCCTCGTTGATGGAGCCGGTGGCGATGATGAACGGCACGCCGGGGGCCATCGCCCGGGTGAGCCGGAGCGCCTCGAGCCCGTCGAAGCTGGGGAGGGTGTAGTCCGAGATGATCAGGTCCGGTCGGAAGCGCTGTAGCGCCTCGATGAATCCGGCCCGCGTGTCCACTCGGATGGCCTCGAACTCGAGGCGCGCCTTGCGGAGCTCGTACCGGATCAGCTCGAAATCGGTGGGCACATCCTCGAGGATGAGGATGCGGAGGGGTGCGTCCATGTCAGGGCAGGCGGGCGCGGGGCCCGCCACGGTCAGCGTGTCTCAGTCCGGCGGCTCGTTGAGCCGGAGCCAGTACCGACCCAGGTCCACCACGGTCCGCTCGAACGCGCCGAAGTCGACGGGCTTCACCACGTAGCTGTTCACCCCCAGCCGATAGCTGTCCGCGATGTCCTGCGCCTCGCGGGAGGAGGTGAGCACGATCACCGGCACCATCCGGGTCCGCGGATCGGACCGGACCGCCCGCAGCACCTCGAGCCCGCCCACCTTCGGCAGCTTGAGGTCGAGGAAGATCACCCGGGGCGTGTCCCGCGCGTCCCGGCTGGCGTAGCGGCCGGTGGCGAACAGGAACTCCAGCGCCTCGGCGCCGTCCCGCACCAAGTAAGCCCGATCCGCCAGGCGGTGCTTCCCCAGCACCCGGAGCGTGAGCTCCGCATCACTCGGGTTGTCCTCCACCAGTAGGAGACTCACGTGGTGGACCGGACGTCTCTCCAAGGTAACCTCCCGCCGGGGGATGCGCAGCGCCGCGGCCGGCTGCGGCCGAACCGCTCAGGACTGCGGCCCGTCCGCCGGCAGCGTGAAGTAGAACGTCGCCCCCTCGTCCACCCGCCCCTCGGCCCACACCCGCCCCCCGTGGCGCTCGACGATCCGATGCACGATGGCGAGGCCCACGCCGGTCCCCTCGAACTGGTCGCTGGTGTGCAGCCGCTGGAACACGCCGAAGAGCTTGCCGGCGTACTGCATGTCGAACCCGGCGCCGTTGTCGCGGACGTAGTAGAGGTTCTCCCCCGTGCCCCGACGCCCGCCCACCTCGATGACGGCCCGCTCCCGCCGGCGGGTGAACTTGAAGGCGTTGGAGAGCAGGTTGAGGAACACCTGCCGCATCATGGCCCGGTCGGCCCGGGCCGGCGGCAGCGGCTCCAGCCGTACCTCGACCGAGCGCTCCGGGTCTGCCGCCCGGAGCTCCTGCACCACGGACCGGGCCAGCTCGCCCATGTCGAGCTCGATGAAGCTCATCCCCTGGCGACCCAGCCGGGAGAAGGCGAGCAGATCGTCGATCAGCGTCCCCATCTGCCGGGTGGTCAGACGCACCACGTCGAGCAGCCGACGGGCGTCCGGGCTCAGCTCCCGGGCGTGCTCCTCCAGCAGGATCGCCGAGAATCCCTCGATGGCCCGGAGCGGCGCCCGGAGGTCGTGCGACACCGAGTAGCTGAAGCCCTCCAGCTCCCGGTTGGCCGCCTCCACCTGCGCCGTCCGCTCCAGCAACGAGCGCTCGGCCCGCTTCCGTTCGGTGATATCCCGCGAGACGGCGATGATCTCCCGCTCGCCGCCACGCCCGTCGACGGTGCGGATGGTGGTCTCGAGCCAGATGTAGCCGCCGTCACGGTGGCGGAACCGGAAGGCGTGGGTCCGCACGTCCAAGGATGACGGCCGACCCGCCAGCGCCTCGCTGATGGCGGCCCCATCCTCCGGGTGCACGAACTCCGCCGGCGAGCGCCCCACGAGCTCGTCCGGGGCATACCCCAGCAGCGCCCGGCTCGCCGGCGACACGTAGAGCCAGGTGCCGTCGGGACGGTGCCGGGAGATGATGTCGCCCGAGTTCTCCGCCAGCAGCCGGTAGCGGGCCTCGCTCTCGCGCAGCGCGTCCTCGGCCCGCTTCCGCTCGGTGATCTCCCGGATGATCGCGAGGCCCCCCACCGGACGCTCCTGCCCCTCGCCGAAGAGCGGCGAGTAATACGCCTCGAAATAGCCCGATCGGCCGGTCGAGGGGATCTCGTACGCCCGGTCCCGCGCGATGCTGTACTTCCCCTCCAGCGTGGCGCGGAAGTAGGCCTCCTCCCCGTTCCGGGTGATGAACGGGAACACCTCAAGCGCCGAGCGCCCCAGCACCTCGTCCCGGGGCAGCCCGGTGATCGCCTCCATGGTCGGATTCCAGATGGTGTAGCGGAGCTCGCGGTCGAAGGCCAGGATGCCGTCGAGGCTGCTCTCGATCAGCCGGTCGGTGAACTCCTTGGCGCGGCGGATGCTCTCCTCCGCCCGCTTCCGCTCCGCCACCTCCTGCTCCAGCGCGCGGTTGACCCGCTCGAGCTCCCGGCTCCGGAGCCGCGTGGTCTGCGCCAGGTAGGTGGTGCGGGCGAGGAGCAGCGCGAGCGTCAACCCGACGCCCAGGACGATATGGCGGATGGTCGCCTCGGGCGGGTGCCGGTCGGCGGGGCCGGACCAGACGACCACCCGCCACGGCTGGCCGAACACCTCCAGGGGGCGATCGGCCATCGGGCCGCCCTCCGCCGGCCGGTCGCGATGGATCAGCGCCTCCCCCACGAACAGGGCGAGGGCGAAACGGTCGGGCCCCGAGTCCCGGAGCAGCAGATCCAGCCAGGCCCCGACGTCGACCACCCGGATCATCGCCCCGACGAACCGGGTGTCGAGGAAGATCGGCACCGTCATCACCAGCGCGTCGCCCCCCACCGCCTCGCCCCGGCCCAGCGCCACGGTGACGCCGCGTCGATCCCGCGCCTCGACAATCGGGTCCCGCCAGCGCTGCTCCAGCGCGAGCCCTACTCCCGCCGGCGCGTCCCGGGGCACCACGTGCCGCACCCGGAGGGTCGAGTCCACCAGCACGATGCCGGCATCCCCCGGCCGGTGGTCGAGCGCCGCCTCGTACTCCCAGTCGCCGAGGTCGAGCTGGCCTCGCCGCTCGATCCGCCGCACCGAGCCGACGAGGGAGCCCACCCGGTCCCGGAGATCGCCCCGGATCCGCTCCGCGATCACGCTGGCGTGCTGGGCCACTTCCCGCCGCACCTGGTCGTGGTGCATCGCCACCAGCGCCTGCCAGAGCGCCAGCGTGGCGCTCGCCGTGGCGACCCCGGTGAGCGCCGGGAGCCACCGGGGCGAGGTCGGCTCGTCGGCCCGTCCCCCGCCCCAGGCGTGGGCCATGATGCCGAAGCCCACGGCGGTGAATCCCGCCGCCGTGTGCAGCGCCATCTGGCGCGTCCCCTCCCAGCTGTAGGCGGTGGGGATCCCCGCCAGGTAGCCGACCAGCGCCACCAGGCCCAGGGCGCCGACGACCGATCCGAGCAGGCCGAAGACGAGCGGTAGCCGGCTCGACCGCCGCTCGCCCTTGGCGAGCGGTTGTTGACTCATGAGGATGATGGCGAGGCCGGTGAGGACGAGGCACAGGGCGGCGTTCGGCGCCACCCAGCTCTCATGGTCACCCTCGACCAGGAAGCGCTCGACCGACAGCCCGAGTCCGAAGAGGTAGTCGAGGAGGGGGGTGGCCCCCAGGATCGTGGCCGCCGCGCCGAGGGGCGCGGCCAGCCAGGCGCGTCCCAGGCTCACCGCGAGGATGCCGACCCCGGCGCAGACGAACCCGATCGCCGCCGAGGGTGCCATCGGCGGGAGCCCGGGCCGGACCCGGATCAACGCCTCGTACCCCCCCCGCCACCCGACCAGCACCAGGAGGCCCAGCGCGCTCGCGAGCGCGCCCACGGCGAGCACGAGCGGGTCTCGCCACCGGAGCGCCGGCCGCGAACCGTCAGGGCCCTGGGATCGGGGCATCAGAACCGTGATCCTTGCCGGCAAGACCGCGGATCGTGGACCACCGGCGGGAGGGGCGGCGGGGACGCGGGCGAGCGGCTCGCCGGC
>DATLZT010000168.1:0-16455 GCA_035573835.1 Gemmatimonadales bacterium
ACCCGGTCATCCTCGTCGCCGAAGAGTCCCGCCTCGCCGGCGTGCGGATTGAGCGCGCACACCGCGAGTCGGGGGCGCTCGATCCCCCACCAACGGCGGAGCGAGCGCCGGGTCAACCGCCCGGCGCGAACCACCCGGTCGGCGGTGAGGAGCGTCGGGACGTCGCGGAGCGGGACGTGGGTGGTGACGAGCACCACCCGGAGCCGATCGGTGGCGAGCATCATCGCCACCTCGACGTCGCCCGCCAGGTGGGCCAGCCACTCGGTGTGGCCCGGATAGGGGAAGCCGGCGAGGTGCAGCGCGTGCTTGTGGGCGGGGCCGGTCACCACCGCGTCGACCTCGCCGGCGAGCGCCAGGCGGACGGCGGTCTCGACCGCGTGGCCCGCGATGCGGCCGGCGTTGACCGCGCGGGGCGAACCGGGCGGGCCGACCTCGCCGAGGCCCGCATGCCAGGCCCCTACCGCGATCCGTCGCGCCGCCGGGATGCCGGCGATCTGGTCCTCCGCCCCGATCAGCACCACCTCGGCGTCGACCGGCTGGGCCAGCGCCCGGGCGGTGATCTCCGGCCCGATGCCGCGCGGATCCCCGAGCGTGACCGCGAGGCGCGGGGTCACCCCTCGCGCACCTCGACGTACGCCATCTTCCGGAGCCGGTCGAGATAGCGCCGCAGCGCGAGCTGCTGGCCGAGCTGGGCCCGGATCTGCTCCCGCACGTCCTCGTAGCGCAACTCCCCTTCCGGCCGCCGGTCGGTGACCTTCACCACCACGTACTTGCCGCGGTTGGCTCCGGCGCCGGGGAGCGTGAACACCGGCGGCACCGCGCCGGAGTCGGCCTCCGCGAGCGCGGCCTGGTACTCCTGGGTCATCTGGTTGAGCAGCACGTCCTCGGCGTCCCGCTCCTCGGCCGGCGAGTTGTGCAGCCGCTGCAGCGAGTCGAACGACGCCCCGGCGAGCACCGCCTCGCGGATCCGCTCCGCCAGCGCCCGGGCGCTGTCGGCGGCCGCGGCGGTGACCTCCGGCATGATCAGGATGTGCCGGGCCTGGATCTCGGTGGGCTGGCTCCGTTCCACCTGGATGATGTGCCAGCCGAAGGCGGTCTCGACCGGGTCGGAGACCACGCCCGGCCGGAGGCTGAACGCCACCCGCTCGAACTCCGGCACCATCTGGCCCCGGCGGAACCAGCCGAGCGAGCCCCCCTGCTCCCGCGACGAGGGGTCCTCCGAGAAGCGGCGGGCGGCGGTGGCGAAATCGGCGCCCCGCCGGAGCTCGAGCACGATCGAATCGGCCTTGGCCCTGGCCCGCGCCTTGGCCTCCTCGGTGGGCTTGGGGACGACCACGATCTGGCGGAAGGAGATGGTGGCGGGACGGCGGCCGAGGCGTCCCTTGTTCTGCTCGAAGTACTGCCGCATCTCGCGTTCGGTGGGGTTCACCGACTCGAGCTTCCCCTCGGCCCGGAGTTTCTCGATCAAGCGGTTCTGCAGCAGGGCGCGGCGCTGCTGGTCGCTGACGAAGCGGCGGTACTCCTCGATCGTCTGGAAGCCGGCGCGCCGGAGCTCGTTGCGGAAATCGAGCTCGGAATTGAACCGGCCCCGCACGTTGCGGATCTGCTGCTCGACCGCCTGCGCCACCTCCTCGTCGGTCACCTTCACCGCCGTGTCCCGTTGCGCCTGCTGCACCAGGAGCTCGGCGTCGATCAGCCGGTCGATGACCGTGCGGCGCAGCGCGCGCAGCGCCCGCGGGTCCTGCGGTAGCTCGAGCCCCTGCTGCTGCTGCGAGAAGATCTCCTCGTCCACTTGGGAGGCGAGGATCACGTTGGTGCCGACCACCGCCACGATCCGGTCGACCACGGCGCTGGTGTCGGCCGGAGTCGGCCCCTGGGCGAGGAGCCACCCCGGCAGGAGCGCGAGCAGGGAGGCGAACCGCGCCGCGCGGAACGGCGTCATGGCGTACGCGCCCCCTGCCGGGCCGAGTCCGCGCCGGGCGTGTCGCTCCCGGCGCCGGCGCCCGGAATCGGCGGCGCGCCCGGTGCCGGCTGCATCCCGGGGCCGCCGGGCGGCGTCGGCGACGGCGTCTTGGCCTTGGCCAGCTCGACGGCCCGCTCCAGCCCCGCCGGGTAGATCTTGTACCCCAGGCGCGAGCGCAGGACACCGCCCAACCCGCTACCCGGGCCGGCCTGGCCACCGGGCAGCGGGCGGGCCCGGGCCTTCAGCCCGACCAGCCGGTCGAAGTACTGGTCGACCTTGAGCGCCGCCACCTGCTGCCGCTCCCCCTTGGCCATGCTGCTGTCGCGGAAGTCGGCCCCGAGCCCGAGATCCCCGCGGAGACTATCGATGTCGGCCAGGTAACGCCGTCGGAGCGTCTCCCATTCGACCGGCGAGAGCCGGATCCCGGCCGAATCGGCCTCCTCCAGCAACAGGGTGTTCTGGGCCACCACCCGGGTGAACCGGACCAGCTCCGAGTCGGGCGCCTGCTGGATCTGTTGGGCGAACTGCGGCGGGAGGGCGCGGACCCACTGCATGAACTCGCCTACCGTGAACTCGCCACCACGATACGTGGCCAACGCCTTGTCGGAGCGCGCGGCCCGCTCGGGATCGCCCAGCGCGGCGCGGATCGCGGCCGGCGCGCTCGACTTGATGCTGAGCCGCCGGGCCGCGCCGAGGCTATCCATGTAGATGGAGTCGAGCCGGGCGCCGGTGCGCTGCTGCAGGTAACCGAGCAGCCGGTCCCGGACTTCGGCGGCGGGGGGCCGGCGGATGATGTGGTAGCCGAACGGCGTCTCCACGACACCGCTCACCGCGCCGGGCGCCAGCGTCCACCCCGCGCTGTCGAACGACGTGACGAACGCCCCCCGCGGGCTCGGCGGGAGGAAGCCGCGGTCCCCCTTGCCGCTCGGGTCCTGGGTCAGCTCCTCGGCCAGGCGGCCGAAGTCGGCGCCACCCCGCACCCGGCCCAGCGTCGCCTCGGCCCGACGCCGGGCGGCGGCGCGGGTCTCGGGGTCGGCGGTGGGCGCGACCCGGAAGAGGATGTGCTGGAAGACGCGGAGGCTGTCGCCGCCGTAGGCGCTGTCGGCCGCGGCCGGGGTGAGCTTGACCCGGCGCGCCACCAGGGTGTCATGCCAGCGGCCGGCCTTGGTCTCGGCGATCTCGGGCCAGGCCACCTGGGCGATCGTGGCCGAATCGTCCAGGGCCATGCCCTGGGCCACCGCCTGCGCGAACAGGGTGTAGTCGATCCACATGTTGGCGACGAACTCCGCCGACGGGCGGTTCGCCTGGATCGCCTTCCCGCTGGTGAGCACCTCGGCCAGACGCTCCGCGGTGAGCCGCTGGCCCGCCGCCTCGGCGGCCACCTCGGCGTGGGCGGAGAAGAGATCGCGGGCCTTGTCGCACCCGGCGAGCAACACGACCCCGAGGGTCAGCAGCAGTCTACGCATTCCATCTCCAATAAGGGCGGTTCACGAATCCGGCCTCAGGCCTTCCCGTCCCCCAACGCCACCCGGAGGGCACGGACCAGCGCCGGGACCATCGCCTCGCCACCGAGGCGGATCAGGCGGAGCGAGAGGGGGACGGTCCGGCGGACCTCGGCCGAGAGCTGCACGTCGTCCAGCGCGGCGTTGAGCCCGACCAGCCGCGGGGCGGTGCCGGCGCGGAAGGTGAGGCGCGCCTCGTCGCCGCTCACCAGGATGTGCTGGAGCCCGATCTCGGCCCCCAGCACCCGGAGCCGCGCCGCGTGGAGCAGCGCCTCCGCCTCCGGCGGGAGCGGTCCGAAGCGCTCGCGAATTTCCTCCCGAAGCTGTTCAATGTCGCCAATCGTGCCGGCCCGCGCCAGTCGCCGGTAGAGGTCGAGCTTCACGTCATCGTCCGGGACGTACGACTCGGGCAAGTGGGTCGGTCGGTCGAGCAGCACGTCGGGCGGGGCCGGCTGTTCCACCTTTCCCTGCCCGGTGAGCGCCCGGACCGTCTCGTCGAGCCACCGCATGTACAGATCGAATCCCACCGCCTGGGCGTGGCCCGACTGCTCGGCGCCCAGCAGGTTGCCGGCGCCGCGCAGCTCCAGGTCCTTCAGGGCGATGCGATACCCGGCGCCGAGGTCGGTATGGTGCTCCAGGACCTTGAGCCGATCCTCCGCCTGGGGGTCGATCACCTCCGGCACCAGGAGGTAGCAATACGCGCGGCGATGGCTCCGGCCCACCCGTCCCCGCAACTGGTAGAGCTGGGCCAGGCCGAAGCGGTGGGCGTCGTGCACCACCATGGTGTTGGCGTTGGGCACGTCCAGCCCCGATTCCACGATCATGGTGGAGACGAGGATGTCCACCTCCCCCGTCACGAACCGCCGCATCACGTCCTCCAGCGCGTCGGCCGGCATCTGGCCGTGGGCCACCCCCACCCGCGCCCGCGGCGCCAGCGCCCGCACCCGGGCGGCGATCGTGTCGATCGTCTCGATCCGGTTGTGCACGAAGAAGACCTGGCCGCCGCGGTCCAGCTCCCGGGCGAACGCCTCCTCCAGCAGCGCGTCGTCCCACGGCTCGACGAAGGTGAGGATCGGCGAGCGGTCCCGCGGCGGGGTCTCGATCAGGGTGAGGTCGCGGAGTCCGGCGAGCGAGAGGTGGAGCGTGCGCGGGATCGGCGTGGCGGTGAGCGTCAGCACGTGCACCTGGAGCCGGAGCTGCTTGAGCCGCTCCTTGTGCCGCACCCCGAAGCGATGCTCCTCGTCCACGATCAGGAGCCCCAGGTCGCGGAACTGCACGTCCTTCGACAGCAGCCGGTGGGTGCCGATCACGATGTCGATCTCGCCCCGCGCCAGCCGGTCCAGCGCCGTCTTCTGCTCCCTGGCGGTGCGGAAGCGCGAGAGCACCTCCACCGTGACCGGGAAGTCGGCCAGCCGCTCGCCGAAGGTGCGTCCGTGCTGCTCCGCCAGGATCGTGGTGGGCACCAGCACCGCGACCTGCTTCCCCCCCTGCACCGCCTTGAAGGCCGCGCGGACCGCCACCTCCGTCTTGCCGTAACCCACGTCCCCCACCAACAGGCGGTCCATCGGGCGCGCCTGTTCCATGTCGCGCTTGACCTCGTCGGTCGCCCTGCGCTGGTCGGGGGTGTCCTCGTAGAGGAAGCTCGACTCGAGCTCGCGCTGCCAGCGGGTGTCGGGCGGCATCGGGAACCCCGCCGCCACCTGCCGCCGGGCGTAGAGCTCGAGCAGCTCGGCCGCCATGGTGCGGATCGCCTGCCGGGTCCGCTCGCGAACCCGCTGCCAGCTGGTCCCGCCGAGGCGGTGGAGCTTGGGCGGGGGCCGGTCGCCGTCCTCCCCCGCCGCGCGGTAGCGCTCGAGCTGGTCGAGGTTGTAGAGAGGGACGTTGAGCCGGTCGCCCCCCTCGTACTCCACCACCGCCACCTCCATGGTGCCGGCGCCCACCGTGATCGTCTCGATGCCGCGATAGATCCCGATCCCGTGCTCGAGATGCACCACGTAGTCGCCCACGGTGAGCGCGCCGGTGGCGGCCGAGGGCGCCGCCTGCCGGTACCGCCGCGGCCGCCGCAGCCGCCGGGCCCGCCGGAAGATCTCGTGATCGGTGAGGACCCTGAGGGTGGGCATCACGAAGCCGCCCTCGAGCGCCCCCACCACGAGCGTGGCCCCGGCCCCGTCGGCGCCGTCGTCGGCCAGCAGCTCCTCCAGCCGCTCGACCTGGCCCTCGTTGTCGCAGAGGATGACCGTCGGCGGCCGGCTCCGGAAGAGCGCCCGGAGCCGGCCCAGGTCCCGGTCGATCCGCTCCGGCGGGAAGAACCCCAGCTGGAGCTCCGGCGCGGCGGAGCGAAGCACGATCCGCGAGAAGCGGCCCATCCGCTCGGCCCACTGCGCCGGATCCTCGAACAGCTCCGCCCGGCTCGGCACGTCCTCGCCCAGCCGCCGCGCCACCTCGATGTGGTGCTCCGCCTCCCGCCAGGCCCGGGCCACCTCGTCCCGGTCGGGCTGGTCCGCCTCCTCGACGACGAGGGTGTCGGGGGGGAGGAGCTCGAGCAGCGAGCGCCGGACCGGCGCGGCGCCGTCCTCGCCCCCACGCGCCACGCCGGTCGAGCGCACCGGGAGGATCGTGACCTCGCGCAGCTCCTCGGTGGAGCGTTGGGTGGTGAGATCGAAGCCCCGGATCGAGAAGAGCTCGTCGCCCCACCACTCGAGGCGGGCCGGCGTGGCCATCCCGAAGCCGTAGACGTCGACGATGCCCCCCCGGACGCTGAACTGCGCCACTTCGGTCACCGTCGCCACCCGTGCGTAGCCCATCGCCTCGAGCCGGCGCGCCACCTCGGTGAGCCCCGGCGCGCCGTCGCCCCGCCGGCCCAGGGCGAGGGTGAGCCGGGCCCGCTCCAGCGCGGCCGGGACGAGGGTGCGCTCCGCCGTCGCGCGCGCGGTGGTCACCAGGACCCGGAGCTCCCCCCGGAGCAGCGCCTCGATCGTCTCGACCCGCTCGCCCGCGATCTCGTAATGCGGCTCGTCCTCGCCCAGCGCCTCCCGCTGCGGGTAGAGCGCGGTCCTCCCCTCCGCCAGGTGGCCGAGATCGGCCAGCCAGCGCTCCGCGTCGGCGGGAGTCGGGGCGACCACCGTGAGGAGCCGCTGGGGGAAGGTCTGCGCCAGCCACGCCACCAGCACCGCGCCGCTCGAGCCCGGCAGCCCGCCCAGCTCCAGCCGACCGCCGGGTCCGGGGAGCCGCTCCACCAGCCCCCGGACCGCGGGCGCCCGGCCGAAGGCGTCCAACACCAGCTTGAGTCTCACCCGCGTCGCCTCCACACGCTCGCCAGCCCCACTTCCATCACCCCCAGCACGAGCGCCGCCCAGAGGAGCGGGCCGCGCAGGTCGGCCATCGTCCCCTGGGCGAACGCGTACGCCGCCGCGTCCGAGAGCTCGACGACCCGCGCGCCGCGCCAGAGCCGGCGGACGGCGTCGTCCGGGGCCGGCGCGAGGAGCGACTCCCGAGGATCGGGATTCACCGCCAGGGCGCCCACCGTGTCGGGCCCGCCGAGAAGGAAGTAGAGCCCCGGCAGGGGCGGCCGGTAGGCCGCGCCCCCCTCGACCGGCCAGCGGTCGGTCCCGCGGCGCACTTCCGTCACGGGGTCGGGCAGCGCCACCGGCACGCCCGGCGCCGCCTGCACGACCGCCACGTCGCCCCGCGCCGCCACGTTGACCAACGCGTCGATGAACGGCATGAACCCCGCCGCCACCGGCAGGCCGGTCCACTCCGGCTCCAGCCGACTCGCGAGCAGGACCACGTCCCCGTCCCGTACGATCCACGGCTCCCCGCCGGCGGTGGCGAGCACGCCGGCCCCGGCGGCCCCAGTCTCGCCCCCCACACGCACCAGCCGGTGACGCCGCATCACCCGCTCCCGCCCGACGAGGGGACCGCTGTCGGTGGTCACCCCGCCGGCCAACGGGTCGCCGTAGCGCCAGGCGACCCGCCGCGCCGCCAGCTCCCGGTTGAGCGCGCCCAGACGAGCCCGGTCCGCCGGCGGGACCACGATGGACCGGCCCGGTCCGAGCCCGCCGAGGACGACTTCGCTCCCCCGGGCGATGCGGCCGTTCGCCGCCAGCACCTCGGCCGCCGCCGCGACGTAGGTGTCGGTGCTGTCCCACCTCACCCGCGCGATCGGCGCCACCCGCACCGCGCCGATCCGCACGTCGTCACCCCGGAGCTCGTCGGGATTGAGCTCGGCGGTGAGGCGCCACCAGCCGCTCGCCGCGCCGGGGATGCCCACTGCCGTCGGCACGCCGACCCGCACGAGGGTGGATCGCCGCCCACCCTCGCCCAGACGGATCGAGAGCGGCAGCGGGCCACCCGAGTCGCCCGCCACGGTCACCACCACCCGCCCGCCGTCGATCGTCCACGGTTGGGGGCTCGTCGCCAGCGCGGCGATGCCGCGATTCGGCGGCGGCTCCTCCCCCGGCCGCGCCACCAGGAGCGGCACCCGGATCTCGGCCGCCGAGAGGGCGCTGGCCTGGAGATCCGAGAGGACGACGATCTCGCCGGGACGCTCCGACGCCGCGAGGAGATCGCCCGCGGTGGCCAACGCCTCGCCAAGGTCGAGCCGACGCGGCGAGGGCTCGAGACTGTCCACCGCCACGGCGAGGCTCCGGCCGGTGCCGCGGCGGGGGACGCCGTCGGCGGCGATGAGCCACAGCTCGTCGTCAGCCGAGGCGCGGTCGAGCACCTCGCGCGCGGCGCGGCGGAGCGCGGCGAGCCTCGGCGTGCCCGCCACCACCGCCCCGCTGCTCAACGAGTTGTCCACCACCAGGACCAGCGCCGTGGGCGCGTGACCCGGCGCGGCGCCGAGGAGGCCAACGCCTCCCAGGGACGCCAGCGGACCGGCCGCCGCGAGCACCAGCGCCACCACCAGCAAGGTGCGGAGGACGAGCAGCAGGAGGTTCTGCAGGCGGAGCCGGCGCTGGTGGCGGCGGGTCGCGTCGACCAGGTACCGGACCGCGGGGAACACCACCGTGGGCGGCTCGCGCCGGGCGAGTAGATGAAGCAGGAGCGGAAGCCCGGCCGCCACCAGCCCGGCGAGCGCCCACGGATGGAGGAAGCTGATCATGCGACACCCGCCGGGCGGGCCAGCGCCCGGCGCAAGGCCAGGCCGAACGGCGTGTCGGTGGTGATGTGGTGATAGGCGATCCCGCGGCGCCGACACTCCCGGTACCAGGCCGCCACGACGCCGCGCACCGTCTCCCGATAGACCCCTGCCCAGTCCTTCGGGCGCAGGATCACCGCCGCCCCCGATTCGGGGTCCTCGAAGCGCGCCTCGGCCGGGCCCGCCAGGTCGAGCTCACCCGGGTCCATGACGTGGAAGACCACCACCTGATGCCCGCGGTGCCGGAGGAACTGGAGGGCGCGGAGCGCGAGATCACGGTCCAGCAGGAGATCGGAGACGAACACCACCAGCCCGCGACGACGCAGCTGATCCACCACCCGACGGAGGGCCGGCTCCGCCGCCGTCCCCTGCCCCGCCTCCAGCTCGTCCAGCACCCGGGCGATCTGGTGCCACTGACCCGGCCGGGCCCGCGCCGGGAGCACCGCCCGCACCGCGTCGTCAAACGCGATGAGGCCGGCGGCGTCCCGCTGCCGAAGCAGGACCAACCCCAGCGCCGCCGCCAACCGCTTGGCGTATTCGAGCTTGGGCAGCGCCGTCCCGGGCGAGCCGGTCCAGGCCATCGAGCGGCTCGCGTCGCAGACGATCATCGCGCGGAGGTTGGTCTCCTCCTCGAACTGCTTGACGTAGAGCCGGTCGACCCGACCGAGCAGCTTCCAGTCGACGTGGCGCAGCTCGTCCCCCGGCTGGTACATCCGGTGCTCGGCGAATTCGACCGAGAACCCCCGGCGGGGCGACCGGTGCATCCCGGTGAAAAACCCTTCGACGATCCCCTCGGTGATCACCTCGAGCCCCCCCAGGCGGGCGACTTCGGCGGGATCGAGGAGATCGAGGCGGGAACGACTCGGACCTGCGGCGGCTCGCTGCATGCGCGGGCAACGTATCGAGGGCGACGGGAAGAAGTCAACGCGGCCCGCGGTGTCCCGCCCAGGGGACAGGGTCCCCCCGGCCGGGAGCGCCGGCGAAGTTGGTAAACGATTGGGGCCGAGCCGGTTGCGGGCCCGGTACGAGGTGGCACGCCGTCTGCTTTAGCGGCATCCAACCGATCGTCCTTCCCGGGAGTCGCATGCCAGCCATCGTCGCCCCCGCCCTGTGGGCCGGCCTCGTCCCGATCGCCGCGCCGCCGCCCGTTTCGCTCGGCGCGGCGGACCCGCCGCGGGTGGTGCTCTGGATCCCGGGCGAGGACGTCGTCCGCCGGGGCGACCGGATCCGGGTCCACGTCCGGACCGACGAGAACGCCTACCTGACCGTGGCGCGGGTGGACACCGACGGCCGGCTCCGGATCCTCTCCCCGGCCGCCCCCTGGGACGACGCCTTCGTCCGCGGTGGCCGTCTCCTCGAGCTCGCCGGCGCCGACGGCGACCCCGCCTTCGTGGTCGACGAGCCGCGGGGAATCGGCTACCTCCTGGCCGTCGCCTCCGCGGAGCCGTTCGATTATGACTTGATCCGGCGGGGCGATCACTGGGACTACCGCGCCATCGCCGGTGGTCGGGTGCGGGGCGACCCGTACGTCGCGCTGGCCGATCTGGCGGCCGCGATCTCCCCGGGGGACTACGACTACGACGTGGTGCCGTACCACGTGGAGGAGCGGCACGACTATCCCCGGTTCGTCTGCTACGAGTGCCACACCCAGGTCGATCCCCGGACCTGGGACCCTTACGACAGACGGTGCGTCCGGTTCCGGATCGTGATCTACGACGATCCCGCGTACTACCCGTACCGCGCCTTCGGCGGCCGTGCGGTCGCGGGGCGGCCGCGCCGACCGGCGCCGCGATTCGCGTTCAAGGACGCGAGCCCCGACGACGACTATCTCACGCGGGCGCGGCGCCGGCCGGTGCCTCGGGAGGATCTCGCCCCTGCCGACCGACGCCCGGAGGACCGGCGGCGCACCCTCCGGGAGGCCCCGGATCACGCGGCTCCCGACGCCGATCGCCCCCGTCGGCGCGACTCCGCGACGCCCCGGCGCGAGCGGTCGGTGGAGCGCGCGCCGACCCCCCCCGGCGCCGGCGGGCCGGAACTCCGTCGCCGGCGGCCGAGCTGAAACCGTCGCGGCTCCTTCCGCGTACGTGGCGACGGCACCACCGGTTTACCCTTCAATCATCCGTCGCCGGGCCGGGCCGGCCCCGGGCCGGCCCGGCGGCCCGCCCGCGGCGACCGCGACAGTCACTCCAGTCTCATCAGGTGCATCGATGCGACATTCATCCCTGCTGATTCTCCCCCTGGCGCTTGCCGTCCCCCTGGCGGCCCAGTCGCCGGCGCCGGCCGCGCCTTCGGCGCTCGGCGCGGCCGCCGCGACCATCACGCCGGCCGACGTGGCCCGGCGGGTCGGCGTGATCGCCCACGACTCGATGATGGGACGCGACACGCCGAGTCCCGGGCTGGAGAAGACGGCCCGGTACCTGGCGGACGAGTTCCGCCGCTTCGGGCTCAAGCCGGGGGGCGAGAACGGCACCTGGTTCCAGCGCTACACCATCGCCCGTCGGCGGCTCGACGCCGGGGCGTCGCGGATCACCTTCGTTGCCGGGGGCGCCCGCTCGGCGGCGCGGTTCGACCGGGACGCGGCCCTCACTTTCGGCGGCGCACCGGCCCGGCCGGTCGCGGGGACCCCGTACCTCCTCGCCGGCGCGCTCGATCCGGCCCGGATCGACCGGAGCGCGCTCAAGGGCCGCCTGCTGCTCGTGGTGCTCGACTACGCCAAGCCGCGCCCCCCGGCGGCGCAGCAGGCGCTGGGGGTGGCGCTCCAGACGGGGGTGCGGGGGATCGTGCTGATCTCGAACCGGGACTCGGCCGAGCTCGCCGAGCGGCTCGCGCGGCAGTCCCAGCCCCAGTTGAGCGTGGGGAGCCGGGACGACCTGGTGCCGGTGGTGGAGGTGCACGAGCGCGCGATCCGGCCGGCGCTGGGTGCGGCGGGACTCGACCCCGCCCGGCTGCGGGCGGCGGACTCGATGGTGGCGCGGGTGGTGGAGGGGCTCACGGTGGAGCTGGCCCTCCGCGCCGAGGTGCTCGATTCGGCCTCGGCGCCCAACACCATCGGGATCCTCGAGGGGAGCGATCCCGAGCTCAAGCACGAGTACGTGGTGTACTCGGCGCACATGGACCACGTGGGGATCGCGCCGGGCCGCCCCGACAGCATCTACAACGGGGCGGACGACGACGCCTCCGGCACCGCGGGCCTGGTCGAGCTGGCCGAGGCGTTCGCCCAGCCCGGCGCCCGGCCGAAGCGCTCGATCCTGTTCGTCGGCGTGAGCGGCGAGGAGAAGGGGCTGTGGGGGAGCGCGCACTTCGCCGAGCATCCCACGGTGCCGCTCCGGAGCATGGTGGCGAACATCAACATGGACATGATCGGCCGCAACTGGAAGGACACGATCGTGGCCATCGGCAAGGAGCACTCGGACCTGGGCGCCACGCTCGAGCGGGTGAACGCGGCGCACCCCGAGCTCCGGATGACCGCCATCGACGATCGCTGGCCGGAGGAGAACTTCTACTACCGCTCCGACCACTTCAATTTCGCCCGGAAGGGGGTGCCGATCCTCTTCTTCTTCAACGGCGTGCACCCCGACTACCACCAGCCGAGCGACTCGCCCGAGAAGATCGACGCGGAGAAGGAGGCCCGGATCCTGCGGCTCCTCTTCTACCTCGGCCAGGAGATCGGCAACGCGCCGGAGCGGCCGAAATGGAACCCCGAGAGCTATCGCCGGATCGTCGAGGGGGCGGAGGCGAGTTGACCGCCGACGCCGAGGCGCACGACGGGGGGCGGGCCGGCCGGCCCGCCCTTGGCGTTGAGGGGCGCCGCGTCGTGGCGGCACTCGCCATCGTGGCGGCGCTGGCCGGGGGGCTCGTCGTCGCGGTCGCCCCGACCCGGCCGTCCGGTCCCGCCGTCGCGACGGCCGCCGACTCGGTGGCGGTGCCGCCGCCCTCCGAGGCGGCGCTCCGCTACCACCGGAGCGGGAACGTCCTCTGGATCGTGGGGACCCTGCTCGCGCTCGCCGTCCCCGCCCTCCTCCTCCTGAGCGGCGCCTCGGCCCGGCTCCGGACGCTGGCGTGGCGGATCGGTCGGCGCTGGTACCCGGCGCTGGCGGTCCATGTCGCCCTGCTCTTCGTCACGATCGCCCTGCTCGAGCTCCCGTTCGCCTTCTACGTGGGCTTCCTGCGCGAGCGGGCGTATGGGCGCTCGCACCAGTCGCTCGGCGCCTGGGCCGCGGACGGTGCCATCGCGCTCGGGCTCGGGATCGTCGGCACGGCGCTCACCGTCTGGCTCCCCTACCGGCTCATCCGCCGGAGCCCGCGCCGCTGGTGGCTCCTGGCCGGCGCCGCGTCGCTGCCGTTCATCCTGCTGGTGCAGTTCGTGGCGCCGCTCTGGATCGAGCCGCTCTTCAACCGGATCCGGCCGGTCGGGGACCGGGGGCTCGAGGCGGAGATCCTCGCGCTGGCCCGGCGGGCGGGGCTCGAGCGCCCGCGGGTCTACGTCGTCGAGAAGAGCGCGGACACCGAGACGGTCAACGCCTACGTGAGCGGGGTCGGTGGCACCCAGCGGATCGTCGTCTGGGACACGCTGCTCCGGAAGCTGGACCGGGACGAGGCGCTGGCGGTGCTGGGGCACGAGATCGGCCACTACGTGCTGGGCCACGTGCGGACCGGGCTCTGGCTCGGCACCCTGCTCGTCCTGCTCGCGCTCTACGGCGTGCACCGCGCGGCCGGGCGGATCATCGCCCGCTGGCGCCACCGGCTCCGGTTCGATCGGCTGGACGACTTCGCCTCGCTCCCGCTGCTCATGCTCCTGGCGCAGCTCGCGCTCCTGCTGGTCCAGCCGGCGGTGCTGGCGGTGAGCCGGCGGCAGGAGCGGGAGGCCGACCGCTTCGCGCTGGAGCTCACCCGGGACAACCGGGCGCTGGCCCGGGCGTTCGTGAAGCTCCAGGCGGAGAACCTGGCCGTCCCGGACCCGGGGTGGCTCCACACCGTCTGGCGCGGCAGCCACCCCCCGCTGGGCGACCGCATCCGGTTCGCCAACCGCTACCGGCCGTGGGCGCGGGGGGAGCCGCTCCGGTACGATCACCTGTTCCGGTCACCCTGACCCGAGGGTCGGGGGGGACGGCCCGCCCTGCTCCCCGACCCGGCCCCGCTGTATCTTTGGGCCATGTCCGAGACGCCGCCCGGGTCGATCGCCGACTTCAACGCCTTCCGCTCGCGGATGAACGACGCCATCCTCGCCGCGGGCAACCTCACGATCAACCGCTTCTTCGCGCTCGACCACCGGGCCTACGAGCCGGGGGCGCTCGGGACCAAGACCAAGGAGATGCTCGGCCTGGTCGCCTCGTTGGTGCTGCGCTGCGACGACTGCGTCACCTATCACGTCCTCCGTTGCTGCGAGGAGGGGGTCACCGACGAGGAGTTCCAGGAGATCTTCGCCGTGGGGCTCGTGGTGGGGGGCAGCATCGTGATCCCGCACCTCCGGCGGGCCTGGGCGCGGCTCGAGGAGGCGCGGGCCGCCGCGCGCTGAGGGGCCCCGAGCCTCTCCCCGCCCGCCGCCCGGCATTAGATTCCCCGCCATGTCGCAGTCGCGCATCCGCAACTTCTGCATCGTCGCCCACATCGATCACGGGAAATCGACCCTCGCCGACCGGCTCATCGAGGCCACCGGCGCCGTCGAGAAGCGGCTCATGCGGGAGCAGCTCCTCGACACCATGGACCTGGAGCGGGAGCGGGGGATCACGATCAAGCTCAATGCCGTCCGGATGAACTACACCGCCCGGGACGGCCAGACCTACGAGCTCAACCTGATCGACACCCCGGGGCACGTCGACTTCACCTACGAGGTCTCCCGCTCGCTCGCCGCGTGCGAGGGCGCGCTCCTGGTGGTGGACGCCTCCCAGGGGATCCAGGCGCAGACGCTGAGCAACCTCTTCCTCGCCCTCGACGCCGGGCTCGAGATCATCCCGGTGCTCAACAAGATCGACCTCCCGGGGGCGGAGCCGGAGCGGCGGGCGCGGGAGATCATCGACCTCATCGGGGCCAGGCCGGACGAGATCCTCCTGGTCTCGGCCAAGGAGGGGACCGGCATCCCCGAGTTGCTCGAGGCGATCGTGCAGCGGATCCCCGCTCCGGCCGGCTCGGAGGAGGCGCCGCTCCGCGCCCTGGTGTTCGACAGCTACTTCGACCGCTACCGGGGCGCCATCCCCAGCGTCCGGGTGGTGGACGGCGCGATCCACAAGGGCATGGAGATCGCGTTCGGCTCCCACCCCGACGACGTCTACACCGTGGACGAGGTGGGCTACCTCCAGCTGGGCCACCGCCCCGCCGGACGGCTCGTGGCGGGCGAGGTCGGCTACTTCGTGGCCAACCTCCGGAGCGTGAGCGACACCCGGGTGGGCGACACCGTGCTGGACGCCCGCCGCCGCGCCGCCGAGCTCCTCCCGGGCTACCGGGAGGTCAAGTCGATGGTCTTCGCCGGGATCTATCCCACCGACTCGGAGCAGTACGAGGACCTCCGCGACGCGCTGGCCAAGCTCAAGCTCAACGACGCGAGCCTCCAGTACGAGCCGGAGTCGTCCACCGCGCTCGGCTTCGGCTTCCGCTGCGGGTTCCTGGGGCTCCTGCACATGGAGATCGTGCAGGAGCGGCTCGAGCGGGAGTTCAACCTCGACCTGATCACCACCGTCCCCACGGTGGAGTACCACGTCTACAAGACCGACGGCGGGATGCTCGTGGTGGAGAACCCGAGCAACCTCCCCGACCCGGCGTCGATCGACCGGATCGAGGAGCCGTACGTGAAGGCGCGGATCATGGCGCCGGCCGACTACATCGGCGGCATCATGAAGCTCGGCCAGGACCGGCGCGGGGTGTACCTCGGCATGAAGTACCTCGACCAGACCCGGGTCGAGTTCGACTGGGAGTTCCCCCTGGGCGAGATCGTCCTCGACTTCTACGACAAGCTCAAGGGGCTGAGCCGCGGCTACGCCTCGTTCGACTACGAGATGGCGGGCTACCGGGAGTCCGACCTGGTGCGGCTCGACATGCTGATCAACGGCGATCCGGTCGACGCCTTCAGCGTCATCATCCACCGCGACAAGGCCTACGAGTGGGGCCGCAAGGTGGCGGAGAAGCTCAAGGAGCTGATCCCACGGCAGCTCTTCCAGGTGGCCATCCAGGCGGCGATCGGCAACAAGGTCATCGCGCGCGAGACGATCTCCCCGCTCCGCAAGGACGTGCTCGCCAAGTGCTACGGCGGCGACATCACCCGGAAGCGGAAGCTCCTGGAGAAGCAGAAGGAAGGCAAGAAGCGGATGAAGCAGCTCGGCCAGGTCGAGATCCCGCAGGAGGCCTTCCTGGCGGTGCTGCAGGTGGAATGACCGCCACGCTCGTCGTCCAGACGGCGTTCCTGGGCGACGTCGTCCTCACCACGCCGCTCCTCTCGGTCCTCGCCGCACGGGGCGGGCCGGTGGACGTGGTCACCACCCCGGCCGCGGCGCCGCTCCTCGCGTCCCATCCGGCGGTGCGGGCGGTGATCCCCTACGACAAGCGAGGGCGGGACCGCGGCGCCGCCGGGCTGCTCCGGCTCGCCGGGGAGCTCCGCCGCCGGCGCTACGCCCGGGTCTACCTCCCCCACCGCTCCTGGCGCTCCGCCGGGCTCGCCCTCCTCGCCGGGGTCCCGGAGCGGATCGGCTTCGCCGACTCCCCCGCCGCGCTCACTTACACCCGCCGGGTGCCGCGGGCCCCGACCGGCCACGAGTCGGTCCGGCTCCTGGCGCTCGCGGCCGAGCCGGGCGCGCCGCCGCCCGAGGCGCCGATCGGGCTCGGTCTCACGGCCGCCGATCGCGAGCAGGCCGCGGCGTGGC
>DATLZT010000169.1:0-3350 GCA_035573835.1 Gemmatimonadales bacterium
CGGGGCCCGCCACGCCCGAGGCGACGCACCGGGCGAGGGTCACGCCCACGTCAACGGGACGGGTGGTCCTCGTGGGCCGGCGGCGCGCGGGGCGCGTCCACGGACTCGATCGCTGGGTCGGGGGCGTCAGGCTGGTGGGCCGGGAGGCGGCCCGGCGTCGGGATCCCGGCCGGGCCGATGTCTGGACCCTCACCTCGCCACCGGAGTACGGATAGGGGAGCTCCCGAACGAGGAAGCCATGTTCAGGTCCCGATTCGCCGATCGGACCGAGGCCGGACGGCGGCTGGCCGCGGCGCTCGCCCGCCATGCGGGGCGTGCCGACGTGCTGGTCCTGGCGCTCCCGCGAGGCGGAGTCCCGGTGGGCTTCGAGGTGGCGCACGCGCTGCAGGCGCCGCTGGACGTCTTCCTGGTGCGCAAGCTCGGGGTGCCCGGGCACGAGGAGCTGGCCATGGGCGCCCTCGCCTCGGGCGGGGTGCGGGTGCTCAACCGCGACGTGGTGGACCCGCTGCGGATCCCGCCGGAGGCGATCGACGCGGTGGCGGAGCGGGAAGCGCGGGAACTGGCCCGTCGCGATCGGGCGTACCGGGGGGACCGTCCGGCGCCGGACGTCCACGGGAAGGTCGTGATCCTCGTCGACGACGGGCTCGCCACCGGCTCGACCATGCAGGCCGCGGCCCGGGCGATCCGGCAGCTTGACCCCGCGTGGCTGGTCGTCGCCGTGCCGGTGGCGGCCCGGGAGGCGTGCGCGGTGATCGGCGCGGAGGTGGATGAGGTCGTTTGCCTGCGGACCCCCGAGCCGTTCCACGCGGTGGGGCTCTGGTACGAGGACTTCTCCGAGACCGACGACGACGAGGTCCGTCGGCTCCTGGATCGCGCGGCCGAGGAGCTTCGCATGCCGACGCGGAGGTGATGGACCATGACCAGGCGGGACCTCCCACTGCTCGAGGCGGGCACGGTGGCGCTGGCGGTGGGCTCCGGGACGCTCGAGGGCGATCTGATAGTGCCGGAGGGGGCGAGCGGCGTGGTGCTCTTCGCGCACGGGAGCGGGAGCAGCCGTCTCAGCCCACGGAACCGTTTCGTGGCCGGGGTGCTGGAGGACGGGGGGCTGGCGACCTTCCTGGTCGACCTGCTCACGCCGGCCGAGGAGCGGGCCGACGAGGCGACGGCCGAGCTCCGGTTCGACATCGGGCTCTTGGCCGACCGGCTGGTGGGGGCGATCGACTGGCTGCGGGGGCACGGCGCCACCCGGGAGCTCCCGATCGGCCTCTTCGGCGCGAGCACCGGCGCCGCCGCGGCGCTGGTGGCGGCAGCCCGGAGGGCCGGGGCGGTGGGCGCGGTGGTGTCGCGGGGAGGCCGACCGGATCTGGCGCTCGAGGCCCTCGACGACGTGCGGGCGCCCACGCTGCTCATCGTGGGCGGCGACGACTGGCCGGTGATCCCGCTCAACCGCCAGGCGTACGATCGGCTCCGGGCGGTAAAGGCGATGGAGATCGTTCCCGGGGCGTCCCACCTCTTCGAGGAGCCCGGCACCCTGGCGCGGGTGGCCGAGCTGGCGCGGACCTGGTTCATCCGCCACCTCGGCTCCCCCGGGACCGCGGCCGGCGGGGCGACCCGCTGACGCTCAGCCGAGGATCGTGTCTACGGCCCGGGCCAGGTCCGGGACCACGGCGAAGCCGAGGCGCGCCGCCTCGGCCCGCTCCGCCTCGCCCGCGCCGGTGAGCACGAGCACGCCGCCACCGCCAAGGGTCCGCGCCGGCAGGATGTCGCGCAGGCGATCGCCCACCCACCAGCTCTCCCCGAGCGCGATCCCGAACCGATCGGCCGCCCGGCGGTAGAGCGCCACGCCCGGCTTGCGGCACTCGCAGGGCCCGGTGATCTCGGGCAGGTGGGGGCAGAAGTAATGGGCGTCGAGCCTGGCGCCTTCCCGGGCCAGGAGCTCGTCCACCCGCGTTTCCACCGCCCGATAGTCCTCCTCACTCAACAGCCCCCGCGCGATCCCCGACTGGTTGGTGACCACGATGGTCCGCAGACCGGCCCGGTTGAGCCGGGCGATCGCCCCCGCCGCACCCGGGAGCAGCCGCACGCATGCCGGGTCCCGGGGATAGCCGGGATCGTCGACGATCGTCCCGTCCCGGTCGAGGAACACCGCCCGCCGGCTCATTCGTCCAGCGCCCGCTCGAGCGCCGCGCCCAGCTCGGCGAACGACTCGGGCGGCAGGGTGCGGGGATCGAGCACGAGTCGTCCCTCCTCGATGCGGGCCACGACGGATGGCCGCCCCAGCCGCAGCCGCAGCGCGAGTCCCTCGGCGCCGATCGGGCCCGGGTCGAGGGCCACCAGCGTGGTGGGGAGCCGAGCCCCGGGGAGCGCCCCGCCGCCGACGGCCGACTCGCCGGGCCGGAGCGCCGGGCGGAACCGCTCCGGGCAGCTGGCGGCTAGGGCGCCGGCGCGACGGGCGAGCTCCTCGGCGCCGAGGGTCAGCATGGCCAGCACCGGGATCTCCCGCAGGGCGCGGGTTGGGTCGCGGTAGAGGTCGAGCGTGGCTTCGAGGGCCGCGAGGGTGAGCTTGTCGGCCCGGGCCGCCCGGGCGAAGGGGTTGTCGCGGCAGCGGCGCACGGCCGCCGCGCGGCCCACCAGACAGCCGGCCTGGGGGCCGCCGAGGAGCTTGTCGCCGCTGAAGACGACGAGATCGGCCCCGGTCCGGACCGCGTCGGGGACCCGGGGCTCACCGCCGAGGCCGAACGGGGTGAGGTCGGCCAGGAGCCCGCTCCCGACGTCGTAGACGTACGGGATGCCGGCGTCACGGGCCAGCTGGGCGAGGTCGGCCGGATCCGGCGTCGCCACGAAGCCGCGCTGCTCGAAGTTCGAGCGGTGCACGGTCAGGATCGCGGCGGCCCCGTCGAGTGCGGTGCGGTAATCGTCGAGGTGGGTGCGATTGGTCGTCCCCACTTCGTGGAGCACGGCGCCGCTCTTCTGGATGATCTCCGGGATGCGGAACGAGCCGCCGATCTCGATCAGCTCGCCGCGGGAGATCAGGACCCGGCCGCCGGCGGCCAGCGCGTTCAGGGCGAGCACCAGGGCGGCCGCCGCGTTGTTCACCGCCAGGCCATCCTCCGCGCCGGCGAGCTCGGCCAACAGGGCGCGGCAGTGATCGGCTCGGTGGCCCCGGGTGCCGGTGGCGAGGTCGAGCTCGAGATTGCTGTAGCCGCGAGCGGCCTCGATCATCGCAACGACCGCGGCGTGGGCGAGGGGGGCTCGGCCGAGGTTGGTGTGCAGCACCACGCCGGTGGCGTTGAGCACCGGGCGGAGCGACCGGGCCGCGCGCCGCGCCACCCGTTCCGCGACGTCGGCAC
>DATLZT010000170.1:0-25142 GCA_035573835.1 Gemmatimonadales bacterium
CCCCGGCGGCGCTCGCGCTGGCGCGCGAGGGGAAACCGACGACCGCCCATCCGACCCGCTCGTCGGGGTCGGGGTGTTCCCGCGGCGCCTGTGGTCGCGGGGCGATGGGCGTGCCCCGTCGGCGGCCCGCGAGCCGAGGTCCCGTCGCCGTCCTCCTGGACACCGCGTCCTACCCGCAGCCGACGGCGCTCGAGCAGCCGCCCGGCGGGCTGCCGCCGGCCACGGCCGATACGGTCCCCGAGGAGGTGTTGGTCGAGCTCCAGCTGGGGCGGATCGTCTCCCGCACCGTGCGCGCCTACCGGCTGGGCGACGAGGTGCTGCTACCGCTGGGTGGACTGCTCGACTTGGCGGAGATCCGGGCCGAGCGCCTGCCTGCCGGGCGGATCGAGGCCGAGCTCCAGCCCCGGCGCGAGCGGCTGGTGGCCGATCCCCGCCGCGACACCCTCTCGCTGGGCGGGCGCCGGGTCGGGCTCGCGCCGGGCCAGCGCGTCGTGGGGCCGGACGACCAATACATCGCCTCCGCCGCGCTGGGCGAGCTGCTCGGCCTCCGGTTCGTGATCGACTGGCCCGAGCTCACGGTGATGGTGGGCGACCCCGGCGAGCTCCCGGTGGCCCGGCGCGCCCGGCGCGAGGCGGCCCGCGATGCCACGCTCCGACGGCGGCAGGGCCTGCCCGAGGGGATGCTGCTCGCCCCCGACCGGCGCCGCTGGGAGGGATTCGTCCTGGACTACTCGGTCCTCTCGCCGAGCAGCGACGTCGTCGGCGACGCCGCGTACGCGGTGGTGGTGGGCGCGGACGCATTCGGCGGCGCGTTCCAAGCCGGTGTGACGAGTCCGGCCGGCGGCGCCGCCCGGGTCGAGGCCTCGTGGACCGGGGTATGGCGCGAGCAGCGCTGGCTCCGGCAGCTCCGACTGGGCGACGACCTGGCCACGGGTCCGCGACCCCGGACGCACCGCGGCGTCGCGGTGACCAACGCCCCGTACGTCCGGCCTTCGCAGGTGGGGAGCGTGGACTACCTCGGCGTCCTGCCCCCGGGATGGGAGGTGGAGGCGTACCGGGGCGGCGAGCTGGTCGCCTGGGACTCGGTCGACGCGAGCGGCCGGTTCGGGATGACGCTGCCGGTGCACTACGGGGAGAACCCGGTGGACTTCATCGCCTACGGCCCGTTCGGCGAAGTCCGCGAGTTCAACCGCACCTACCGGGTGAGCCCGGGGCTCCTCCCGGCGGGGCAGCTCGAGTACGGCGTGTCCGCGGGCGGCTGCCGGGACCTCCCGTGCCAGGCCACCGCCAACGCCGACTTCCGCTACGGGGTGAGCCGCCGCTGGACCGTCCAGGCCGGGGCCGACCGGTTCTGGCGCGACTCCCTGGGCGACCTCTCGCACCCCTACGCCTCGGTCCTGGGCAGCGTCACCAACGCCTGGGCAGTCGAGCTCGACGCGGTGGCGAACGGGTTCCTGCACGGCGGGATCCGATACGAGCCGTCGGTGAACCTGCGCCTCGCCGCCGACTACACCCGGTACGACGGGGACGTCCGCTCGCCGCTCATCGCGCCCCCCGAGCGCAAGTCGCACTGGAGCCTGTTCGGCTTCCTCCGGCCCAAGCCGAGCGCGGGGTTCTTCTTCCTGGAGGCGGGGCTGGACCGGATCACCACGCTCACCGGCACCCACGACGCGGTCCGCCTCGGGCTCTCCACCCAGGTGCGCGAGATCCGCCTCCTTCCCTACGCCCGGATCCAACGGGACGCGGGCGCCGGGGGCGACGCCGTCACGCGGTCGTTCGTCGGCCTCAACGCGTTCGTGCTCCCCCGCCCCCGGCTCGGCCCCTTCCTGGGCCGCCTCTGGCTCCGCACGACGTTCGAGGCGGAGGACGTGACGCGGCCGGTGCATGGGAGCGTGTTCGCGGCGCGCCCGATCGGGAACGGCGGGAGCCGGATCGAGCTCGGGGCGAGCTGGTCCCGCGGGACGCCGGGGACCACGGTCACGCTGGCGCTCTCCTCCTACCTGCCGTTCCTCCGCTCGACCAGCACGGTGACGGCGCCCATCGGGGGCGAGGCGAGCGCGGTGCAACTGGTGCAGGGCTCGCTGCTCTGGAACCAGGTGGCGCGCCGGTTCGACTTCGCGCCGGGGCCGTCGCTCGAGCGCGCCGGCATCGCCGGCCGGGTGTTCCTGGACCTCGACGCCAACGGGAAGCACGACCCCGGCGAGCCGGGCGTGCCCGACGTGCGGATCCGGGTCGGCTCGGCGACCGCGGTGTCGGACTCGAGCGGCCGCTACGGGGTGTGGGACATCGTCCCGTTCGAGCCGGTCGCGGTGACGGTCGACAGCCTCTCGCTCTCGTCGCCGCTCTGGGTGCCGGGGGTCACCTCGCTCGTCGTCTCGCCCGGCCCCAACCGGTTCCGCCGGCTCGACCTGCCGATCGCGCTGGGCGGGGTGATCGAGGGCCGCGTGGTGCGGGTCGTGGGCGGCGCGCGGCGGGGCCTGGGTGGCGCCACCCTGGTGCTCACCGACCGCCGCACCGGGGCGACCCGCACGCTCTCCACCTTCACCGACGGCGAGTTCTACGCGATGGGGATCGTGCCGGGCGAGTACGAACTCGCGGTGGCGCCGCGGCTGCTCCAGGCGCTCGGCGCCCGGGGGGCGCCGGTGCGCTTCACGCTGGTCCCCGACCCGCGGGGGGCCGCGGTGAGCGGGCTCGAGGTGGTGGTGGGTGACGGTCCCTGAGCGGCCTTAGATGAGCACGGCCCGCTGCTTCCGCTGCCGCACCCGCAGGTCCCAGGTCTCCGCCACCACCCCGCCGAGCAGGAACACGATCGCCGTGTAGTAGACCCAGAGCACGAACAGCACCAGGGCGCCGATGTTGGCCTCGCTGCCCACCTGCTCCACCCGGGCGACGTTGGCGAGGTAGAGCCCGTAGAGCCGCTTGGCGAGCTCGAAGGCGAGGGCGGCGAAGACGGAGGCGATGAGGGCGGCCCGCCAGGGAAGGCGGCGCACGGAGGCGTACTTGTAGATCACGAAGAAGAGCGAGACGCCGAACGCGAACGCGAGCGCCTCGCCGCCCAGCCGGCCGAGCGAGCGCAGGAACGACTGGAGCTGGGGGAGGCTCTCCATCGCCCGGGTTTCGAGGATCTCGAGCCCGGCGGTGAGGAGCGTGTTGGCGAGGAACAGCACCACCGTGGCCAGCACCATGACGGCGTCCCGCAGCTTGCCGACCAGGTACGACGCGAGCATGCCCCGCTGGCGCGGCGGCCGGCTGGAGACGTCGAAGACCTCGTTGAGCGCGATCCGGATCCCGGCGAAGAGGCGGGTGCTGAACCAGATGAAGGTCGGGAGGGCGAGCAGCGAGATCTGGCCGCGGTTGCGGGAGACCTCGACCAGGAGGTGTTCCACCAGCCGGAAGGGATCGTCGGCGTCCCCGGCGTCGTGCGGGGGGAGGAACCGCTCGAGGAGCAGGCGGAGGTCCACCCCCTGCGCCTCCGCCTGGACGTGCGCCAGCGAGGCCAACGCCACGGCCAGGAGGAGGAGGAAGGGAACGGCGGCGAGCAGCGCGTCGAAGGTGAGGGCGCTCGCCAGGAACGGGATGTTGTTCTCGTCCGCCGCCTGGAGGGTCCGCTTGACGAAGCCCCAGGGCGACCGGTGCCAGCCTCGGGTGGTGACGCCCACGGGCGGCGTCGCTCAGCCGAGCGGCTCGTCGTCCTCGATGGACGCCGCCCGGCGCCGGCGCGCCCGGGCCTCGCTCAGCCGCCGCTCCAGCTCGTCCCGCGCCGAGGGCCCGGGGTCGTCGTCGCCCTCGAGGGCGTCGTCGTCGCCCGCGTCGGACGCGCCGGTGCCGCCCCGCCGGCCGAAGCGCTCCCCCAGCTCGTCGACCTTCTCCTCGGCCATCGCGCGGAGCTTGCGGAGCCGGCGCTGCAGGGCCCGGCGCGTCTCCTCGCCGCTCCGGGGCGCGTAGAGGAGCGCGAGGGTCGCCCCGATCAGCATCCCCCAGATCAGGGACTTGGCCGACGAGGCCCCCTCCCGCTCGACGTACACCACCTCGACTTCGTCGCGTCGCCGTCTCATCTCACTCTCCCGCCTCGGGGTCGTCCTCGGCGGCGACCAGCGCCGGCCGGAGGCTCGCGTGGGGCTGGTGGGGCGCCCGGACGAAGCGCCGCACCAGCTCGGCGGTGCCGTTGACGCGGAGCTGGTCGAACAGGAACCCGAAGGTCTTCTCCAGCTCGGCCGCGATCGCCGCCCGCACGTCCTCCGGCAGTGACCAGAGCTCGCGCTTGAAGGGCCCGATCGCCTTCTTCCGCGCCTTGTAGACGAACTGCTCCTCGGTGTCCCCCGGCTTCCGCTCGCCCGCGGCGTTCACCTTGAGCCACTCGAGGATCTCGCTCCGCAGCCGCGCCGGGAGCCGCGGATGGTCGAAGACGATGTTCTGGAAGTTGGTGGCGAGGTGGATCTCGGCCGTCTCCACCCGCGGGAAGTGGCCGAACGCGTCGGCCGGCAGGGTGCTCGCGCCATGCTGCACCGCGCCGGCGAGGCCGTACTCCTCCCGGGCCACCCGCGAGAGCGCGGCCAGCGCCTCGAGGTCGAGCTTCACGTCGGCGATCGACCCGTCGGGGAGCACCACCCCGCCGTGCGAGGTGCCGGTCTGCACCGAGATCTTGCTGATCCCCAGCTGGCTTCCCAGGGCCCGGAGCGCCCGCGTGTAGCCCTGCATGAAGGCGTGCAATTCCTCCACCGTGCTGTTCTTGTGGCCGACCTCGCCGATCTCGCCGCCCACCGAGACGGTCACCCCCTCGGGCTCCTGCTCGCGGATGAAGGCGGTGATCTCGGCGCAGCGCTCGTAGTTCGCCCGCTGCTGCTCGTCGAGCGTGGGCTTGGAGAGGTCAACGAGGGTGGAGGTGTCGACGTCGATGTTGTAGAACCCGGCCCCGATCTCCTCGGCGATGAGCTTCTTGACTTCGCCCACCTCCGCCTCGGGGTCCGCCGCGAACTTCTTGGCGTTCACCTGGCAGTGATCGCCCTGGATGAAGAGCGGGAGCCGGTATCCCTCGCGCAGCGCCGCCCCGAGCATCACGGCCACGTACTCGGCCGGCCGCTGGTCGGTGTAGGCGATCTCCGAGCGGGCGATCTCCAGGATGATGGCGCCCGCCTCCCGCGCCAGCGCCGCCCGGAACACCGCCCGGGCGGTGTCGTACGCCATCGCCCGCACGTTGATGGCCGGCACCGTGAACCCGCCGCACTCGCCCCGGCCCCGTGCCAGGTAGAGGTCGTTGATCGACGCCGGCCGCGCCCCGGTGGCCTGGCCCAACTCCCACAGCAGCCAGCGCGCGGCCTCCTTCTCCGCCTGGTTGCCGAAGACCGCCTGCCAGACCACCCGGTCGGTCGCCGCCGACTGGAGCTTGGAAGCATCGTGGATCCGCACCGCGTCGCCGTCGAGTCTCACCGCGCCGCCGTACAGATCCACCAGGCTGCGAACTTGGTCGGCCATAAGTAGTGGCTCCGATTCGATTTAGGTACGCACCGGCCCTAATCTAGGCCGCCGCGGGGAGGAGGTCAAACGCGGAAGCCCGGATCACGCGGGATCGAATCGGACCGCTGGCGCGGCCACGACCGCCGGCGGGGTGCGACGGAACGACCCGCCGGCTCAGGAAGCGCGGGGAAGAACGCCCGGAAGGGGAAGATGGAGGGTGAAACGCAACATCTGCTCGGGGAACCGCGCCAGCTCCTCGTCGGTCAGGTCCGGCGCCTGCTCGGCGATGGCCCGCCGGAGCTCGGCCTCGTATGGCTCCTGGAGCCGCCGGGCGCACCCGGCACAGTAGTGGCCGTCGATCTCCCCGAAGAGGTGGAGTCGCGCCGGCCGGCCGTCCCGCTCCAGCGCCTCCCGCTCACCGCACCGCTCGCAGCGCATCGCGCCCTCGGTCGTTCGCCGATGGAACGACTACGCGCCGGGAGCGCGGCCGGTTTCGGCCGGGGATCGGCCCGCCCCGGTCGGCTCAGACCACGTCGCGCTCGTCCGGGTCCATGCCGGGCTCGGGCTCGTAGCCGGGACGTCCCATCGCGGCGAAAGTGAGCCGCTTCCCGAGCTCGACGCCGGGCTGGTCGAACGGATTCACCCCGTACCAGACGCCGGCGTACCCGGTCGCGACCTGGAAGAACATGATCAGCTCGCCCACCGCTTCGGCGCCGAGATCGGGCAGCCGGAGGGTACAGCTCATCCGACCCATCCGGGCCAGGGCCGCCGCGGTGGCGCGGTATTCGGCGTCGAGCAGCTCGCCCAACGTGTGCCCCGGCAGGTACGCGAGCTCCGGCGGCAGCCCGTCGCGGGCGGGGATCGGCACGTCCTCGCCGAAATCGGCCACGGTCACGAACGTGATGACCTTGTCGTAGGGCCCCTCCATGAAGAGCTGCACCTGGCTGTGCTGATCGGTCGGCCCCACCGCGGCCACCGGGGTGGGCCCCACGTACACCGGGTTGCCCCGTCGGTCCAGCCGCTTCCCCAGGCTCTCGGCCCAGAGCTGGCGGTACCACTCCGCCAGCTCGCGCAGGCGGTCGGTGTAGGGCATGACGACGTGGATCCGGGCCCCGAGCCGCGAGTCGGCCGCCCAGTGCAGCGCGGCGTACAGCGCCGCCGGGTTGGCGAGGAGTTCAGGGGACTCGGCCCGCTCGAGTGCCCGGCGGGCTCCCCGCAGGAGCCCCTCCACGTCGATCCCGACCAGCGCGGCCGGGAGCAACCCCACCGGGGAGAGCACGCTGAAGCGGCCCCCGACCTCCGGCGGCACTTCGAGCGTCGCGATCCCCTCCCGGCTGGCCAGCTGGCGGAGCGGCCCCGAGGCCGGGTCGGTGGTGAAGACCAGGTGTCGGTACGCGGCGCCGCCCAACGCGTCCTCCAGCCACTGCCGCACCACCAGGTACTGCGCCAGGGTCTCGGCCGTCCCCCCGGACTTGCTCACCACGTTCACCAGCACCCGGCGGGGATCGATGCGCCGGAGCGCCGCGGCGACCGAGGTGGGATCGACGTTGTCGAGCACCGTGAGCCGGGGGTAGTAGTCGCGCCGTTCGTCGTCCAGCTCGTTCCAAGCCGGCTGGCGCAACGCCGCGAGGAGCGCGCGGGTGCCGAGGGCGGAGCCGCCGATGCCGAGCACCAGCACGTGATCGTGGGCCTGGCCGAGCCCCTCGGCGAAGGCGGTGATCCGCTTCACCGTCCCGGTCTGGTCGCCCAAGCCGTAGAACCCGTATTCCCCCGCGGCCCGCCGCTGGGCCACCTCCGCCTGCACCTCGGGGAAGCGCCGGGCGAGCTCCGCCAGCGTCGGGCGCGGCAGCCCGTGCTTCCCGTCGAGGCGGTCGGACAGCAGCCGCCCGTAGGCGAAACGCATCGCTAGACCTCCACGACCAGGCCGTCGTAGGCCGGCAGGATCCCCGAGGGCAACGCCGCCTCCAGCTCGGCGTGGGACGTCTCGTGGGTGAGGTGGGTGAGATAGGTCCGCTCGGCGCCGAGATGACGGGCGGTCTCGATCGCCTCGTGAATGCTCATGTGGGTCGGATGCGGGCGCCACCAGAGGGCGTTGAGCACCAGCACCTTGAGCCCGCGCAGGTGCCGCCGCGCCGGCTCCCCCACCGCCTTCACGTCGGTGATGTAGGCCAGCTCCCGGCCGAAGCGATAGCCGAAGACGCGCACGTGGCCGTGCTCGAACGCCAGCGGCAGCACCGGGACCCCGGCGATCTCGACCTCCCGACCGGCCTCCAGCGGACGCAGCTCCAGCCGGGGCTTCGAGGTGCCCTCGTAGGGCCGGACGGCGTCATCGAAGATGTAGCCGAACCCGGTCCGGAGGCACTCGAGCGTCTCGGCCGGCCCGTACACCGGGAGCGGCGCCCGCTGCCGGACCGAGAACATGCGCAGGTCGTCGATCCCGTTGGTGTGGTCGGCGTGCTCGTGGGTGTAGACCACGGCGTCCACCCGGGCGGGGCGGGCCGCGATGAGCTGGAGGCGGAGCTCCGGCGGGGTATCGATCAGGATCGCGGCGGTACCCGTCTCCACCAGCGCGCCCGAGCGGTAACGGCGGTCGCGCGGATCGCTCGAGGTGCAGACGGCACAGGAGCAGCCGATCTGGGGCACGCCGAAGGAAGTTCCCGTCCCGAGGAACGTGAGGCGCATCCGGCTCACACCGTCTCGATCTTGAGCAGGTTGGTGGTGCCGGGGATGTCGAACGGGACGCCGGCCGTCACGACCAGGCGGTCGCCGGGCGAGGCGAGCTCGCGCGCCAGGATCCGCTCCCGCGCCACGGCGAGCATCTGGTCGTAGTCGGTGCTGTGGTCGGTGAGCACGGGGACGACCCCCCAGACCAGGGCCAGCTGCCGGTAGGTCTCGGGGTTCGGCGTGACCGCGAAGATGGGGACGGTCGGCCGGTACATGGCGACCTTGCGGGCGGTGAAGCCGCTGCTGGTGAAGCAGACGATGAGCGGGGCGCCGAGCAGGTCGGCCGCGGCGCAGACCGCGACGGCGATGGCGTCCTCGGTCCGGACCCCGCCCAGGCGGATGGCGGGGGGGACCCGGGCGCCGTCCTCGGCGTCGCCCCGGCGCCCCACGGCTGCCTCGAAGGCCGGCCCCCGCCCCCGCCGCTGTTTCTCCATCTCCCGCGCGATGCGGTCCATGGTCCGGACCGCCTCGAGGGGGAACTTCCCCACCGCCGTCTCCGCCGAGAGCATCACCGCATCGGTGCCGTCGAGGATGGCGTTCGCCACGTCGGAAATCTCCGCCCGGGTCGGCCGGGGAGCGTGGACCATCGACTCGAGCATCTGGGTGGCGGTGATGACCACCTTGCCCTGGAGGTTCGCCTCGCGGATGAGCCGCTTCTGCACCAGCGGGACCTCCTCGAACGGCAGCTCGACGCCGAGATCCCCCCGGGCCACCATCACGCCGTCGGCCACCTCGAGGATCGCCCGCATGTTCTGGACCGCCGTGTCCTTCTCGATCTTGGCGATGACCTTGATCGGCTTGGGCACCAGGCGGCAGAGCTGCTCGACATCCTCGGCCTTCCGGACGAACGAGAGGGCGATGTAGTCGACCCCGAGCCGGATCCCCTGGGCCACGTCCTCGAGGTCCTTGTCGGTGAGGGCCGGGGCGCTCACCTCCAGCCCCGGGAGATTCATCCCCTTGTGCGAGCGGAGCTCCCCGCCGTACACGACGATGCCCGCGACCCGGTCGCCCTCGATGCCCACGACCTCCACGCTGATCAGGCCGTCGTCGAGCAGGATCTTGCTGCCGGCGTGGGCGTCACGGGCCAGGCGATCGTAGGTGGTGGGGATCTCCCCATCGCGCGCCACCGCGGCGGGCGCGAAGACCACCCGCTGGCCCGGCTCGAGCCGCAGCGGCGCCGGGAGGTCACCTACCCGGATGCGAGGCCCCTGGAGATCGAGCAGGAGGGCGGCAGCGGCGTCGCGCCCGGCCATGACCTCCCGGAGGTCGCGGACCCAGCGCTCCCGGATCTGCGGCGTCCCGTGGGAGGCGTTGATCCGGACCACGTCGACCCCGGCGTCGAGCAGCGCGCCCATGCGGGCCGGCTCCTCCCATGCCGGCCCCAGGGTGGCGACGATCTTGGTGCGGCGAATCCCGGCGCTCTTGAGCGTCATGGCCTCAGTTTAATCGGGTCCCGTCAGGGCCGCAGCACGACTTCGCCTCCCACCACGGTGAGCAGCGCGCGGGCCTGCCGGAACGCGGCGCCGGCGCCGCGCTCGACCGCAGGGTCGACCGCCCACGCGACGAAATCGGCGTCGAACCCCGGCGCGAGCCGTCCCTGCCGGCCCGCCAGGCCCGCCGCCACGGCGGGGCCGACGGTGTACGCCCGGACCGCCTCCTCGAAGCCGAGCCGTTCCTCCGGATGCCACCCGCGGGCGGGCCCGCCGTCGGCCGCCCGCCGCTCCATTGCCGCGTACACGCCCTCCCGGGGATCGATCGAGGCGACCGGCACGTCGCTGCCGAACGCCACCACCGTGCCGAGCCGGAGCGCGCTCCCGAAGGCGTACGCGCCTCGGCCCCTCGCCCCCCAATGCCGGTCGATCAGGGGGATGTCGGTGAGGAGGTGGGCCGGCTGCATCGATACGACGATCCCGGCCCCGGCGGCCCGCCCGAGATCGGGCGGCGCGACGCATTGGAAGTGCTCGATGCGGTGCGGGATGCCGACCCGCGGCAGGGGGGCGAGGAGGTCGAGCGCGCGGCGCACCGCGGCGTCCCCGATGGCATGCACGGTGCAGGCGATCCCGTTCGACGCCGCCAGCTCAACCGCCCGCCTCGCGTTCTCCAGCGAGGTGATCGGCATGCCGCGGTCCCGGGATCCCTCGTACGGCTCGAGCATCCAGGCGGTGCGGCTCCCCAGGCTTCCGTCCAGGAACATCTTCACGCCGCCGTTCACCAGGCGGGCCGACCCCTCTCCACTCCTGAACCGGTCGGCCACGAGCCGGGGGAGCGCCTCCACCGGCGGGTGGAAGAGCACCCGCAGCCTGAGCTCGCCTGCGGCGTCGAGCCGCCGGAACGCCTCCCAGGACGCGAGCCCCTCCACGTTGTGGATTCCCGTGACCCCCAGCGCCAACGCCTCGACCTGGGCCTCGCGAATCGCCTCCACCAGCGCCTCCGCCGGGGGCGCCGGCAACACCGGGTGCATCAACTCGACCGCCCGCTCCAGCAGGAGCCCCGTCGGCTCACCGGCGGCGTCCCGTACGATCCGGCCGCCGAACGGATCGGGGGTGTCCCGCCCGATGCCGGCCGCCGCCAACGCCGCGCTGTTCACCCAGGCGGCGTGCACGTCGAGTGAGTCGAGGTAGACCGGACCCGACTGGACGGCGTCCAGCGCCCACCGGTCGGGAGGCGCCTCCCAGCTGTTGGCATCCCACCCCTGGCCCAGCACCCACCCTTGGACCGGTACGCCGCGGGCAACCCGCTCCAGGGCCTCCTTCCGCGTCCTCGCCCCGGCGAGCTGCACCCGTCGCCGGTTCAGGGCCCACATCGCGAAATGGGTGTGCCCGTCGGTGAAGCCCGGGGTGACCAGGGCCTCCGGCAGGTCATGGACCGGGGTTCCGGGCGGCAGCCGGCGGGCCAGCTCGGCCGCCCGGCCGACCTCGACGATCCGGCCGTCCCGCCACCAGACCGCGTCGGCGTCCGCCGCGCCGCCGGGGTGGTCGGCCAGCGTCATCACCCGCCGCGCACGGAGGAAGCCGCTCGCGCCGGGGTCGGGATGTAGGTGCGTGGGCATGGCCCAAGATAGACGGCTGTCAATGGCGTGGGACGCCGGGCTCGACGGCTGTCGAGCGGCGCAGCGACGTGGAAAACAGACCGACATCGCACGACAGCCTCCATGTGGAAAACCAAAATATCCACACCGACCCCGCCGCCGAGAGGCAACCTCGGCCCAGTCGCTCAGGTTCGAACCGATTCTCTGACCGAACTACTAATCTACTTCACATCAATTCAACAAACCTTTAAATTACAAGCAATTATAACCATGAAATGACAAATATTGTTAACTTTGCGACAGTGTCACTATTGGCGGTATAGCGATGCATAAAAAAACGGTCGCCGCGGCGGCGCGAGGCTGGTCGAAGGCGCTTGTGGAAATCACCTCGTTGGCAGGCGCCGACCGCTCGAGTGCGAGCGGGGGCTGAGACCGAACTGGATCGGAGCGGCGAGCGTCAGCCGCGGCTCCCTCCTTCCCTGCCCGCGCGCAGCCAGGGGTACAGGGCGTAGATCAGGAAGGGGAGGAAGAGCAGGAACTCGACGGCGAGGATCGGGACGACGATCGGCGACAAGATGTCCTCGACCGCGGGGAAGCCGGGGACGATCCGCCAGGGGGCCCACAGGCGCTCGGTCGAGAACGGCCAGAGGAGAGCCACCCCGAGGCCTTGGCTACTCAGGGTGTCCACCAGGCCGTGGAGGGCGACCGCGAGGGCGGAGAGGATCGCGGTCCGGATGCCGGGCTCGCCCCGCCGCCCGGCGACTGCCCCGATCACGGCTCCCGCCGCCAGGGCGGCGAACAGGGAATGGGTCGCCACCCGGTGGGCCAAGGGGGCCGCCGGGTCGTGCACCCAGGGCTCGGCCAGGAAGTCGAGGTCGGGGGCCAGCGCCAGCGCGGCGTAGGCGGCCAGAGACACCAGCTGCCGGCGCACCGGGGCGGTCCGGCCGGCCAGGTGGAGGCGCCCCAGCGCCATCCCGATGGCGACGTGCCCGAGCGTGGCCATCGGGAGTGATCAGCGCGTAAAGACCAGCTCCCCCACCCCGCCGAAGTACATCGGGCCGACGAACCGGATCGGGGATCCCTTGAGGGCCTTGGCGAGGGCGTCCTTGCCCTCGACCCGGAGCGATCCCGCCATGCCACGCTGGTAGGTTGGCCGGAGCGTGTGGCGAACCTCGAACCGGGTCCGGCGGTTGCCGTCCATGACCCATTGCTCGTCGATGGTCGAGGCGACCGGGATGGAGTCGCCGGTGAGGCGCCCGTCCCAGGTGAGCGTGGTGCCGTCGAGGCGCAGTTGGTACCGGTCGTCCGGCCGCTCCGGGTCCGGCTTGGCGGACCAGCGGAACTCCCTCGCCTTCACGAAGGCGGGCTCGGCCGCCTTGTTCACCCGCCAGTTGGTGGTGAGGAGGCTCAGCGCCACGCGCCGGGGGGGGCCACCCTCCGCCGGCGCCGCGTCGATCGTCCAGCTGGCCAGGCCCTGGAGGTCTTCCAGGTCCCGGTCGGCGAACCGGCGCTCACCCACGGTGATGCCCTCGGACACGCTCACGCAGAGCGCCGATGCGACCCAGACGGCGTCGGGCTGCTCCTCGGCGGCGCGGCGCAACGCCGGATGGAGCGAGTCGGCGGCGGTCGCCCTGACCGGCACGAAGCCGTCAGGGAGCTGCTTGGCGGCGACCGTGGAATCGACGAGGAACCGGATGCAGAAGCGGTGCCGCAGCCCGTCCATGCTCCACCGGTGCTCGGCACCGGCTCCAGCGGCGCTGGTCTGACCGGCGAGCGGGGTGGCGGGCAGGGATGCCGCCAGCACGGCGGCCGGGACGATGGCGCGAATGGGGACCTCCTGGCGAAGGTAGCGGGGCGCGCGGGCTGCCCGGGGGATCGCCGCACCGGCTACGGAGACGAGCCACGCCGGGCGGCACGCACGGACGGCCCCATGCAGCTGCCGTCCGATCGGCCGGCTAGACCCCGGCCCGGGCCGCCTGGACCGCGCGGCGGAGCTCGTCGTACGCCCTGGGATCGAGCGGGTTGAACCGGACGTCGCGGTACGCCACCTTGCCGTCGGGCCCGATCACGTAGACCGTCCGGCGGTTGTAGCCGTCGCGATCGGCACTCCCGTAGAGCCGGGAAACCCGCTGGCCGGGATCGGTCAGGAGCGGGAACGGCAGGTTGAGCCGGGCCGCGAAGCGGGCGTGCGTTTCGAGCGAGTCGGCGTTGATCCCCGCCACCACCACGCCGGGGCCGAAGAGCTCGTCGTAGCGGTCGCCGAAGCTTGCCATCTCCACGGTGCAGGTGGGCGTGAAGTCCTTGGGATAGAAGAGAAGGACCACCACCTTGCCCCGATGGGCGCGCAGCGTGAACGGCCGGTCGATGGGCCCCAGGCCGTCCCGCCCCGCCCAGGACAGCAGGAAATCGGGGGCCTCGGTCCCGACCTCGGGACCGGACACCACGACGGCGGTGGGCTGCCCCAGCTGCTCCGGCGCGGCATGCTGCCCGGCGAGGGGGGCCGGGGCGATCGCCAAGACGACCGCCGGGGCGGCGAAGGTCATGAGGACGGTGGATCGGAACATGTTCACGCTCCGGTGGCGGGACGTGCCGCGGGCCGGCTCAGTGCTCGACCACCCGGCGCAGCGCCGGCTCGAGCCGCTGGGAGCCGCCGCTGCCGGTGTAGACGATGGTTCCGGTACGGTCGATGATCACCACGTAGGAGGTCGCCGGGACGTCGAACGCCCGGACGCTTGCGCCCTGGTCGTCGTACAGCACCCGGAACGGGGGGGCGTGCTCCGCCAGATATCGGCGGACCCGCTCCGGTGGATCGTTCACCGTGATGTTGATGCCCAGGAACTCCACCCGGTCGCCGTAGCGCCCGTGCGCCGCCCGGATGGCGGGGAGCAGCTGGTGGCAGGAGCCGCACCAACTGGCCCAGAACTCGATGAGGACCGGCTTCCGGCCGATGAACGCCCCGAGGTCGACCGGCTCGCCCTCGAGATCGTTGACGGTGACCACCGGCGCCTTGGCCCCGACGCCGGGAGCCGCCTCCTGCGCGGCCAGGGGGGCGACCCCGAGTGGGGCCGCCCCCGGCGAGACCAACGTCATCGACGCGGCCAGCATCCCGGCCGCCACCCATCGGCTCGTCCGCATAACTTACGGTGAACGATAACCGACGGCACGGCCCGCGCGAAGGTACTCCCGACCGCCCGGGGCCCGGGGTACCGGCTCAATGGGCCCGGTGGTCACGCCGCTGGAACTCGAGGAACCGATGGACCGCGTCGACCGCAAGCGAATCGGTGGTGACGATCCTGACCTCGCCGCCCCCCGGCAGCGGCCGATAGTGATAACGGATCTTCTCCCGCCGCTCGGCCATCACGCGGGTGCCCGGCACCTCCTGCTGGTGCACGAAGGCCGGCGTCCGGAAATCCCCCCGCGCGAAGGACTCGGCGATCCCGCTCAGGTGGGCCCGGATGGTGGCCACCCCGGCGCTGTCGGCCTCGTCGCGGACCAGCTCGATCCGGCCCCCGTCGGGAAGCGGCTCGAACCGGTGGCGGGAAGTGTACTGGTCCACCCCCATCGCGACCTTGCCGCGCTGCTGCAGGGCGGCGAACCCCGTGTCGGACGCCGCGTGCCGTCCGTGCCGGGGGTGGCCGTGCCCCGCCCCGCCGTGGGCCCCTTGGCCATGCTCTTGCGCACCCACGCCGCCTGCGCCGAGGGTGGCGAGCATCGCCACGATCGTGAACCGTCTTCCCATGGTGCTCCTCCGATGATGTGCCGTCTTGCGGTGATCCGCCAGTCCCGCGACCGGGCCGGCCGGGGTGCGGTGAACACTACGGCGGCGCGCCTTGCGGCGCTGGAACTTTGGTTTCACTCGCGGCGCCGGGCGAGCGCGGGCGGGACGGCTCGCGGCGACGCGGCGGGCCACCCCGCGTGATCCCGATCGAGGCGGTCGCCGGAGTGCCGATCTTCGCCGGCGTGGGGCCCCGGGCGCTCCGCGAGCTCGCCGCCCGCGCCGTCGAGCGGCGTTACGCCGCCGGGGAGACCCTCTTCACCGCCGGCTCGGCGCCCCGCGGCTTTTTCGTGGTGCTCGAGGGGGAGGTGCGGGTGCTGCGCGGCGGGGCGCGACGCCAGCACGTGGTCCACGTCGAGGGGCCCGGCGGCACCCTGGGCGAGGTCTCGCTGTTCGACGGCGGCGGCTATCCCGCCACGGCGGTGGCGTCGGCCCCGGTGCGCTGCCTCGTCTTCCCCCGGGCCGCGATCGAGGCGGCGCTCGCGGCCGATCCGCAGGTGGCCTGGGTGTTCTTCCGGCGCCTGGCGAGCCGAACCCGGCACCTGGTGGACCGGCTCGACCGGTTGGCCGCGCGCAGCGTGACGAGCCGGCTGGCGGCCTTGCTCCTGGCGCGGGCGGATGAGGCGGGTCCCGGGCCCTTCACCCTGGGCCGGACGCAGTCGCAGGCGGCGGAGGAGCTGGGGACCGTGCGGGAGGTGCTGGTGCGGAGCCTGCGCGACCTGCGGAGCGCCGGGGCGATCCGCTGGACCGGCCGGGGACGCTACGAGATCGTCGGACGGGAGCTGCTGGCGCGCCTGGCCGAGGGGGCCGAGGCCGCCGAGCTGCCTAACGACCGGCCGGGACCCGCTCGGCCCGGCCGTAGCGGGACGCCACGTAGTCGTCGAGGATCTTGAGGAACTCGGCCACGATCCGCTCGCCCCGCAGGGTGGTGAGCAGGCGGCCGTCCACGTACACCGGCGCCTTCGGCTCCTCGAACGTCCCCGGGAGCGAGATGCCGATGTTGGCGTGCTTCGACTCGCCGGGGCCGTTCACCACGCATCCCATCACCGCCACCCGCAGTTCCTCCACGCCGGGATACTCGGTGCGCCAGACCGGCATCCGCTCGCGCAGGTAGGCCTGGATCTCCTCCGCCATCTGCTGGAAGAAGGTGCTGGTGGTGCGGCCGCACCCCGGACAGGCGGTGACCTGGGGCGCGAAGCTCCGGAGGCCGAGTGACTGGAGGATCTGCTGCGCCACCTGGACCTCCTCGGTCCGGTCGCCGCCGGGGCGCGGCGTGAGCGACACCCGGATCGTGTCGCCGATCCCTTCCTGGAGGAGGATGGCGAGGCCCGCGGTGCTCGCGACGATCCCCTTCATCCCCATCCCCGCCTCGGTGAGCCCCAGGTGCAGCGGGTAGTCGCAGCGGCCGGCGAGGAGGCGGTACACGTCGACCAGGTCCTGCACCGCCGACACCTTGGCGCTGATGACGATCCGGTCATGGGGCTGGCCGATCGCCTCGGCCAGCGCCGCCGAGCGGAGCGCGCTCTCGACCATGGCCTCGAGGGTGACGGCGCGGGCGTCCCGCGGCTCCGGGAGCCGCGAGTTGGCGTCCATCAGCTCGGTGAGGAGCTGCTGGTCGAGCGAGCCCCAATTCACGCCGATGCGGACCGGCTTGTCGTGCCGGAGCGCCACCTCGACGATCGTGCGGAAGTTCTCGTCGTGCCGCTTGCCGCCCACGTTGCCGGGGTTGATCCGGTACTTGGCCAGCGCGCGGGCGCACGCCGGATCGCGGGTGAGCAGCAGGTGGCCGTTGTAGTGGAAGTCCCCCACGATCGGCACCGCGACCCCGCGCCGGTCGAGCTCCTCCACGATCGCGGGCACCGCGGCGGCCGCCGCGTCGTTGTTGACCGTCACCCGGACCAGCTCGCTCCCCGCCCGGGCCAGCGCCTCCACCTGGCGCGCGGTGGCGGCCACGTCCGCGGTGTCGGTGTTGGTCATCGACTGCACCACCACCGGATGGCCCGATCCCACGGGGACCGGGCCGACGAAGCAGGTGACGGTCTGACGACGCTGGGGACTCGGCATGGGCGGGAAAGATAGCCGGGCCCGCCGGGGGGTGGAACGGCCTAGCCGCGCCGCCGCTCGACGCCCAGGGCCCGGGTGAGCATCGGCACGACCTCGTCCCGCACCTCGTAGTAGATCGCCATCGCGTGAGCCGAGCCGGGCACGATGCGGGGGCTGGCGTGCGCCAGGCCGTCGCTCCAGGCCCGGACGTTGGCCGCGCCATCGAAGGCGTCCTGCTCCGAGCTCGTAAGGAGGAACGGCACCGTCCGGAGTCGCTCCACCGAGGCGCGGATCCGCGCCGGGCCGTCGGGGAAGACCGGCGCCCCCGCCGCACCGAAGGTCACCACCGCCCGGAGCCCCGTGACCGACGGCGCGGCGAGCAGGACCCCGCTCCCGCCGACGCTGGCGCCGACCAGCGCGATCCGCTCGGGATCGACGTAGTTCTGGGCGGCGCCCCAGGCCGCCACCCGGAGGATGTCGTCCTCGATCCGGGCGAAGTCGAGCCGCCGGGCGCTGCTCATGAACGCCGTCCCGAAGTCCTCCAGCGTGAACCCCGCCGGCGTGTCGATGACCCGCGGGCCGTCGGGCGACTGGATCGACGAGCCGTGCCCCCGCAGGTCGAAGGCCAGCGTGGCGACGCCGAGCGCGAGCAGGTCGATGACCAGCGGGGCGAAGCTGTCGCCGGTGGCCGGATACTGGTGGGCCAGCACCGCCAGGGGATACCGGGCGCCGAGCGGCGCCTGGGGATAGCGGAGGATCCCCTTGAGCACCAGGCCGTCGGCCGCCGGGACCGACATCTCGAGCGGGGAGAGAGGCGAGGCGTCGAACATGAGTCGGTGTCGGGGCGCGGGTGACGGGGACGCCGGACGGGACGTCGGCGGTCAGGCGAGACCGAGCTGCTTGATCAGCCGGTCGTGCTCGTCCGCGGTGATGGTGCCCTCGTCGCGCAGCCGCGCGAGGGTGGCGGTGATCTCCGGGCGGGACGCGTCGACGCGCCGTTCCCGCAACTCGCCGATCATCCGGGCGAAGCGCTGATCGTAGGTCAGGTTGTCGATGTCCCCACCCTTCCGCTGCGCGCTGAGGGTGGTGACCTCCCGGACCAGCCGCTCGAGCGAGATCGGCTTGAGGGCTCCCTGTCCCTGGCTCTCGGACATGTGCATGCTTCCTCGACGAGGCGGGTGACGACCGACGGCCGGGAACGCCCCGCACGCCCGGCGCGGCGCGCCGCTCGAACCGCCGCGGCGCATCGAGCAAGGAATATGGCGAATCCGGGACGCGATGCCAGGTGGCGATGCCGGATCGGGCGCACTCGCCGGCGCCGTCCCGTCGGGCGCCTCACTAGCGGCGATTACGGACCAGCAGGAGATGATACAGCCCGTAGACCACGATGCCGGCGGCCACCGCGCCGAGCCACCAGCGGTCGTTCTCGAGGCCGGCCAGGAAGCGGAGCGCGTCGTCCCGGCCGGCCGCCCACGTGACCGGGGTCGACGTAGAACGCCACGCGGAAGAGGAAGTACCCGATGAGCGTCGACAGGACCGCGAGGGCGGCGTGGCCGATCCGGCCGACCGACACCACCGCCCGGGACTCGGCCGACGCGGCGCCCCGGTCGAGGATGTGGCGGAAGCCGGTGGTGAGGGCGAGCCGGGGCCGGAACGTGCCGGCCGCGACGACGACGAGCCCCGCCGGCGCGACCGCCCCGGGCCCGAAGTGCGCCGACAGCGCATGCGCGGCCAGGTCGTCCACCTCGGGCCCGCCGCCCCGGCCGGTGCCGGTGAGGAGCCGGAGCCCGGCCCAGCCGAGGAACGCATAGCCGAGCCCCGTGAGGCCGAACCCGACCCGCTCCAGCACCGCGACGACCCCAGTCCCCTGCCGTTCCGGGTCGAGGAAGGCCTGAACCCATTTCCGGACGGCGTGGCGGAACACCTCGGCCACGAGGACGGCGAGCGCGGCGCGGCGGAACGGCTGCCGGCACAGCCTGACCGACGCCCCCTCGGGCCCGGTGGTCGCACCGCCCCGCCCGAGCACGAGGCGGGGCCCGAGGGCACCGATCGCGATCACGACGACGCCGTGGGTGGGGAACCCGAGTCGGGCGACCCGATCGACGGCGGGGGCGCCGGGGCGAGTCACGAGGCCGGCGGCGGAGGGACTCACCGAGAGGGATACGCCGCGGCCCGGGCGAGGTTCGCGGGTGGCGGGCGCCGCGCCGCCGCGGGCCGTGACGCGCCGGGTCAGCGCCCGGTCGTGTTGCCCTCCAGCAGCAGCCACCCGCTCCAGTGGGTCACCCGCACCTCGGCCTCCCGCCGTTCGCCGCTCAACCGACCGAGCGCGAGGACCGCGCGGCGGGAGCCGCCATCGGGCGTGAGCACGAGGCGTTCCCCGACGCCCCCGGTCGGCACGGCGGCCGCCTCCGCGTGGCGCCGGGCGAGGCGGGCCAGGTCGAACGAGAGGGTGTCGACCCCGATGCGGATCCGCGCCACGCCGTCGTCGGCCGAGGGAAGGACGGCCACCGAATCGGCCCCCACCAGGCGGGGCGATGTGTCCTCCCGGGAGATCGGCACGGCCCAGGCGTAGCCGGCCACCGCCAGCGGCGCGCCGGAGCCGCCACCGATGGAGAACGGGCCGTCCTCCGGCACGTGCGACCACTGCGGCACGTAGCGCTTGCCGGCCACCACCATGATCCGGGTGGCAAGGGAGTCGCGCTGCTCGCCGTGACGCGGTACCGTGTCCCATGCCACCGGTGGCAGCTCCCGCCCGATGCCGGCCGCGATCGCCGCACCCGCCCGGCGGTCCAGCAGGAACCGGAGGGCGGCGCTCGCCTCGGCGTCGTCCCCGGCCGCCAGGGTCCTCGCCAGGCGGCGCCCCTGACTCGCCACCGCGAGCTGGGTCAGGCCGAGGGGCCCCCAGAGGGTGATGAGCAGCACCGCCGCGAGCGTCACGGGGATCGTGCGGATCCCCGCGTCGCGCCGGGCCGCGTACCAGAGTGCGATGCCGAGGAGCCAGATCCCGAGCGCCACCCCGAGCGCCCGAGGCTCGGTGAGCCCGTAGGGCTCGATCCGCTTCCAGAACGCCACCAGCAGCATCAGGGCCGCCGGCACCAGCCCGACGAAGAGCCAGCGGCTGTAGATCCGGATCCAGCCCTCCGCTGGATCGCGCCGGAGTGGATGCACCAGCAGGAACCCGAGCAGCCCGGTGACCGAGACGCTCGCCACCAGCCAGCCGATCCATCCACTGGGCCACTCGCCGCCGAGCAGGATCTTCACCAGATAGGCCAGCAGGATGACGAGATACGTGAACGACAGTGGCGTGAGGACGTACTGGGCGAAGAGCTTGAGCGCCCGGGGATACTCGGCCTCGGCGGGGAGGGCGCGGAGATCCGCGGGGACCGAGTCGAGGAAGATCCAGGTGTTGACCACGAACGCCAGGATCGCCCAGAGCTGGAAGTACGTGTGCTCCCCGATGTGCACCCCGAAGAGCTTGTCGAGCGCGGCGAGGGCGATGGCCACGCCGACGAAGAGCACGCCGGAGAACACCGCGGACCGGAGGAAGCCGAGGAAGAGGCGCCGGTTGTACTGCCAGAACGCGGGCGTCTCCCCCGCACCCATGAACGGCAGGAACGAGACGGCGAGGTGCAGCACGGCGCTCAGCTGGACGTAGCGGATCGCGTGGTGGGGGGCCTGGACCCCGGGCCATGCCGCGAAGAACCCCGCCAGCGCCACGCCCCCGGCGAGCTGGGCCGCCGCCGTCGCCGTCGGTCGCCAACGGCGGACTTCGGCCAGGAGGCCGAGACCCACGGTGAGCGGGAGGCCAAGCGCGGCGACGAGGGCGATCCTGGCCCAGCGATCCTCCGCCGCGCCCGAGGCGTTGGAGGCGGCGATGGCGGCCGCTGCGGCGACGGTGCCGGCCAGGAGCGTCCACGGGAAGCGCCGGAGCGCCGCCCGGGCGCGGTCGAGGAGATGGCTCAGGGAGGGAAATCGCATGGTGCCGTCCGCAACTCCGGGTGGTGGGTGGCGCCTCCGCCGGCGCCGGGCATGGCGCTCCCGGGATCGACGCCCGGGATCAACCTCGCGGGACCACCGGGGATCCCGTCATGAAGGTCCCGCGGATCGCCCCGGTCCGGACGCAGCGGAACCCAACAAAAAGTACTTTACACTACAAAGCTCGGTGACGCAAGCCGCTGTATCCGCGGCCGGCGCTCGCGGCTGGCGGCCGCGGCTGGCGGCCGCGGCCCGCGAGCCCCGGAACGCACGACGCCCCCGGATGTGGGGTCCGGGGGCGTCGGGAGGCGGGTGGCGCGTCCGGCGCGGTGCCGGTCGACCGATCACCCGCACTCGCTGTAGCCGCAGACGTGGCACTTCATGCATCCCTCGGCGAACTCGAGCTGCGAGCCGCAGTCGGGGCAGGCGCCGGCGAGCACGGGCTGGTTGAAGCCGCCGAATGACATCTGCTCCGGCCGGGCCGAGCCGGCGGCGGGCGGCACCGACCGCACCACCGGGGCCTCGACGACTTCGCCCGCCAGGGGCGACGGGGCACCGGGCGTGGGGAGGAGCTCCTGCTGGATCCCCTGCTTGTCCTGCATCCACCGCTCGATCGCGATGCCGACGGCGTCGGGGACCGACATGACCTTGTTGGCGCCGAGCCCGATGACGCGGTCGGAGCTGATGCCACGGAGCTGGCGGTGGATCTCCTTGATCGGGATCCCGGACCGGAGCGCCAGGCTGATGAGGCGGCCCAGCGCCTCGACGTCGGCCATGAGCGCGCCGCCGGCCTTGCCGAGGCTCATGAAGACCTCGAACGGCTGGCCCTTGTCGTCCTCGGTGATGGTGACGTAGAGCGTGCCGAGCGGGGTCTCGATCCGGCGGGTCGAGCCCTTGAGCAGCTCGGGCCGGGAGCGCTTCTGGCGTCGCTGGAGGTTCTCGGCCTCGAGCTCGTGGACCATCTTGCGAAGCCGCTCGTTCTCGGCCCGGAGCTCGGCGAGCTCGCCCAGCAGGTCGGCGTTCCCCGCCCGGTCCCCACCGCGGGCCTGCTGCTCGATCTTCTTGGCGGTGCTGCCGGTGGAGAGGACCTGCATCTCCCGGCTCCCGTCGCGGTAGACGGTGACGCCCTTGCAGCCGAGCTGGTAGGCGAGGCGGTAGATCACCTCGACGTCGGCCTCCGTGGCGCTGTTGGCGAAGTTCACCGTCTTCGAGATGGCGCTGTCGTTGTGCTCCTGGAACGCCGCCTGCATCCGGACGTGCCACTCGGGCTTGATCTGGTTGGCGGTCACGAAGACGCGCTTCCAGCGGTCGGGCACCTCGGGGAAGTCGATGTGGCCGGCTTCGGCGATGCGCCGCATCAGCTCGTCGGAGTACCAGCCCTCGCGCCGGGCGATGGCCACGAAGTCCTCGTTCACGTCGGGCATGAGCACGCCGGCCTGGTTCCGCATGAACGCCACGGCGAAGAGGGGCTCGATGCCGGAGCTGCAGCCCGCGATGATCGAGATGGTGCCGGTCGGGGCGACGGTGGTGACGTTGCAGTTCCGGAGCCGGCGCATCGGGCGGATCCGGTTGCCGTGCTTGTCACGGGCGCAGGTCTCGTCGGGACCCCAGATGCTCCAGGGCCACTCCGGGAAGACCCCCCGCTGGATGGCGAGCCGCTCGGACTCGTTCTTGGCTTCCTCGTCGACGAACCGCTGGATCCGGCGGCCGAGCTCGACCGCCTCGTCGGAGTCGTAGGGGATGCCGAGCCGGACGAAGAGGTCGGCCAGGCCCATCACCCCGAGCCCGATGCGGCGGATCCGCTTGGACAGCTCGTCGATCTCGGGGAGCGGGTAGTTGTTGGCGTCGATGACGTTCTCGAGGAAGTGGGTCGAGAGATGGATCACCCGGCGGAGGTGGTCCCAGTCGATCGTGCCGTCCTTGACGAACGCCCCGAGGTTGATGGAGCCGAGGTTGCACACGTCGTACGGCAGCAGGGGCTGCTCGCCGCACGGGTTGGTGGCCTCGTACTCGCCCAGGTGCGGCACCGGGTTGTAGTGGTTGGCGCGGTCGATGAAGAAGACGCCCGGCTCGCCGGTCTTCCAGGCGCCGTGGATGATCCGCTGCCACACCTCGCGGGCGCGGAGCCGGCCGGTCACCTGCTTGGTGCGGGGGTGGACCAGGTCGTACTCGCCGTCCCGCTCGAGCGCCGCCATGAAGGCGTCGGTCACCGCCACCGAGATGTTGAAGTTGGTGATCTTGGTGATGTCGTCCTTGCAGGCGATGAACTCGAGGATGTCGGGGTGGTCGACCCGGAGGATCCCCATGTTGGCGCCGCGCCGGGTGCCGCCCTGCTTGACCACGTCGGTCGAGGCGTCGTAGAGGCTCATGAACGACACCGGGCCGGAGGCCACGCCCATGGTGGAGCGGACGATGTCGTTCTTCGGGCGGAGCCGGGAGAAGGCGAAGCCGGTACCGCCGCCGGACTGGTGCACCAGCGCCATCGCCCGGAGGGTGTCGTAGATCCCGTTCTTGCCGTTCGAGAGGGTATCCTCGATCGGGAGCACGAAGCAGGCGGAGAGCTGGCCCAGCGGGCGGCCGGCGTTCATGAGCGTCGGGGAGTTGGGCATGAAGAGGCGCTGGGCCATGATCCCGTAGAACGCCTCCGCCAGCGCCTCCACCGCCCCGGCCGAGGCGCCGTACTTCCGCTCCGGCTCCGCGATCGTCCGCGCGACGCGCCAGAACAGATCCTCGGGACGCTCGACGGGATTCCCCGCCTCGTCCTTCACGAGGTAGCGCTTCTCGAGGACGGTGATCGCGTTCGCCGACAGCTGGAGCGCGTGCCGGGAGGTGGCCGAGTTCGCCATTGCCGTTGCCCTTCGGTTAGGAGTGTGGAAGCCCGACGGTCGATTCCGAGCGGTCCTGCCGAGCGGTTGTCGAAGAACACGGGGTCGGCGGCGGGTCCGCGGAGCGGCGGCCCCCTGCCGGAGCATGGTACCCCGTCTGGAGTCGAAAGTAGCGGCCGGGTCGCGGCCGCGAGGGAATGGGCCGACAAACTAGGCGGGCCGGCGAGCGTCGGCAAGACGAGCGGAAAGGGGCGAACCTCCGCGGAAATCCGCTGTTCACATCACAAATCTGTCTCCACTCCCCCGTGCCGGCCGATCCCGGCTCGCCCCATGAAACTTATCAACACCCCCGGCCACGCCTAGCCCGCCACCGTCGCGTCACTTCGCCATCGGATACCGCCCCGCGCGATGCGCCTTCGCCTGCTCCACGTAGTGCGCCCACGTCCCCCGGATCCGCTCCACCAACGCCGCGTCCACCCGCCGCACGATCCGCCCCGGCACCCCCATCACCAGCGACCCGGGCGGCACCTCCATCCCCTCCGGCAACACCGCGCCCGCCGCCACCACGCTCCCCGTCCCGATCCGCACGCCGTTCAGCAGCACGCTCCCCATGCCGATCAGGCAGTCGTCCTCCACCGTGCAGCCGTGGAGGATGACCCGGTGCCCCACCCCGACCCGGCGCCCCACCACGCAGGGGAAGCCGGCGTCGACGTGCACGATCGTCCCGTCCTGGATGTTCGACTGGGCCCCGATCGTGATCGGGGCCATGTCGCCCCGCAGGACGGCGTGGTACCACACGCTCGACTCCTCCTCGAGCGTCACGTCCCCCATGATCGCGGCGTTGCAGGCGATGAAGGCACTGGGATGGATGGTCGGCATCGAATCGCGGGTCGGTTGGTTGCGCACGACCGCGCCGGGACCCCGACTCCCGGACCGGACGTCAGGCATTCGGGCGCGGCGCTCGGACGACGGTCAGCGGCCGAGCGGGGGGAAGATCCATTGGGTCCAGCCCTCGACCGGGCGGCCTCCCCGCGTCGCCGGCTCCCACCGGACCTTGAGGGCGTACTCCTGCGCCAGCCGCTCGAAGGCCGGGTCGTTGGACGGCGTCCTCGGTTGGACCTCGAGGGTGCGCCCGTCGGGGCTCACCCGCACCCAGAGGATCGACGCCCGGGGCGTGCCCTCGACCTCGTCGGTGAGGGGGACGAACGTCGGCGCGAGCGGCGCCGGACGCTCGTCGTAGCAACTGCCGTCGGCGTTGTAGCCGTCGCCCGGGCGGGCGCAGGTGGCGCCCGCCCGCTGGGGTGTCGGGACAGCCGCC
>DATLZT010000171.1:0-13006 GCA_035573835.1 Gemmatimonadales bacterium
CCTCCGGGCCCGCCGGGAGGAGCACCGTCGCCGGGCCCCCGATCCGGTAGGTGGAATACCGCCCCAGCGGCTCCGCCTCCCGTACCTCGCCCCCCACCGCCGCCCGCAGCGCCGCGACGAACCGGGGCGAGCGGGCGCCCCCGGTGGCGCCTCCCGCGGCGCTCACCGCGCGGCCTCGGCCGCCAGCTGCCGGGCGAGCGCGTGCCACTCCTGCAGCGCCCGGACCGTGCCGTCCCGGCTCCGGAGCGCGATGATGGCGTCGCACGCGGCCGAGGCGGCCGACATCGTCGTGGTGTAGGGCACCCGGTGCTGCAGCGCCGCCTGCCGGATGGCGTAATCGTCCTGCTGGGTGAGCTTGCCCAGCGGCGTGTTGATGAGCAGGTGGATCTCCCCCGAGAGCAGGAGGTCGATCGCGTTGGGTCGGCCCTCGTGCACCTTGAGCACCCGCTCGGCCGGAATGCCGCGGGCCCGGAGGTGGCGGGCCGTCCCCTCGGTGGCGAGGATCCGGAAGCCCATCTCGTGGAACCGACGGGCGATCGGCACCACCGTCGGCTTGTCGTGGTCGTTCACCGTGATGAACACCGCCCCCCGGAGCGGGAGCGTGTTGTCGGCGGCGATCTGGGCCTTGGCGAAGGCCATGCCGAAGGAATCGGCGATGCCCATCACCTCGCCGGTCGACTTCATCTCGGGTCCCAGCACCGGGTCGGCCGGCTGCAGCTTGTTGAAGGGGAACACCGCCTCCTTCACCGCCACGCACGACTGGATCACGTCCTCGCCCAGCCCGAGCTCGTCGAGCGTCTTCCCCGCCATCACCGCCGCCGCGAGGCTGGCCAGCGGCACCCCGGTGGTCTTGGAGACGAACGGCACGGTGCGCGAGGCCCGCGGGTTCACCTCGAGCACGTAGACCACCCCGTTCTTGATCGCGTACTGCACGTTGATCAGCCCGACCACCCCGAGGCGCTCGGCGAAGGCCCGGGTGTGACGGCGCATCTGCTCGACCTGCTGCTCGGTGATCAGGTACGGCGGGAGGACGCAGGCCGAGTCGCCGGAGTGGATCCCGGCGTCCTCGATGTGCTGCATCACCCCGCCCACCACGCACCGGGTCCCGTCGGCGATCGCGTCGACGTCCGCCTCGAAGGCGTCCTCCAGGAAGCTGTCGATCAGCACCGGGTAGCCGGGCGCCACCCGTACGGCGCTCTGGAAGTACTCCCGGAGCGAGCCGGCGTCGTAGATGATCCGCATGCCCCGGCCGCCGAGCACGTACGACGGCCGCACCAGGATCGGGTACCCGATCCGCTCCGCCACGGCCAGTGCCTCCTCCAGCGACTCGGCGGTGCCGCTGGGCGGCTGGGTCACCCCCAGCTCCCGCGCCAGCGCCTCGAAGCGGCCCCGGTCCTCCGCCCGGTCGATCGCGTCCGGCGAGGTCCCCAGGATCGGCACCCCGTCCCGCTCCAGCCCGCGGGCCAGCTTGAGCGGCGTCTGGCCGCCGAGCTGCACCACCACGCCCACCGGTCGCTCCACGTGGACGATCTCCAGCACGTCCTCGAGGGTGAGCGGCTCGAAGTAGAGCGTGTCCGAGGTGTCGTAGTCGGTGGAGACGGTCTCCGGGTTCGAGTTGACCATGACGGTGCGGTAGCCGAGCTCGCGGAAGGCGAGCACCGCGCGCACGCAGCAGTAGTCGAACTCCACCCCCTGCCCGATCCGGTTGGGCCCGCTCCCCAGGATCAGCACGGTGCGCGCCCCGTCCGGCGGCGCCGCCTCGCTCTCCTCGTCGTAGGACGAGTACAGGTACGGGGTGGCGCTGGGGAACTCGCCGGCGCAGGTGTCCACGATCTTGTAGGCCGGCCGCACGCCCAGGGCGTGCCGGCGGGCCCGGATCGCCGCCTCGGGAACGCCCCGCAGATCCGCGAGCTGCCGGTCGGAGAAGCCCATCCGCTTCATCCGCCGGAGCAGGGCGCGCTCCCCGGCCTCGTCCCCGGCGGCGCCGGCCGCGGCGGCCCACTCCCGTTCCGCCTCGAGGAGCTCGGCCATCTGCCCGATGAACCAGGGGTCGATCCCGCTCCGCTCGGCGATCTCCTCGACCGTCATCCCGAGCTGGAGGGCGCGCTTGATCTGGAACACCCGCTCCGGGGTGGGCGTCCGCAGGGCGGCCCGCACCGTCTCGAGCGAGCCGTCCGCCAGCCGGTCGTCGGCCGGCGTGGCGCCGACCGCCCACCCGGGCCGGTCGATCTCCAGGGCGCGGAGCCCCTTCTGGAACGCCTCCTTGAACGTCCGCCCGATCGCCATCGCCTCGCCCACCGACTTCATCTGGGTGGTGAGCGCCGGATCGGCCGTGGGGAACTTCTCGAAGGCGAATCGCGGCACCTTGACCACGACGTAGTCGAGCACCGGCTCGAACGAGGCCGGGGTGGTCTTGGTGATGTCGTTGGGCAGCTCGTCGAGGCGGTAGCCCACCGCGAGCTTGGCGCCGATGCGGGCGATCGGGAAGCCGGTGGCCTTCGACGCCAGCGCCGAGGAGCGGGAGACCCGCGGGTTCATCTCGATCACCAGCTGCTCGCCGGTCTGCGGATTCACCGCGAACTGGATGTTGCAGCCGCCCGCCGCCACGCCGACCTCGCGGATGATCCGGATCGCCGCGTCGCGCATCGCCTGGTACTCGCGGTCGGTCAGCGTCATCGCCGGGGCGACGGTGATCGAGTCCCCGGTGTGCACCCCCATCGGGTCGAGGTTCTCGATCGAGCAGACGATGACGACGTTGTCGGCGCCGTCCCGCATCACCTCGAGCTCGTACTCCTTCCAGCCGATGATGCTGCGCTCGATCAGCACCGATCCCACCGGCGAGAGCTCGAGCGCCGTCTTGACCTTGACCTCGAACTCCTCCCGGTTGTACGCCACGCCGCCGCCGGTGCCGCCCAGCGTGAACGAGGGGCGGAGGATCGCCGGGTAGCCGGTGAGCTCCACCACCCCGAGCGCCTCCTCCAGGCTCCGCACCGTGCGGCCCTGCGGGGTGGCGAGCCCGATCCGGGCCATGGCGCGGGCGAACTCCTCCCGATCCTCCGCCACCCGGATGGCCCGCTCGTTGGCCCCGATCAGCTCGACGCCGTACTTGGCCAGGGTGCCGTCGCGGTAGAGCGCCATGGCCACGTTGAGCGCGGTCTGCCCCCCCATGGTGGGGAGCAGGGCGTCCGGTCGCTCCCGCTCGATCACCTTGGCCACCCAGTCGGGCGTCACCGGTTCGAGGTAGGTGCGGTCGGCCAGCTCCGGGTCGGTCATGATCGTGGCCGGGTTGGAGTTCACCAGCACCACCCGGTAGCCCTCCTCCTTGAGGGCCCGCACCGCCTGGGTGCCGGAGTAGTCGAACTCCGCGCCCTGGCCGATCACGATCGGGCCGGAGCCGATGAGCAGGATCGTGGAGAGGTCAGTCCGCTTGGGCATCGATCAATTCGGCCAGCGTGTCGTCGAGGGAGCGACGGGGCGACCAGCCCGTCGACTCCCGCAGTTTGGTGGCGTCGCCCACCGAGTGCGCCGCGTCGAGGTCCCGCCGCGGATCGGCCGCGAGCTCCGCCCGGGCCCCGAGCCGGGCGCAGAGCCGGGCCAGCAGGTCACGAAAACTAACGCCCTGTCCACTGGCGATGTTGTAGGTCTCCCCCGGGCGGCCCCGGGCGAGCAGCGCGAGATAGGCGTCGATCACGTCGTCGACGTGGAGGAAGTCCCGCACCGTCTCCGGGTCGCCCGGCAGGACCCGGCGCCCCGCCCGGAGCTCGGCGATCCACTTGGGGAGGAGCCGATCGGTCTGCCCCGCCCCGGTGTGGGGCCAGGGCCGGGCCACGATCAGGCGGAGCCCGGCGCTCCGGGCGATCTGGCCCGCCGCCACTTCCGCCCCGAGCTTGCTCGCGGCGTAGACCGAGAGGGGCCGGGGAGCGTCGGACTCCCGGCGGGGGCGGGGCTCCCCATCCCCCAGGCCGTACACGTCCGAGGTGGAGACCACGAGCACCGTGGGCCCCGCCCCCGGCGTCCCGGCCGCCAGCGCGTGGCACAGCCGCGCCGTGCCCGCCGCGTTCACGTTCCAGGCATGTCCCGGATCCCGCTTGGCCTCCATCGAGCTCGAGACCCCGGCGAGGTGGACCACCGCATCCCAGGCCCCCTCGACCGCCCGCTCCACCGACGCCCGATCCGCCAGGTCGAGCGTCCGCCAGGTCACGGCGGCGTGCTCCTCCGGCGTGAGGCGCGGCTCGTGGGAGCGCGCCGGCCCGCCCCGGGTGCCGGTCACCGCGTGGCCCTCGCGGACCAGCCGGCGCACCAACCGGGCGCCCACGAACCCGCCGGCGCCGGTGACCAGGATCCTCACGGCCGCCCGGCGAGGCGCGCGAGGTCCGCGTCGACCATCATCTTGACCAGCTCCGGGAAACTCACGGTCGGGCTCCACCCGAGCTCCCGCCGCGCCTTGCTGGGATCGGCGAGGAGGAGATCCACTTCGGCCGGCCGGATGAAACGGGGGTCCACCACCACATGGTCCCGCCAGTCGAGCCCCACGTGCCCGAACGCGATCTCCACCAGTTCCCGGACCGAGTGGGTCTCCCCGGTGCCGACGACGTAGTCGGTCGGCGTGGGCCGCTGCAGCATGCGCCACATGGCGTCCACGTAGTCGCCGGCGAAGCCCCAGTCGCGCCGCGCGTCGAGGTTCCCCAGTCGGAGCTCGCGGGCCAGCCCCAGCTTGATGCGTGCCACCCCGTCGCTCACCTTGCGGGTGACGAACTCGAGCCCCCGGCGGGGGGACTCGTGGTTGAAGAGGATCCCGCTCACCGCGTAGAGCCCGTAGCTCTCCCGGTAGTTCACCGTGATCCAGTGCCCGTAGACCTTGGCCACGCCGTAGGGCGAGCGGGGATAGAACGGCGTGGTCTCCCGCTGCGGTGTCTCGGTCACCTTGCCGAACATCTCCGACGAGCTCGCCTGGTAGAACCGCGCCCGGGGGTGCGCCAGCCGGATGGCCTCGAGGATCCGGGTGACGCCGAGGGCGGTGAACTCGCCGGTGAGCACGGGCTGGGCCCACGAGGTCGGGACGTACGACTGGGCCGCGAGGTTGTAGACCTCGTCCGGCTCGGTGTCGCCGATCACGACCGTGAGCGAGTGCTGGTCCAAGAGGTCGGCGGGGACGATGGTGACGCGGTCGAGGAGGTGCTCGATCCGCTCGTAGCTGTCATGGCTGGTCCGCCGCACCACGCCGATCACCTCGTACCCCTTGGCGAGGAGGAGCTCGGCGAGATAGGAGCCGTCCTGTCCGGTGATGCCGGTGATGAGTGCCCTAGGCATGGGACGTGGAGCCCGGAGGTTGTGTCAACCCGCTGGGGCGGTTAACTTTGGCCGTTCTGTGGACTGAACGCTCAACCGTCGGAAGGGTCAGACTATGGCGCGGGTTTGCTCCGTGTGCGGCAAGGGGCCGGTCACCGGTCACAACGTGAGCCATGCCAACAACCGCACCAACCGTCGCTGGTATCCGAACCTCCAGACCGTCCGGATCCTGGTGGACGGCGCGCCGAAGCGGGTCCGCGCCTGCACCCGGTGCATCCGGAGCAACCGAATCCGGAAGGCCAGCTGACGCCGCCGCGGGCCCGCCGAACGGGCCCGTCCGGTTCAAAAAAAGGGGACCTCTCGGTCCCCTTTTCGCTTGCCGGTGGCGTCGCGTCGTCGTCATTCGGGCAGGAGCTCGATCCGGGCGACGTCGGCGCCGTCGCCGGAGCGGTGACCCAGCTTGAGGATGCGGGTGTAGCCCCCGGGCCGGCTCGCGAAGCGGGGCCCGATCTCCGCGAACAGCCGCCGGAGCACCTCCGGCTTGCGGATCCGCCGCTCGGCCAGCCGCCGGGCGTGGAGATCGCCCCGGCGGGCGAGGGTGATGAGGCGCTCCGCCACCGGCCGGAGCTCCTTGGCCTTGGCGAGCGTGGTGTCGACCCGCCCGTGCTCGAAGAGGCTGGTCGCGAGGTTGTTCAGCAACGCCCGCCGATGACTCGCGGTGCGGGACAGCTGCCGTCCCTTGGCGGCGTGACGCATCAGCCCTGGTCTCCCGAGTCGGCTCCGAGGCGCTCGGCCGGCGGCGTGCCCGGACTCACCACCCGGAGCTCACCGTCCGCTTCCTCGAACCGCATGCCGAAGTTCAGGCCCTCGCGCCGCAGGAGGTCGGCGATCTCGCTGAGGGCCTTGTCGCCCACGTTCTTGACCTTGAGGAGCTCGTCCTCGGTGTAGCCCACGAGGTCCCGCAGGGTCCGGATGTTGGAGTTCTTGAGCGAGTTGACCGAGCGGACCGAGAGCTCGAAGTCGTCGATCGGCCGCCGGAGCCGCTCCGCCAACTGGCTGCCGCCCGGCACCGCCCCGGCGGCCCGCTCGGGGCGGCCGGCCGGCACCTTGCCGAACTCCACGAAGAAACGGAAGTGCTCCTGCGCCAGCGCCGCGGCGTAGGCGATCGCGTCCTCGGGCGTGATGGTGCCGTTGGTCTCGACCATCACGGTGAGCCGGTCGTAGTCGGTCCGCTGGCCGACCCGGGTCTCCGCCACCGTGAAGTTGGCCCGCCGCACCGGATTGTAGATCGAGTCGATCCGGATCAGGTCCACCGGCATCGAACGGTCGCTCGGGTGCAGCTCCGCCTCGACGTAGCCCCGGCCCTTGTTGACGTAGAGCTCGGCGCTGACCTCGCGGTCGTCCTGGATGGTGAAGAGCAGATGGTCCGGGTTGATGATCCGGACCGAGCCGTGCTCCTGGATGTCGCGGGCGTAGACCGGGCCCGCCCCCTCGCGCCGGATGTGGAGGACCGCGTCGTCCACGTCCTCGGCGAGGACCAGCGTGAGCCCCTTGAGCCGCTGGATGATCTGGTGGACGTCCTCGAGCACGCCGTTGACGGTCTGGTGCTCGTGCTGCACCCCGTCCATCCGGAACGCCCACACCGCGCTGCCCCGCAGGGACGAGAGCAGCAGGCGGCGGAGCGAATTGCCCAGCGTGTAGCCGAACCCCCGCTCGAGCGGCTGCAGCCGGAACTCGGCGACGTTCGGGTTGTCCTCCCGCTTCGTCATCTCGACGAGGTGCGGGCGGACCAGGCCGGTGAGATCGATGGTCATGGTCACTTCGAGTAGAGCTCGACGATGAGCTGCTCTTGCGCGTTGATGGGGATCGCCTCGCGAGTCGGCCGCTCCATCACCCGGCCCACGGCCTTGTCGGCGTCCAAGTGCAGCCACGACACCGGCGCGCCCCGGGCCGCGGACTCCTGGGCCGCCTTCACGCCGACGAGCTCCCGGCTCTCCGGCGCCACCCGCACCTCCTGCCCCGGCTCCACCCGGTAGGAGGGGATGTCCACCTTGCGCCCGTTCACCTGGATGTGCCCGTGGCGCACCAACTGGCGCGCCGCCTTCCGGCTCGACGCGAAGCCCAGCCGGTAGACGATGTTGTCCAGCCGGCTCTCCAGGGCCACCAGCAGGTTGGTGCCCTTCACGCCGGGCAGCCGGGTGACGTCGTCGAACGTGTTGCGGAACTGGCGCTCGGTGAGGCCGTAGATCCGCTTCACCTTCTGCTTCTCACGGAGCTGCTTGGCGTACTCGGACGCCTTCCGATGCCGCCCCGCCGTCTGGCCGTGCTGACCGGCCGGGTACGGCCGCCGCTCGACCGGACACTTCTCGGTGAAGCACTTGGTGCCCTTCAGGAACAGCTTGGTGCCCTCACGCCGGCAGTGCCGGCAGCTCGGACCGGTGTAACGTGCCATGCGTCAGACCCGCCGCTTCTTGGGAGGCCGGCAGCCGTTGTGGGGAATCGGGGTGACGTCCCGGATCGAGACCACCCGGAGCCCGGCGGACGCCAGCGCCTGGATGGCCGACTCCCGGCCGCTGCCCGGCCCCTGGACCCGGACATGCACCCGCCGCAGCCCGAGGTTGAGCGCCTCGCGGGCGCAGTTCTCCGCCGCGACCGTCGCGGCGAACGGCGTCGACTTCTTGGAGCCCTTGAAGCCCGCCTTCCCCGCCGATCCCCACACCAGGGCGTTGCCTTTCATGTCGGTGATGGTGATCAGCAAGTTGTTGAACGTCGCCGAGATATGGGCGATCCCCTCGCTCTCGACGACCTTCTTGGTGCGCTTGCCCGTCGGCTTGGCCGGAGTCGGTGTCGTCATAGGTTACTTCTTCGTCGCCTTCTTCTTGCCCGCGATCGCCCGGCGCGGCCCCTTCTTGGTCCGCGCGTTCGTGTGGGTCCGCTGCCCCCGCACCGGCAGGCCCCGACGGTGCCGCTGCCCGCGATAGCTGCCGATGTCCATGAGGCGCTTGATGTTCATCGCCACTTCGGTCCGCAGCGCGCCCTCGACCTTGATCGAGCGCTCGATGTACTGCCGCAGCCGGGCGACTTCGGCGTCCGAGAGATCCCGCACCCGGGTGTCCGGGCTCACGCCGGTCTCGCTCAGGATGAGGTTGCTGGTCGGGCGGCCGATCCCGTAGATGTACGTGAGCGCGATCTCGACCCGCTTCTCGCGCGGCAGATCCACGCCTGCGATACGCGCCATGATCAACCCTGCCGCTGCTTGTGCTTGGGGTTCCGCTTGCAGATGATCCGCGTGACGCCCTGCCGCTTGACCACCTTGCAGTGCTCGCAGATCGGCTTCACACTCGAACGAACCTTCACAGGATCTCCCTCGGCCTGGTCTCCGGACGCCTCATCGACCCCGGCGCGCCCACCGCGCGGACCCACCGCGCGGCTCGATCACCCCGCCACGCCCTCATCCCTCCCCCACCGACGCCCCGCAGGACACTCCGCGGAGCTCCGGCGAAGGAACCGGTTCCAAATGAGCTTGGAAGTATACCGCTGACATAGACCTACCGCAAGGGACGCCCCCCGCCCTACCCCGCCACTCGCAGCTCCGTCAGTACCCACCCTGCCGGCTCCAGCCGGAAGCTCAATAGCAGCGTTTCGATCCGCACCTCGCGCGTCCCCCTGAGCCGGTAGCGCCGCACCAGCTCCACATAGCCCCGGCCGGCCTGGACCTCCTGGGCCGCCGCCACCGCGGTCTCGAGTTCCTCCGCCCCCTTCACGTAGTCACGGAGCAGCGCCGCGGCCTGCGATCGCCCCAGCGCGGCCGACGGATCGGCCCCGGGCAGCTGGAGAAGCAGCCGGGGACTCGACGCCACCAAGGCCTCGATGTCGTGCGACCGCCAGGCCCGCCGAGCCACCTCCGCCGCCCGGTCCAGGGTCGGCGATTGCCCCGCGGCCGACGGGCCGACCGCCACCATCAGGCCGAGGACGAGCAGGAGTGCCCAGCGCCTCATCCCAGCGACTCCAGGATCTCCCGGTACGCCACCGCCGGATCCGCCGCCTGGAGGATCGGCCGCCCCACGACCAGGTGGGTAGCGCCGGCCTCGGCCGCTTCCCGCGGGGAGGCGGTGCGCCGCTGGTCCTCGACCCGGTCTCCGGGTCGCCGGATCCCAGGCACCACGACGAGCCCGCTCGAGCCCAGCCTGCGCCGCACCGGCCCGATCTCTTGCGGGGAGCAGACCACGCCGTGCAGCCCGGCCTCGGCGGCGACACCGGCCAGACGCACGACTTCGTTGAGGAGCACCACGTGCTCCCGGCCCGCCGCCCGGGCGTAGGACTCGGCGTCGTGCGACGTGAGGACGGTGACCCCCACGAGGGACAGTCCGTCCCCCGCGGCGCGAACCGCCTCCCGGAGCATCCGCTCCCCCCCGAGGGTGTGGACCGTCGCCATCGCGACCCCCAGGGCGCCCGCCGCCTGGACCGCGCCGGCCACGGTGTTGGGGATGTCGTGCCACTTGAGATCGAGGAAGACCCGGAGCCCCCGGGCACCCAGCTCCCGAACCAGCGCCGGCCCCTCCCGGGCGAAGAGGATCGAGCCGACCTTGACCCAGCGGAGCTCCGGCAGCCGGTCGAGGAGCCGGAGCGCCGTGTCCCCGTCGGGACAGTCCAGGGCGAGGATGATCTCAGCCGTCATGGCGCTCCAGCTCCCGCACGATCCGTTCCGGCAGCTTGGGATCGGCCAGGGCGGCGGTCCCGACCGCCACCAGGGTGGCCCCGGCCCGCAGGTACTGGCGGACGTCATCCGCCGAGCGCACCCCACCCACCCCGATGATCGGGAAGGTGCCGCCCATTCGCTCCGCGATCTTCCGAGTGGCGAGCACGCCGACCGGAAGGAGCGCCGGGCCGCTCACCCCGCCCGAACCATTGCCGAGTCGGGTGCCGCCGTCCTCACCGTAGGCCAGGCCGGGAATGGTGTTCACCACGGTCACGCCGGCGGCCCCGGCGTCCCGCGCCACGCAAGCCATGCCGGCGATGTCGGGGAGCACGGGTGAGAGCTTCACCACGATCGGCAGTCGGGTGGCCGCCCGGCAGCGCGCCACGACGTCCGCCACGGTGCCCGGGTCGCTCCCGAACTCGACCCCGCCGGCCTTGGTGTTGGGACAGGAGAGGTTCAGCTCGAACGCGGTGATCGGCTCCAGGCCGTCGAGCCCGGCGACCACGGCGACGAAGTCGTCGACCGTGCGGCCCACCACATTGACCAGGACCCTGGCCCGGGAGAGGTGACGGGCGAGCCAGGGGAGGTACTCCGCCCGCACCCGTTCGAGACCGGGATTGGCCAGGCCGATCGAGTTGAGCATGCCCCCGGGGAACTCGGCCACCCGCGGCGGCGGGTTGCCTGCCCTCGGCTCCCGGGACACCGCCTTGGTCACCAGGCCGCCGAGGCGGTCGAGGTCCATCACGCCGGCCAGCTCCCGCCCGAACCCCGCGGTCCCGGCGGCGAGCAGGAGGGGGTTCTGGAACTCTCGACCGAAGACCTGGCGAGCGAGGGGGCCGGCGCTCACTTCGGCTCCGCCCGCCGGCGAGCGGGCTCGTCCTCGTCGAGCCCCCGACGGGTCGGGATTGGAGGGGGCGCCCGGCGCGGGGCGGCGGCACGGCTGGCGAAGACCCGGAGCGAGTCCTCGAGCTGGCGGTACGCCGGGGAGTCCTCACCGCGGAGGAGCGCCAGGTAGGGACTGTCGGCGTAGCCGGCCCGGACCAGGGCGAGGAGCGAGTCCGCCCGGGCGGAGTCGACCTGGGCCCATGCCAAGAGCGCCTTGGGCGCGTAGGGCGACGTCGGCCACTGCTCGACCACCCGACGGAAGAGCAGCCCGGCGTACCGGGCCGCCCCCAGGGAATCACGCGCGGTCTCGGCGGCCAGGAAGAGACGGAGGTCGCCCTGGGCGGGAAAGAGCGACGAGGAATCGGCGGCTCCCCGCACCCGCGCGAGCGCCGCGGCGAGTCGGGCCGCCACGGGGGCCACGCCGCCACCGAGCTCGCTCAGCGAGTCGAGCTCCGTGGAGAGCCAAGCCAAGACCGCGTCGCTCTCGACGTGGGCCAGTCGGAGCTGGACCGTGGCGAGGCGGGCCTGGAACCCCGGCCGGGTCTCCGGGCCGGCCTGGCGCGCCTGGGTCATCCGACCGATGGCGCGGGCCGTGTCGACCGCGGCCCAGCGCCGGCCGTCCTCGAGCAACCAGCGGGCCTTCTGTTCCGGAGTGACGCCGACGACGGCCACCAATCGGTCGACCAGGGCCGCGGCCGCGGCTCGATCGTGCCGCGCGGTCAGCGCCAGGATGGAGTCCCAGGGCGCGGTGGTATCGGCGGCGGCGAGCAGCGAATCGAGCAGCGGCGCGGCGAGGTCGAGCCGTCCCAGGCCCGCCTGGGCCGCGGCCCGCTCCGCCCGGCTCCCGGGATGGTCGGACCGCCCCAGCGCGTCCAGCGCGGCGGCATAGTCCCCCATGATCCGGAGCGCCCGGCCCCGCTGGTACCAGGCCTCGCGGCGGCGGACCGGATCGGCGCTCGAGGTCAAGCGGCTGAACGCTTCCCGGGCCCCGTCCGTGTCGCCGAGGGCCTCATGGCAGCGCCCCAGGAGGAACGTTGCCTCCTCCACGAGGACGGCGTCGGTCGAGGTGGTGGTGACCCGCTGGAGCCACGGCACCGCGGCGCCGCAGTTGCCCATCCGCTGGAGCGCCTTGCCGCGGAGCAACATGGCGTCGTCGGCCCACTTGCTCCGGGGGTGCCGGGCCACCACCGACTCGGCCTTCACCGCCACCTGGCCCCACAGGTTCGAGGCCTCGAACGAGCGCCCCTCGCGCTCGGCCCGCTGTGCCGAGCGCGCCAGCCGCTTGGCGTTGTACATCCCGTTGTAGTAGGCACACCCGGACCCCAGGGCGAGCCCGCCCACGAGCGCAAGGATACCGATCGCGCGCGGGATCACCGCCCGGCTCCCGAATCGCCGGCCAGGCCGGTCTTGCGCTCGTACTCCAGCAGGTAGGCCACGACCGCGTCGGCGATCGCCTCGGCCAGCGCTCGCTGGCTCGATCGGGTGGTGAGGATCTTGGCATCCTCCGGATTCGTGCTGTACCCCAACTCCACCAGCACGGCGGGTCGACGCGCCGTGGTGAGCACGAGGAACCCCGCCTGCTTCACCCCCCGGTCGCCCCCCGGATGGACCCGGGCGAGGTGGGCCTGGATCAGTTCCGCCACCCGGGCCGACTCGCGGAGGTACTCGTTGAGCTGGAGGTCCTTGAGGATGAAGTCCAGCCCGCCGGTGGAGACCTCCGCCGCCTTCGGGGCCTCGAAACGGATCGCCTCGTTCTCCATCCGCTCCACCCGGGCGGCATCCTCGGTCCGGGCCTCGGCCAGGAAGTAGGTCTCGAAGCCCCGGTGCGCGGTGTAGCCGCGCCGCCGCGCCAAGGAGTTGACGTGCAAGCTGACGAAGAGATCACACCGCTGGGTGCAGAAGGCGCCACGGTCGTGGAGGTCGATCAAGGTGTCCCGGTCCCGGGTCATCACCACGCCCACCCCCCGACGTCGGAGCGCATCGCGGAGCAGGCGGCCGATGGCGAGGGTGACGTCCTTCTCCCGCATGCCCCGGGGGAAGTAGAGCCCGGGGTTGCCGGGATCGACCCCGCCGTGCCCGGGATCGATCGTCACCACATGGCCGGGCAGCAGTCCGTTGGGGAGGCGTTTGGGG
>DATLZT010000172.1:0-7664 GCA_035573835.1 Gemmatimonadales bacterium
GCGTCGTCCCGCGCCCGCTTGGCCCGCTCGATCTCCCGCCGCTCCAACGCCAACAGCCCCAGCGAGTCGCGGGTCTGCGCCAGCGAGTCCCGGAACCGCTCCAGCGCCGCCCGCTCCGCCGGCCCCTGGGCCGGGAGCGGATGGACGGCGCCGTGGACCGTCCCCGCCAGCAGCGCCACCGCCGCCGGCAGGATGAAGAGTCGCGTCCTCGTCATGGGGGACCTGCCTTCAGAAGTCGGCTCCGAACCCGAACCCGACCGCCACCCGGCCGCGGGGCGTCGCATCGGCCGAGCGCAGGGGGGTGGCGAGGAATGTCCGGAGCCGGAGCGACACATCGTAGGAGACGCCGAGATCCAGCACCGCCTCCACACCGGTGCTCTGGAGGGAGCCGGGACCGACGGAACGCCCGGATCGTCGTGCCGTCCCATAGTCATAGAATACCCCGAGACTGACCCGGTCCAGCCCGTATGGGAGATCCCCCAGCGGCTCCGCCACCAGCGCCACGGGCATACGTAATTCGACGCTGCCGACCAGGACTTGGTTTCCTCGCAGCGTGCTCCCGGGGTACCCGCGCACCGGGTAGTCGCGCGGGTCGCCGACGACGAGCCCCGGCGCCACCTCGAAACTCCCGCCCCCGACCCCGCCCACGCCGAAGCTGGGGCGATCCGGTCCCTCGGACCAGGCGCCGGCCACCCGGACGGCGAGCACCGGGTGCGCGAAGGCCCCGATGCCGCCGAGCCCGAGGTACCCCGTCACCCGACCTCGCCACTCGTTGGACCATCCCGGCTCGTCGAGCCGCCACCGCCGCCGGAATCGGGCGGAGGCGACCACCCCGTCCTCGTTGCTGATCCCGAGTGGCGTCACCACGGCGCGTCCCGCCGCCACGGCGAGGCTGGCGCCGGCGTACTCGGGCGTGGCGAACCGGACCGAGTCGGTCTCCGAGCCGAAGCGGTCCTGCTCGTATTCCACGGCCCCCCGAACGCTCAGCACCCGCCGCCAGCCGCGCCAACCGAGTGTCAGGCCGAGCGCGGCCTCCCGCTCCCGGGCCCAGATCATCGAGCCGTCGGGCAGCGAGCCGGCGTCGCTCCATTCCTGGGCCAGCCGGAGATCGAGCGCCGCGTGAGCCCAGCGCTGGTGGACGACCGAAAGCTCGCCGTCCAGCCATCCGCGATCGAGCCCGATGGCGGCGCTGAGCAGATACCGGGTTCGCTCGAGCGGATCCCGACCCGAGGTGGATGCGCCGAGGAAGGTCCCGACCGCTCCCTTCCTCGCACCGTAGGGCACGAAGTAGTGGGGCCGGAGCGCCGGCCATGGGCGATAGCCCGCCACTCGGAACGTTCCCCCAGCGGGTGGCGTGGGCTCCTCCGGGGCTGCCCCCGCGTCCTCCGAGGTCGGGGAGGCGTCCAGGGGACCGTCGATCCGCCTGGTCGCGTGGGCGAGCGCCGCGGCCCAGCGCAGCCGTTTCAGGGCGTAGCCATCCGCCTCCAGGGTGGCGAAGTAGAGCCAGCCGTCCGCGCCGAGCGCCGGGGCCATCGCGCCGGTGGGCTCGTCGGTGAGCCGACGGATCTCGCCCGACCGGTCCCGGCCGTAGAGCTGGGGCAGCCCGGTCTCGTCGCTGCTCCAGATCAGCCACTGCCCGTCGGGACTCCACGCCGGCTCGCCCAGCACGACCCCGGGCGGCGCGGCGACCACGACGGCCCGCTGCGCGCCGGCGGGCGCCGCCCCGGAGGCGTGCGCGACCTCCTGGACCAGCCGATAGCCGTCGGGGCCGTGCTCCACGACGACGAGTCTCCCGTCGGCCGAGAGCGCGGGGGAGGCGAGCTCCCGCGACGGCTGGGCGTCGGCGACCGGGACGAGTCCGTCCCCGCCGACCCGCACCAGGCGGTTGGACCCGTCGACGAGCTGCACCGCGACCACCCCGGTCTCGCCCGCACCCAGGTCGGTGAGCCGGGCCCCCCGGCTCACCCGCTCCCAGCGACCCCGGACCAGCCGGTGCAGGTCCGAGCGGAAGGTGAGCGGGTCGTCGAAGTCGAGCCGGACGGCGTAGAGCGTATCGCGGCGCCAGGCGAGGTCCACCCCGGCGGTGGAGAGGTGTCGGCGCTCGCGCCCGTCCGGGGCGCGGACGACGATCTCGCTCGCGCGTTCGGGGCGGATGGCGAAGTAGGCCAGGGTGCCGTCGTCGCTCACCGCGGGCGCCGGGGGCGCCCGCAGGCTCCGCTCGATCGTCTCCGCCGTCGAGGCCGGCCGGGCCGCCGCGAGCGCCGCGACCCCGGCGCGCATGGCCGCCCAAAGCGAGTCGCGGGATGCGCCGGTGGCGCGCCGGAACGGTCGGCCGGTGCGGAAGGGGATCCACTGTCCCGCCGTCGCCTCGACGAACCGGCCCACCGCCGCCTCGCCCCGCTCGTCGGCGAGCCGCTCGAAGAGACGGGAGCCGAAGGCGTACGGCGCGATGCCGTCGGGCCATTTCTCGAACAAGAACGCGGTCTCGTTCGGGCCCAGCCAGTCCCCACCCCGCTCCGCGGCAAGGAGGATCTGGCGGTGGAAGCTCCCGCGCACCCGTCCGGCACCGGTGAAGCGGCTCTCGTAGTACGTGGCGAGCCCCTCGGCGACCCAGCCCGGCTGGTAGAAGGCCGGGAAGCTCCCCGGCACCCGGCCGAAGATCGCCTGGATCAGCCGCCAGGGGCCGCGCACCCGGTCCCCGTGGAAGATGTGGGTGAGCTCGTGCACGATGACGAGCCGGAGCCAGTCGTCGTAGTGCTGCAGCCCGGGCTCGGCCGTGGGCGGCGCCACCAGGACGAGGATCCGGTTGCTCGGGAAGACGCTGGCGTACGCGTTGGCGAAGTCGGCGGCGTCGCTCAGCACCAGGTCGACCTTCCCCCTGGGCGGCACCAGCTCCCGCGAGAGGAGCCGGTGGGCGCGTTCCGCCTCCTCGGCGCTCCGCTTGGCGAGCGCCTCGGCACCGGGGCGGAAGTGCACCCGGAAGCGGGGACTCTCGAGTGTCCGCCACGCCCCCGCGGAGTTGATCTGCGCCGCGAGCGGCGTGGCCCAGGCCGCGAGGACCACGACCAGCCACGCCGCCGGGCCGATCCGCCCGCGGCGCCTCCGCCCGCGCCTCACCGATCCGCCGCCCGGTCCCGGAGGAATTCCAGGATGCCCTGGTACACGGCGCGGGCGTAGGCGCGCTGCCCCGCCGGCGAGCGGAGCGCGGCCTCGTGCTCGGGAAGCATCATGAAGAGGCCCTCGGTGAGGATCGCGGGCATCCAGGTGGGGCGCACTAGGGCGAGGTCACCGCGGCCGATGCCCAAGTCCCGGATGCCGAGGCGCCTCACGAGCTGTCGCTGCACCGCCAGGGCGAGGGGGATGCTCCTCGGGTGGTTGTAGTAGACGCTGGTTCCGTGGTTGCGGAAGGGATCGATCCCGTCGGGGAGGGCGTTGTTGTGGATGGAGACGAGCAGCTCGGCCCCGACGCTGTCGGCGAAGCGTACCCGGGGCCAGAGGTCGATCGCGGAGTCGCCGGTCCGGGTCATGACGACCCGCGCCCCGGCCTCGGTGAGCAGCTCGCGCAGCACCAGCGCCACCCCCAAGTTCGCCTCGGCCTCGCGGAGCCCGGTCGGCCCGGTGGCGCCGAGGGGCGGGTGCCCCGGGTCGAGCACGATGAGCCGGGTCCGCAGCGGCGCCGCGGGGTCGATGGCCGGCGGGCGGCGGATCTCCACCAGGAGGTCGTCCCGGTCCCAGCGGGTCCGATAGCCCCAGACGGGCCGGCTCAAGTCGGCGGTGAGCACCAATTCGTCGGCCGTCTCCTGGCGCCAGTCGAGCCGGCGCACCAGCGAGTCGACCGGGCCGTACTGCATCCAGTTCACGTCGCCCGCGCCGCCGTAGAAGCGGATCTCCAGCGTCCGCTCCCGTTCCTCGACACGGAAGGGGATCCGCTCGCCCACCGGGATCCGCCAGACGACGCGGTCGTCGAGCGGCACGAGCGTCGTCGAGCCGATCCTCGCGCGGGGTGCGGGGATGGCCGGGGGGAGCGCGCGGGCGTCGGCCGCCGGCACCCAGGCCTCGGCGCGGGACGACAGCCGGAGCCGGAGCCCGTCGTTGATCCGGCCCGAGACGGCGGCACGGGTACCGGTCGGGAAGAACCAATGGTACGTCCCCCCGGGTACCGCGCGGCCCACGGTGATCCGGTCGGTGTCGCCCCGGCCGGCGGGGTCGTCGTCGAGCTCGACCACCGGGGGGAGGGTGTCGAGCAGGGCCACCGCGAGGGGCCACGGCGCGCGCGCCGTGTCGCCCCCGACGATCGCCTCGAGCACCGGCTGCACCGGGTCCGCCGGCGGAGCCGCGTCGGTCCGTCCCCGGCACACGATGCGGCGCCCGGGTCCCTGGGCGCAGGCCACCGTGGCGACCGGCACCAGGGAATCGCCCACCGGGGGCCCCGGATCGGGGCCGACCCGGATCCCCCGGAGCACGCCGACGTAGCGGTCCTCCACGACGGGGCGGACGAACCCGGCCGGGTCGCGGTCGAAGGCCCGTCGTCCCTCGGGCACCGGCTCCGGCCGGGGATCGGGCACCAGTGGGACGATCCCGCCATCGGGGAGTCGGAGCCGCAGCGTGGCCCCGGGCGTCGCCCGGGCCGAGAGCCGGAGGTACTCCCCGGCCGGCCACCAGACCCGCCCCCGGGGCGTGAGCGAGGTCGTGTCGATCCACGGCCCGCGCGCCGGGGGAACGAACCGCGGCACCCGCCGGACCGTGTCGACCAACCGGGCCGTGTCGGTCGCGGTGGCGGCCACCAGCTCGAAGGTCATCAGCGTGTCGTCGGGAAGGCGGACCCAGGCCAGCCAGGCGCCGTTGGGCCAGACCCGGACCGGGGCGCCGTTGATGGTGAGCGTCGCGTCGCCGGTGCCGACCGACCCGTGGAGGAAGCTCGAGTCGGGCGCGTCCACTGCGTCACCCGGCGCCGGGTAGACGACCGTGATCCGCAGCGGGCCGCGCACCTCCGGCACCGGGGGGAGGCCCGAGTCGGCCGCGGCGAGCGACCCCGGTTCGCCGGGTCGCGTGGTGGGTACGGCGGCGGGTTCGCCCGCCGCCGGCCGATGGCGGGCGCAACCCGCAGTGACGATTATTGAGAGGAGGATCGACCCGATCCTGGCGGAGAGCATGCGTGCAAGGTACACGGGCACCGAGACTTACGCCAATGGCGCCGTTGACGCTCCCGAACATGGCCTCTAGATTGCGCCATTCCCTTCCGACCGCCCGGCGAACGTCGGATCCCTCGACCCGCGCGATGCGTCGCGCGATCCGCGACGGAGCACGAGACACACCCCCGCGCGCCGCGAGCGGCGACGGCGGGCAGCGTGGGAAGCGAGAGGCCTTGCGGGACATCACCATCGCCCCATCCGTTCGGCTGACCCTCCACCCGAGGCACCCGTGAGCACGGGACCGGTGCGCGTTTCCGTCTTCGGGAAGACCGACCTCGGCGTCACCCGGGATCACAACGAGGACACGTTCCTCGTCGCCGACCTCACCACCCGGAATGCGAGCCTGGGGCCCGAGGTGCGGGACCACGTCGTGGGCCGGCGGGGTTCGCTCTTCATGGTGGCCGACGGCATGGGCGGCGCCGCCGCGGGCGAGGTCGCCAGCGCCATGGCGGCCGACCTCATCTACGAGCACCTGGTCAACGTCTGGGGCTCCGATCCCGAGGTATCGGCGCACCGGTTCGCCTTCCGGATGCGGGAGGCGGTGGAGCTGGCCAACCACCGCATCTACGGCTACGCCGCCCAGCATCCCGAGCTCCGGGGGATGGGCTCCACCGTCACGGCGGCGGGGGTCTTCGGGACCGACCTCTACCTGGCGCAGATCGGCGACAGCCGCGCCTACTTGGTCCGCAACGGCCAGGCGATCCAGCTCACCAAGGACCAGTCGCTGATGCAGCGCCTGGTCGACGCCGGCGAGCTCACCGAGGAGGAGGCCGAGCAGAGCGAGCGGCGCAACATCATCCTCCAGGCGCTCGGCCCCGACCCGAGGGTGAAGGTCGACCTCACCTACCAGCCGCTCCGCCGGGGCGACGTGCTCATCATCTGCTCCGACGGACTCTCGGGGCAGGTGAAACGCGACGAGCTGGCGCGCTTGGTGGCGGAGACTCCCGACCCGGACGCGCTCTGCTCCCGGCTGATCGACCTGGCGAACCAGCGGGGCGGGCCCGACAACATCACCGCCGTGGTGGCGCGGTTCGACGGCGAGGGGCTGCCGGAGCCCACCGAGGGGGAGGAAGTCGGCTACCGCGTCTACCCGCTCGAGGGCGGCGAGGAGGACGACGAGACCGCCGAGCGCGGTGCGATCACCCAGCCGGTGCCGGCGGTGGCGGTGGGGCCCGAGTCGCGGACCTCGCGGCTGGGCCGGCAGGCGACGATCTTCGCGATCGTCGGGAGCCTCCTCCTCCTGCTGGCGTTCTTCCTGGCCCGGGCGAAATGACGGCGCCGGCGGGCGACGCCGACCCGCGGCCCCCCGGCCGCTCGCCGGCGGTTCGGCTCGGCTGGATCGCGGCGGTCGCGTTCGCCTCCGGCTTCCCGTTCGGCTTCTTCAACGAGCTGCTCCCGGTCTACCTGCGGGCCCGCGAGGCGAGCCTGGCGCAGATCGGCCTCCTCTACAACCTCTCGCTCCCCTGGGCGCTCAAGTTCCTCTGGGCCCCGTTCGTCGACCGGGTGGGGACCCGGGGGCTCTGGATCGCGCTCTGCCAGGTCGGGCTGGCCGGGGTGTTCCTGGGACTCTTCGCGCGGGAGGGCGCCATCGGACCGGGGCTCTTCGCGATCGTGCTCCTGCTCGTCGCCCTCTCCGCCACCCAGGACATCGCGGTGGACGCCTACACCATCGAGCTGGTGGAGCGGCGCGAGCTGGGGCCGGCCAACGGCGTCCGGGTGACGGCCTACCGGGCGGGCATGATCCTGGCGGGCGGCGCGTTGGTGGCGGCCTCGGCGCGGTTCGGGTGGGAGGGGATCTTCGTCGCCGCGGCGGCGCTCTTCCTCGCGCTCGCCGCGCTCACCCTCACCCTCCCCGTGCGGCAGCGCGCGCCGGGCGCCCACACGCCGATCGTCGAGCCGCTCCGGGAGCTGCTCGCCCGGCCGGCCAGCGGCGGCCTGGTCCTGTTCGTCCTCACCTTCAAGCTGGGCGACCTGGCGCTCACACCGATGGTGAAGCCGTTCTGGCTCGACAGCGGCTATTCGGTGGAGACGATCGGCTGGGTCCAGACGACGCTCGGGATCGGCGCGTCGATCGTGGGGGCGCTGGCGGGCGGGTGGGCCACCGCGCGGATGGGGGTGTTCCGGGGGTTGTGGGTCCTGGGGCTCACGCAGGCCGCCTCGAACCTCGGCTACTTCGCCGCCGCGGCCGCCGGCGCGCCGCCCGGCCTCATGTACGGCGCCGCGATCGTGGAGCAGTTCACCCAGGGGCTCGGGACCGCGGCGTTCGTCACCTTCCTCATGACGATCTGCAGCCGCCGTCACGCCGCCACCCAGTTCGCGCTGCTCTCGGCGCTCTACCGCCTCGGCGGCATCGCGGCGGCCGACGTGTCCGGCTTCCTCGCCGAGCGGCTGGGCTATGCCAGCTACTTCCTGGTGACCTTCGCGCTGGCGCTCCCCGGCTTCGCGTTCCTCGCGTTCGTGCGCCGGAGCCTG
>DATLZT010000173.1:0-8429 GCA_035573835.1 Gemmatimonadales bacterium
AACTTGCCGCCGGCGAAGGCCCCGATCGCCACCCGCCCCGCCCGGTAGGCGACGAGCGTCCCGTTCGGGAGGATGTCGCCCACCGCGGGGGCGTTGCTGAACCAGTTGATCGGGACGCCGGACACCTCGCGGCCGGCGGAATCGCGGGCCACCGCGCGGATCGGCACCGAGTCGCCCTCGGCGACGGCGCCGGCGACGGCGAGCTCGAGGGTGTCGACCGCCTGGGCGACGGCGGCGCCGGGGACGAGGAGCAAGAGGACGGAGACGAGCGGGCGCACGACGGTCATGGGATCGTCCGGGTCGGGCGGAACGGGGTCGGGCGGGGAATCCGTGACGGGTAAATGATAGGACGCGGCGCCACGGCCGACAACACCGGCCGACTGGCGCCGCCCCCGGCCCGCGGCTAGAATTTCCCCGGCTCGCTCGTGGAACCGACGCCAACCGAACGCCCGAGGTCTGCCGCGTGAGGATCGCCGTCTGCGTCAAGCGCGTGCCCGACATGGAGCTGCGCTTCTCCATCGCCCCCGACCGGAAATCGCTCGACCCCGCGGGCCTCAAGTACGACCTGAGCGACTTCGACGGGTACGCCCTCGAGGTGGCGCTCCGCCTGGTCGAGCAGCGGGGGCAGGGCGAGGTGGTCGCGATCTCCCTCGGCCCCGACGACGTGCAGGAGACGCTGCGCAAGGCGCTCAGCATGGGCGCCACCCGCGCGGTGCAGCTCAAGGCCGACGCGGTGCCGGCCGACGGGATGGCGACGGCCCGTGCGCTGGCCGCGGAGCTCGGGGAGGGGGGCTACGACCTGATCCTCTTCGGCCGCATGGCGACCGACACCGCCCACCAGACCGTGGGCCCGATGACGGCGCAGTTGCTCGGCCTCCCCTGCGTCACCGCCATCACCCACCTCGACCTGGCCGACGGCCGGGGCACCGCGCGGCGCGCGCTCGAGGGGGCCGTGGAGACGGTGACCTTCCCGCTCCCCGCGGTGCTCACCATCGACGAGGGGATCGCGCGGCCCCGGCTCCCGTCGCTCAAGGGGATCATGGCCGCGAAGAAGAAGACGGTCGAGGTGAAGCCGGCCCGCCTCGGCGAGGCGAGGCTCACCATCCAGTCGATGGAGCTCCCGCCCGACCGCCCGCCGGGGCGGATCATCGGCGAGGGCCCCGACGCGGTGCCCGAGTTGGTGCGGCTGCTCCAGACCGAAGCCAAGGTGCTCTGATGGCCGACGTGTTCGCATTCGCGGAGACCCGCGCCGGCGAGCTGCGCAAGGTGGCGCGCGAGGTGGTGACCGCCGCGCGCCAGGCGGCCGACGCGACCGGCGGCGGCGAGGTGCACGCGCTCCTGGTGGGCGCCCCCGGGATCGGGGCGCACGCGGAGCCGCTCGGGCGCCATGGGGCCGACCGGGTGGTGGTGGTCGAGCACCCGGCGCTCGAGCGCTACAGCTCCGAGGTGGTGGCCGCGACGGCGGCGGCGGTGATCCGGGCGGGCGGCTATCGGGCGGCGTTCTTCTCCGCCTCGGCGCAGGGGCGGGACCTCGCGCCCCGGGTGGCCGCCGCGCTGGAGGTGAGCATGGCGTCGGATCTGGTCGCCTTCTCGTTCGAGGGGGACGCGCTGGTCGGCCGCCATCCGACGCACACCGGCAAGGTGATCACCACCGTGCGGCTCGCCGGCGCGCCGGCGGTCGCCACGCTCCGGCCGGGCGCCGTGACGCCGGCCGAGCAGCCCCGCACCCCGCGGGTCGAGAGCGCGGCGCCGGCGCTCGCGCCGGAGGCCGCGCGGGTGGTGGTGACGGAGGTCGCCGCCAAGTCGGCCACCCGGCTCGACCTGGGCGAGGCGCCGGTCATCGTGAGCGGCGGCCGGGGGCTCAAGGAGGCCGCCAACTTCCGGCTGCTCGAGGAGCTGGCCGACGCCTTCGGCAACGCGGCGGTGGGCGCCACCCGGGCCGTGACCGACGACGGCTGGCGCGATCCGTCCGACCAGATCGGCCAGACCGGGCGGGTGGTGAGCCCCGAACTCTACCTGGCCGTGGGGATCTCGGGCGCCATCCAGCACATCGCCGGGATGCGCACCTCGAAGACCATCGTCGCGATCAACAAGGACAAGGACGCCCCGATCTTCAAGGTGGCCGACTACGGCATCGTGGGGGACCTGTTCGAGATCGTGCCCCGCCTCACCGAGGAGATCCGGAAGGTCCGGGCCGAGCGGTGACCGCGCGAGGCCGACTCCTCCGGGTCCTCGGCCTCGCGTTCGGTCTCGCCATCATCCTCGGCAACACCATCGGACAAGGCATCCTCCGCACCCCGGGGGAGATCGCCGCCCGCCTGCCCGACGAGGGGTGGTTCCTCGCCGTGTGGGCGGCCGGGGCGGTCTACGCCCTCTTCGGCGCGGTCTCCCTGGCCGAGTTGGGCGCGATGATCCCGCGCTCCGGGGGCCAGTACGTCTTCGTGCGCCGCGCGCTCGGGGAGTACGCCGGGTTCGTGGTGGGCTGGAGCGACTGGATCTCGAGCTGCGGGAGCGCGGCCGCGGTGGCGATCGTGATCGGCGAGTACGCCGGGGCCCTGGTCCCGCCGCTGGCCGGCGCGGTGCCCTGGACGGCGGCCGGGGTGATCCTCGCCTTCACCCTGGTGCAGTGGCAGGGGATCGTCTGGGGCGACCGGACCCAGCAGGTCACCAGCCTCCTCAAGGCGCTGCTGCTGGTGGCGCTCATCGTGGCCTGCTTCGTCCTCGCCCGGCCCACCGCGCCGGCCGAGCCGCCGCCGTTCCCCGCCGGGCTGGGGCTCGTGGCCGCGGTGGTCGTGGCGCTCCAGGGGGTGATCGTCACCTACGACGGCTGGAACGGGGTGATCTACTTCAGCGAGGAGGTGCGGGACCCGGGGCGGGACATCCCGCGCTCGATGGTGGGTGGGGTGCTGCTGGTGGCGGCGATCTACCTGCTCCTCAACCTGGCCTTCCTCCGGGTGCTCCCGATCGGCCGGATGGCCGGGGAGCCGTTCGTGGCGGGCGCGGCGGTGGAGGCGATCTTCGGCCCCCGGGGCGCGACGGCGATCCGGGTGCTGGTGATCGTCTCGCTCCTGAGCGCCGCCAACGCGCTCCTCCTCATCGCCTCGCGGGTGCCGGTGGCGCTGGCGCGGGACCGGCTGCTGCCCGGCGGGGTGGCGGGGGTGAGCGAGAGCGGGGCGCCGCGGCCGGCGCTCCTCGCGAGCGCGGCGCTCACCGCCGGCTTCGCCGTGACCGGCACGTTCACCACTGTCCTGGCGCTCCTCGCGTTCTTCTTCGTCTTCAACTACCTGCTCTCGTTCGTGTCGGTCTTCGCGCTCCGGCGCCGGGAGCCCGCCACGCCGCGGCCCTACCGCGCGTGGGGCCATCCCTGGACCACCGGACTCGCGGCGCTCGGGTCGCTCGCGTTCCTGGCCGGCTCGGTCCTGGGCGACACGCGGAACAGCCTGGGCTCGCTGGCGCTCCTCGCGGCGAGCTACCCGGTGTATCGGGTGGTGCGGGGGTGGGCGGCGGGCGATTGATCGTCGGGCGGCGCGAACGCCAAGGGCGACTCGCGGGCGGTGCGGGCGACGGCGCGCCGATGCGCCGTGGCCGGCACCGGTCCGGCTCAGTCCCGCCCCACCAGCCGCAGGATCCGCCGCACCCCCTCCACCACCTGCCGCTCCTCCGGGCCGAACGAGAACCGGACGTAGCGCTTGAAGCGCGAGGGGCGGCCGGCGCGGCGCTTCCCCGGATTGATGTCGAAGAACTCCCCCGGCACGCAGATCACCCTCTCCCTCAGCGCGGCGCGGAAGAACGACATCCCGTCGTTGAGCCCCTCGGGGAGTCCCGACAGATCGGCCCAGCAGTAGAACGTCCCCTCCGGCTCGGCGTCGAGCCGCATGCCGGCGGCCACCAGGCCGTCGATCAGGATCCGCCGCTTGCGGAGGAACGTCGCCCGGATCGCCGCCGTCTCCCGGAGCACCAGGTCGGGGGCGAGGAGGGGGATCGCCGCCCGCTGGACCGGCTTGCTGCCGCCGCCGTCGAGGAAGGAGCCGCTGCTCGAGACCGCCTCGATCACCGCCCGCGGCCCCACGATCCAGGTGCAGCGCCATCCGGGATAGCGCCAGTTCTTGGTGAAGCCGTCGAGGATCACCACCGGATCGCGGTCCACATCCTCCACGAACTCGGCCGCCGAGACCAGCCGGGGCCCGGCGTCGTCGGGGCTCCAGACGTAATGGGAGTAGAACTCGTCGAGGATCAGGGTGCACTGGAGCTCGCGCGCCGTGGCGACCCACGCCGCGAGCTCGTCGCCCCGGATCACCCGGCCGGTGGGGTTGGCCGGATTGGAGAGGAGCAGGGCGGAGAGCCCGCGGCCCGTGATCTCCCGCCGGAGCGCGTCCACCCCGAAGCGGTAGCCCGCGGCACCGTCGAGCAGGATCGGGATGGCGCTGAAGGGCTTGAAGACGTCGAGCAACTCCTCGTACGCGGTGTAATCGGGGAGGAAGTGGCCGAGGTTGATCTGCCCCAGGGCGGCCACGGTGCGGGTGAGCGAGGCCCGTCCGCCGCCGCAGATGCAGACGTTGTGCTCGGTGTACCGGGCGCGCCGGCCCCGGCGATAGAGGCGGTTGTACAGCTCGGCCACCGCGCCGCGCAGCTCCCAGACCCCCGCCACCGGGGCGTATTCCTGGTCGCGGGGGCCGAGCTCGAGCCGCTCCACCCGCGGCGGGGCGCCGGGCAGCGGCCCGGTCTCGGGCTGGCCCTGGCCGAGGTTGCACCAGTCCGGGTGGTCGAAGCGATAGCCGAGTCGGGTGGCCTCGGCCATGACGTAGATGACGCCGGTGAACGGCACCGGGCGGAAGCCGGGGATCGCGGGGGCATCCATGGGCGGATACTAACAGCCGGCGCGGCGCGCCGCCCGGTCGCGGGTGGTGGCGGCGCGTCGGCGATCCAGCGGTGCGGCCTCGCGCGGGATCGGTTATATTTGCGGCCGCCTCATCCCAATCCCTTGTCCAACAAGGAGTTGCCGGCGTGGCCCCGATCCTCCCGATTCGCCATCAGGCCCCGCTCCCGCTCGACCGCCTGATCCGCCGCGACGAGCCGAGCGCCGAGGCCATCGAGATGGACGTCGTCTTCGTGGGCGCGGGTCCCGCGGGCCTCGCCGGCGCCATCGAGCTCGCCCGCCTGGTGAGGAAGGACCAGGAGTCCGGCGGCGGGATGCCGGACCTCAACATCGCGGTGCTCGAGAAGGCCGAGAGCCTGGGCGAGCACAACCTCTCGGGGGCGGTGGTGAACCCCCGCGCGTTCCGGGAGCTCTTCCCCGAGCTCGAGGACTCCGACTTCCCGTTCCGGGGCCCGGTGACCGGCGAGTCGGTCTACTTCCTCACCGAGGGGCGGGCGCTGCGGGTGCCGACGCCGCCCACGATGCACAACGCCGGGTTCTACACGGCGTCGATCTGCGAGCTGGTCCGCTGGCTCGGGGAGCGGGCCGAGGCGCTGGGGGTGAACATCTTCCCCGGCTTCCCGGTCGACTCGCTGTTGGTGGCGGGGGACCGGGTCCGCGGCGTCCGCACCACGCCTTCGGGGCTCGATCGCCAGGGCCAGCCGACCGGGAACTACACGCCGCCCACCGATCTCACCGCCCGCATCACGGTGCTCGCCGAGGGCAGCCGGGGCGCGCTCACCCAGGCCTATCGGGAGTGGCAGGGGATCACCGCCCCGAATCCGCAGATCTACGCCCTCGGCGTGAAGGAGGTCTGGGAAGTCCGGCGCCCGCTCGACCGGGTGATCCACACCCTCGGTTGGCCGTTGCCGCGGGACGCCTTCGGCGGGAGCTTCTTCTATCCCCTCGGCCCCAACATGGTGGCGCTCGGGTTGGTGGTGGGGCTGGACTACCACGACGCGGCGCTCGACGTCCACGAGCTGCTCCAGCGGATGAAGCTGCACCCGCTGTTCCGGCCGTATCTCGAGGGCGGCCAGTTGCTCGAGTGGGGGGCGAAGACGATCCCGGAGGGCGGCTACTACGCCATCCCGGAGCGGCGCCACGGGGCCGGGGTGCTGATGGTGGGGGACGCGGTCGGATTCGTCGACGTCCCCTCGCTCAAGGGGATCCACTACGCCATGCAATCGGGGATCCTCGCCGCGCGGGCCGCCTTCGCCGCCCTCAAGCGGGACGACGTCTCGGCCCAGGCGCTGGCGGAGTACGACCGGCTGGTGGACCGGAGCTTCATCATGGAGGATCTCCGCCGCACCCGGAACATGCGGCTCGCCTTCAAGGACGGGTTCTACGTCGGCGGGATGAAGGCGGGGCTCATGACGGTCACCGGCGGTCGGTTCCCGGGCGGGAAGATCGACATGCCGGCCGATGCCGAGATCCCACGGGAGCGGCGGGCGGCCGCGCCGTTCGTCCCCGACAACGTGCTCACCTTCGGCAAGTTGGATGCGGTGTTCAAGTCGGGGAACGCCACCCGGGACACCATCCCGAGCCATCTGGTGGTCGGCAAGGACATCACGCCGGAGGTGGCCGAGTTCTACGCCCGGCTGTGCCCGGCGGGGGTGTACGAGCTCGAGGGAGGACAGCTCCGGGTCAACGCCCCCAACTGCGTCGACTGCAAGGCGACCGACGTCCTGGGCCCGCGGTGGACGCCGCGGGAGGGGGGGAGCGGGCCGAAGTACCGGCTGATGTGACCGCACCCCGCCGGCGTGCGGTCATCTCGTTGGTCATCGCGAGGAGGCGCAGCGCCGGAAGCCATGCCGCCGCCCGCGCGCCGGGGCCGCCTCGCAATGACGACGGAGGTCGCCGGGGGGCCGGCACCCGGCACCTGGGACCCGATCCCCCGCCGTTTCCTGCAGCCCGCCGCACTCCCCGCGCCCCCTGGCCTCCGTGTTGCCGGATGCAGGCCGCCAGGCTAGACTGACCCAGGTGGGGGCCGGCGGCCGGCCCCCGGTCCCGTCCACGCCCATCCCATGACCCCTGCGATTCCCGACGCGCCGGAGCCGTCGCTCCTCCGACGGTTCTGGGCGCCACCCGAGCCGATCTTCCTCGAGGCCGGAGCCAAGGGCGAGCTCCTGGTCGCGAAGATCCGACTGGCATTGGTGGCGCTCCTGCTCGTCATCCCCGTCTCGAGCTTCGTCCGGTACCCGGACGCGCAGGAGAGCCACGTGGGGCTGGGGGTGGCGCTGGCGGCGCTGGCGCTCGCGCTGATCGTGTATCTGGTCGTCAAGCGGGACCACGACCGGAGGTGGATCGGGTTCGGCACCAGCATCCTCGACGTGTCGCTGGTGAGCGGCGCGCTGGCCACGTTCCTCGTCCTCGACACGCCCCACACGGCGGTGAACAGCAAGGTCGTCTTCGAGGCGTACTTCCTCGCCCTGGGCGCCACCTGCCTCCGCTACGACGTGCGGGTCTGCCTGGTATCGGGGGCGTTGGCGCTGGCGCAGTACGGGGCCATCGTCTGGTACGCCGAGACGCACTGGGACCTCAACTCGCCGGAATTCGCCCCGTTCCCCTACGGGATGTACGACCGCGGGGCCCAGTTCTCCCGGCTGATCCTCCTCTTCGCCATGGCGGCCCTCAGCGTGGCCATCGTGGTGCGGGGCCGCCGGCTCCGTCGGCTCTCCACCAGCGACCGGCTCACCGGGCTCGCCAACCGGGGGCATTTCGACGAGCAGGTCGGGATCGAGCTGAGCCGGGCCCGCCGCTACGGCTCGCCGCTCTCGATCGCGATGATCGACGTGGACCACTTCAAGCGCTTCAACGACACCTTCGGCCACGCGGCGGGGGACGTGGCGCTCCGGGCCATCGCGGACGCGATCCGGGGTTCGATCCGGCGCAGCGACCTCGCCGCCCGCTACGGCGGCGAGGAGTTCGTCGTGATCTTCCCCGAGACCGGGGCCGATGCGGCGATCGAGAAGCTCGAGGCGATCCGCCGGCGGGTCGAGGGGCTGCTCATCGCGCCGCCCCGGCGCCAGCCGGTCACCGGGCTCACCATCAGCGCCGGGGTCGCGAGCCGGCCCCAGGACGGCGAGGATCCGGAGGTGCTCCTGGACTGCGCCGACGCGCGGCTCTTCAAGGCGAAACGTGCCGGCCGGAACCGCGTCGTCGGCCCCCCCGAGCGCTCCGCCGGCGAGAGCCGGCATTCCCCGGCCGCGAGCGCCTGAGCCGCCGGCCCCCTGCAGCCTCCTGCGCGCTCCCGCCGGGCGTGCGGGTCACGCGTCACACACCGCCCGCTTTCTCGACACCGTCCGGTTCTCGGCGATTGCCCGTCCGCCGCCCGCGATCCATCGTTGCGTCGATCCCAGCGCGGGAGTGGCGATGCGTGAGGGCGTCTCGGGCGTCGTGAAGCGCGTCACCGGGCTGCTCCCGGCCGGCGCGGCGCTCGTGTCCATCCTGTCGTTCGCCCGGACGGTGTGGATGGGCACGACGGCGGAGCCGACGGCCCGGCCGGCGGGGCGCG
>DATLZT010000174.1:0-5242 GCA_035573835.1 Gemmatimonadales bacterium
GCCGGCCACCAGCAGCGAGGCAAGGCAGAGGATGGCGGGTCGGTGCACGAGTCCCCCACGCGAGAAGGGGCGGTCCCGACGGACCGCCCCTCCCAGTATCGGCACCTCGCCCGCGGGATGAAGCCGGCGGGCGCCGCTCAGAACCCGAACCGGAGACCCACGCCGCCGAAGAGCCGCCCGCCCTCGGCGTCCCACCCCTCGAAGTCGGTGGAGAGATCCTGGTCCTTGCCGCCCTGGTAGCCGAGCTCGCCCACCACCTTGAGTACCGAGAGATCGAGGCCGGCGTTGAGGAAGGCCATGGTCCGGGAGTTGTCCAGCTCGATCTCGATCGGCGCCTGGGGCAGCCCGGTGAGCGGATGGCGGAACGCGATCGCGGCGTCGCCGGTGTACTTGTCCCAGCCGAGCCCCGCGGCGAGCGTGAGCACGCCGATCTGCTCGCTCGCCACCACCCGGACGTTGGTGGCGTCGAGGTCGACGGCGTACTGGAAGTCCTGCGACAGGTCGCCGAGGTTGCCGTACTGGATCCGCGGGACGCCGCGCCGCATGAGGCTCACGCTCACCGACGGGATGGGGAACGAGCCGGCCAGCACCCCGATCCGCACCCCGTAGCCCAGCCCCAGCGCCACGTCGCCGATCCGACGAGCGTCGTCGTCGACCGAGAGGTTGTCCACCACGTTGGTCGGCAGGAGCTGCGCCGAGCCGAGCAGGTCCACCGCGAGCAGCCCCCGACCCAGGCCGCGGAACACCCCCATCGAGGCCTCGACCAGCGGCGCGGGGGCGACGATCTCGTCCTCGCTCGCGAGCGTCTCGTCCGAGCCGTCGTACTCGAGGCTCGGGAGGACGACCTCGGTGGCGTTCACCCGCGCCGTGAACGAGAAGCGGGGGAACCCGCCGAGGGTGCGCCCGGTGCCGAGCACCGGGTTGCCGCCGCTCACCAGGAGCCCGGCCACCGGGTGGAACGCGCGGGTGGCGTCGACCGCGGCGCTGCAGACGTTCTCGGCCTGGCCGGAGTAGCCGGCGCATTCCGGCGCGAACTGGGCCGCGAGGCGGGCGGAGTCGAGCGCGGCGGCGCCGGCGAGGACCGACGCGCCGAGGAAAACCGACCGGATCAGTCGCATGAGCCCTCCCTAACGACCGGCGAAGACCACGCGGCGGGTGCCGCGGCGGATCTCGCCGATCACGAACGTGGACACGCCCTCGGCGGCCGCGGCCGCGCGGGCCTCGGCAAGCGCCTCCGGCGGGAGGACGGCGATCAGGCCCACGCCGAGGTTGAAGACGTCGCGCATCTCCTCGGTGGAGACCTGCCCCGCCTCCTGGAGCACACGGAAGAGCGGCGGCCACTCCCAGGATGCGGGATCGACGACCGCCTCGGCCCCGTCGGGCAATATCCGGACCAGGTTGCCCGGGATGCCGCCGCCGGTGATGTGCGCCAGGCCGTGAAGTTTCGGGAGGATCGGGACGATACTGCCGTAATAGCTCCGATGGACCGCCAGGAGCGCCTCGGCCACGGTCATGCCGCTATCCCCAAGGCGGTCATCGAGTTGCAGCCCCAGCCGCTGGAAGATGATCCGGCGGGCCAGGGTGTAGCCGTTGGTGTGGAGCCCGGTGGAGGCGTAGCCCAGGAGCAGGTCGCCGGGGGCCACCCTGTCACCGTGCAAGGCTTCGTCTTCTTCTACAACACCCACGATCGTGCCGGCGAGGTCGAAATGCCCGTCCTCGTAGAGCCCCGGCATCTGGGCGGTCTCGCCGCCGGCGAGCGCCATCCCATGGGCCCGGCAGCCCCGGGCCACCCCCTCGACGATCCCGGCGATCTGCTCGATCGAGAGCCCCGCGCCGGCGATGTAGTCCATGAAGGCGAGCGGGCGGGCGCCGTGGACCAGGATGTCGTTCACGCTGTGGTTGACGAGGTCCTCGCCCACCGTATCGAAGCGTTGCGCCTGCAACGCCACGAGCACCTTGGTGCCGACCCCGTCGGTGCTCATGACCAGGGTCGGGCGGCGCATCCCCTCCGGCACGCGCACCATCCCGCCGAACGCCCCCACCGCCCCCACCGAAAGCGGGGTGCGGGTGCCCGCCACCAGCCGGCCGATCCGGGCCTTCGCCGCTTCGGCCGAGTCGAGGTCGACGCCCGCCTGGGCGTACTGGCGCGACGCCCCGCTCACAGGAGCTCCTCGGCGAACGCCACGTGGGTGAGGTCGCGGAACGCCTGGACCCGCTGCTCCACCGCCCGGAGGTCGATCCCCTCGAAGGCGCCGATCGAGAACTGCTCGACCGCATAGGATCCCATGGTGGCGCCGTAGACCATGGCGCGGCGGAGGTTGTCCTCGCTCACGTCGTCGGTGCGCGCCAGGTAGCCCAGGAAGCCGCCGGCGAAGGCGTCGCCGGCGCCGGTCGGATCGAAGACCTCCTCCAGCGGGAAGGCCGGGACGTAGAACGTGCGGCCGGGCTCGATCAGGAGCGCGCCGAACTCCCCTTGCTTGATCACCACCCGCCGGGGCCCGCGGTCCAGGATCCAGCGGCCCGCGCGGTGGATGTTCCAGTGGCCCGAGAGCTCGCGCGCCTCGCCGTCGTTCACCATGAGGATGTCGACCTGGCGGAGGAGGTGGAGCAGGACGTCCTTCTTGCCCTGGATCCAGTAGTTCATCGTGTCGCACACGACGAGCCGCGGACTCCGTACCTGCTCCAGCACCCCGAGCTGCAGCTCGGGGTCGATGTTGCCGAGGAAGAGGAACTTGGCCGCCCGGAACGCCGCGGGGATCTTCGGCTTGAAGTCGGCGAAAACGCCGAGGCGGGTCTCCAGCGTCTCCCGGCTCTGGAGGTCGTAGGAGTACTTCCCCTTCCAGCGGAAGCTCTCGCCCTCGGTGCGCTCCACCCCGGACCAGTCGATGCCCCGCGACGCCAGCCGGTCGAGCTCGGCAATCGGGAAGTCGCTCCCCACCACGCCGACCACCCGGACCGGGTGGAGGATCGACCCGGCCACGGCGAAGTACACGGCGGAGCCGCCGAGGGCGTCCGCCGTCTGCCCGAAGGGGGTGTAGATCGAGTCCAGCGCGATGCTGCCGACGACGAGGAGGCTCATCGGGTCACATCCGATCGGGAGCGGTGAGTCCGAGCAGGGTGAGCGCGTTGGCGAGGACGGTCCGCGCCGCCCGGGCGAGGAGGAGCCGGTTGCGCTCGACCGCCGGCGCCTCCCCCAGGGTCCGCGTGTGATGATACCAGCCGTGGACGGTGGCGGCGAGCTGCTCGAGGTAATTGGTGATCCGGTGCGGCTCGCGCTCCCGCGCCGCCTTCTCGACGATCTCGGGGAAAACGGCGAGTTGCTTGAGCACGTCCACGTCCTGCGGGGCCGGCAGCCCGGCCACATCGAGCTCGCCCGTCACCGACTCCGGCTCGAGCCCCGCGGTGCGGAAGATCCCGCTCAGGCGGGCGTGGGCCATCTGGACGTAGAAGACCGGGTTCTCGTCCGTTTGCCGCTTGGCGAGGTCGACGTCGAAGACGAACGGCGTGTCGCCGGGGCGCATCAGGAAGAAATAGCGCGCCGCGTCCACCCCCACCTCGTCGAGGAGATCGCGCAGGGTGACGAACTCGCCCGAGCGCTTCGACATCTTCACCTCCTCCCCGCCCCGCACCACCTTCACCAGCTGCACCAGCTCGACGTCGAAGAAGTCGTCGGGGTAGCCCAGCGCCCGGAGCGCCGCCCGCATCCGACCGATGTAGCCGTGGTGGTCGGCGCCCCAGACGTCGATCACCCGGTCGAAGCCGCGGTCGTGCTTGTCGATGTGGTAGGCGATGTCGGGAACGAAGTAGGTGAAGCTCCCGTCCTGCTTCCGGAGGACCCGGTCCTTGTCGTCGCCGAACCGGCTGGTCTCCAGCCAGAGCGCGCCCTCGCGCTCGTAGGTGAGACCGCGCGCCGCCAGGAGCCGGAGGGTCGCCTCGATGGCTCCCCGGTCGTAGAGGGCCTGTTCGGAGGTGTGGACGTCGAACCGGACCCCGAAATCGGCGAGCAGCTCGTCCTGCTCGGCCCGCTGGGTCGCCAGCGCGACGCGGCGGCACTCGGCGACGCCGTCGGCCTCGGGCAGGTCGGCGAACCCGCGTCCCCGCTCCGCCAGCACCCGCTCGGCCGTCTCCCTGAGATACAGCCCGTGATAGCCGCCCTCCGGGATCTCGGCCTCGCGCCCCGCCGCCTGCTGCACCCGGGCCCAGAGGCTCCGGGCCAGCTTGTCGATCTGGACCCCCGCGTCGTTGATGTAGAACTCGCGGGTCACCGCGTGGCCGGTCCACTCGAGCAGCGAGGCGATGGCATCGCCCAGCGCGGCGCCGCGGCCGTGGCCCACATGGAGCGGGCCGGTCGGGTTGGCGGACACGAACTCGACGTTGACCCTGGCGCCGGCGCCGAATCGGCTCCGCCCGTAGTCACGGCCCTCGGCGAGGATCCGGCGGACCACGGCGGCGAGCTGGCTCCCGGCGAGCCAGAAGTTGATGAAGCCGGGACCGGCGATCTCGACCCGGGAGACGACGTCGGGGGGAAGGCGCAGGGCGTCCACGATCCGCTGCGCCAGCGCGCGGGGGTTGGTCTTCCGGGCCCGCGCCAGGACCATGGCGAGGTTGGTGGCGAGGTCGCCGTGGCCGGCGTCGCGGGGGCGCTCGAGGACGAACGCCACGTCCTCGCCCCCCAGTTCGGCGGCCACGCGCGCCAGCTCGGCGCGGATCTCGTCGCTCACTCGGCGGCTTTCTTGGCGGGCTTTTCCGCCTTCTCCGAGGCGCCGCCCTTGGCGTCGGCCTTGGCCTCGCTCGACGGCTTGGCGTCCCCGCCCCCCTCCCCCGCCGACTCCTTCCGGGGCCCCTTCCCGTCCTTGCCGTAGTCGGTGATGTAGAAGCCGGAGCCCTTGAACACGAGGCCGGCGCCGCCGGAGATCCGGCGGGTCCCGGCCTTGCCGCAGGTGGGGCACTTGGCCCGCGGCTTGTCCGTGATCTTCTGGAACTTCTGGAAGACGTGCCCCTGGGGGCACTCGTACTCGTAGGTGGGCATCGCCTCGAATTGGTAAGCAAAACCAGCGGGCAAACTTAGCTCCGCGCGCCTACCGGTTCAAGCCGCCGCCCACCGGAGCTCGAGCCAGAAGCGGCTGCCCTGGCCCGGGGCGCTCTCCAGGCCCAGGCGGCCCCGCATCCGCTCCACCCCCTTCTTGACGATCGCCAGCCCCACCCCGGTGCCGGGATAGCGCTCGCCCCCGTGGAGCCGCTC